>NZ_CP124543.1:2808828-3120920 GCF_029953635.1 Halotia branconii CENA392 | reverse complement strand
TTTCTACTGGCTCTACACTACTGTCTAGGGAAGTGAATGCTGGTATTATCACTCAAGAAGCGATCGCCCCAACTTTAGTAGCGCAAGTTCCCACAACAGCACCAGTGATTTATGTAAACCCAACCACTGGTGCAGATACTGCTAGTACTAGTACAACACAAGCAACACCTTATAAAACTATCACCTTCGCCATTAGCCAAGCCCAACCAGGTACAATCATTCAACTTGCACCTGGCACTTATAACAGTGAAAGCGGAGAACAATTTCCAATTTTGCTTAAACCAGGGTTGACACTACAAGGTGATGAAGCTAATAAAGGTCAAGCAACATTAATTACAGGTAGTGGCTTTTACACCAGTCGTACTTTTGCCAGACAAGATATTACAATTCTTGGCGACCAAGATACGACTATCACAGGCGTTACAGTTACTAACCCGACGCAACGAGGTACAGGTGTATGGGTGGAATCAACCAATCCTGTTGTCAAAAACAGTACCTTTACTAACAACGGTAGAGAAGGTGTTTTTATAACGGGTACAGGTAATCCCAAAATTGAAAGTAACGTCTTTGTACAAAACAAAGGTAATGGGCTTTCAGTAGCTAAATCTGCCCAAGGAGAAATTCGCAATAACTTGTTTCAAGATACTGGTTTTGGTTTGGCAATTGGTGGTCTTTCTACACCTTTAATTGCCGAAAATCAGATTATCCAAAATAAAGTCGGGATTTATATCTCAGAATCTGCTCAACCCGTACTGCGTAAGAATGTAATCCAAAACAATACTCAAGATGGTATTGTTGCAACTGTTAATGCTCTACCCAACCTTGGTACTAACGAAGATCCTGGTGGTAATCTAATTCGCAGTAACACTCGTTATGACTTAAACAATGCTACCAAGACTAATACGATTGTCGCTATTGGTAACGATATCGATCAAAAAAAGATTTCTGGTCAAGTAGATTTTGTTGCAGCCACTGTTGAGCCACCTTCAGGCCCTGTCGCCTTTAAAGACGTACCCACAGGTTACTGGGCAAAAAGCTACATCGAAGCTTTAGCTTCCCAAAATATTATCGCTGGCTTTCCTGATGGTACATTTAAGCCTAACGAACCTGTAACTCGTGCCCAATTTGCCACAATTGTCACCAAAGCCTTAAAACCACCAGCTAAACGCTCAGTGATTGATTTTAAAGATGTGAAAAGTGATTTTTGGGCTTATGCTGCAATTCAATCTGCTTACCAAAGTGAATTTCTCTCTGGCTATCCTGGTGGTACATTTAAACCACAGCAGCAAATTCCTAGAGTGCAAGCTTTAGTTTCTTTGGCAAATGGTCTAGGCTTAACAGCGAGTAATCCAGGTGTGATTTCCTTTTACGCTGATAGTGGCCAGATTCCTAATTATGCAACTGCTCCCGTAGCAGCAGCGACTACACGACAATTAGTAGTCAACTATCCCACAGCTAAGCAACTCAATCCGAATCGTGAAGCAACTAGGGCAGAAGTTGCTGCTTTTGTTTATCAAGCACTAGTCAATGCTGGACGTGTCCAACCCATTCCCTCACCCTATTTAGTAACAGTTCCATAAGGGCTAGGGTTAGCCTTGTCAAGGTAGGTAAGATTGTTGTCAAAAAATTCTTATTGACTCTGGTTGCTCTGTGCCTCTGTGGTTAAACAAGTTACTTCCAAACCACAGAGATGCAGAGAACACAGAGAAAAAGGCTAAAATTTTATCAACCACGTTGCTACACCTAACTGCTGCATTAACGCCATTGTGTCGCCTTGCCCCCAATGTTCTACAATTTTACCATCCATGACACGATCAATATGAATAACTGAAAACATGACTTGCTTTCCTGTGGGGGAAATACCCATAAATCCTCCAGAGTGATTTCCACTAAACGTTCCACGGGTGACAACTTGATTACTTTCAGCAATCACATCTTCAAAAGTGTGGCGACCATCAGGAAAAGCAGTACGCATCATCAGTGCATATTCAAAAAAGGCATCAGAACCTTTGAGTTGATTTCTCCCCATCACATAGCCTTTTATGTCTGGAGCGATAAATGCTTTACCTTTTTCGATATCTCCTACATCAAATGCTTGGTAGGCTTGCAGGACAATGGACTTATTTTGTTCTAATGACATTGCAAGTTTTTGTGTTTGAAGTGTTCCATTGTGAATTTACCTCCTAAGCCCTTCACCTGCATTAACTTGAGTTAAGAAGCCTTTTAGTGATGGACTCTGCGTTTTAATCGACTCAAGGATTCTGGCTCAATACCAAGATAGGATGCTAAATAGTATTGAGGAATGCGCTGCAAGATTAAAGGTTCAGTTTGAATAAGGTTGAGATAACGCTGTTCAGGAGTATCCTTAAAAAGAGAAAGCAATTTATCTCGTAACATGAATGCAAGGCTTTCAGCATAAAGTCGAAGGAATTTTTGACCATCTGGTGCTACTTCAAAAACTTGCAATACCTGATGGTTGATAAGCAGTACCTCAGAGTCTTCAATTGCCTGACAGGAAAAACATGCCGGTCGTTGCTTGGAGAAACTTTCGTAGTCACCTAGCGGTTGATGTTCAGAATGGAAAAACAGAGTAAATTCTTTTGCATCTTTTAGGAAAAATGTTCTCAAACAACCTTTCAACGTCAAGCCAACAAAATCACAAACATCACCCTCCCGAAACAAAAATTCTCCCTTATAAACTTTTCTGGACTCTAGCAATGGCTCAACAATAGTTACGTCAATTTTAAATTCAGGCAAAAACTGCCGAATAAATTCATAAAACGGTTCATACATCTGACCAATATTATGTAACCTATAGAGTTTGTAGCTAGAAAATTAAAAGCGCCAAGACTAACATTGTAATCTTGACGCTTCAAACATTGTGAGTTTTTTTAACTTTGGGGTTTATAAATCTAGCTAACCCCATTTGAATGTTATGGGTTTATATTCAGGGTCTTTATATTGGCTGACCCCGTTTGAACAATTTCTATTATTCTCAGAAATTTTTGTATTTTCGGATTTCCTAATATTTTTTTTATTTTTCTCTCTTTATATTGCATCACTTATAAAAAAGTTAATTACTTTGAAGAATATTGTATCTATTTAAGACCGTTTTTACCGTTTTTGTTCCCAACGCCAAAGAAATATCATCAGAGCAACTACTCCTACTTGCAAAGCCAAGTTAGGCAAAGCACTATCAACATTTCGTCCAGCAAGTAATTGGAAAAAGAAGACAAATGCACCAATTGAACCAGAAGCAGCACAACCCAGATAGATAAATTGTCGCAAGCCGCGATAGGGAGTTGCCATTTCTGCTTTTAGCTGGGCATATTGTTCAGGAGTAAGACGAGTTTTAGGATTTGGTTCGACCATGAGTAAATAATGCTATAATCGTTAGCCGTGTGCGCCGATGTGGCTCAGTGGTAGAGCACTCGATTCGTAATCGAGCGGTCGCGGGTTCAAATCCCGCCATCGGCTTTGTAAGATTGTTGCATAAAAATTTCTAGAAGCGATCGCCTAAATCACTAATTAGCGATTACATCCTCTCAATAAATGCGATCGCCCAAATAATAAAATGACTTATTATTTTGATTCTAAGGTACAAAATATGCGATCGCATCCTCTATGCCCCATGCCCTATGCTCGAAAAACGTCAGACTGTTTATTTATCTAATCTTTTGCTAATTGTTGTCACTGTTTTTTTGTCCATATTACTGTGGCAATTGCGTAGCTTATTTGTAACTTTTATGATTGCGGTAGTATTAGCAGCGGCGATTGCGCCTATCGTTAACGCTGCTGAAAGATTGCGCTTGCCCCGTTGGCTAGGCGTAATTGTAGTATACATTAGCCTGATTGCTGGATTAATTGGAGCAGGTTTGATCATCGGTCCATCTGTTTCTGAGCAAATTCAGCGATTAGGTAGTAGATTACCAATTTATTTAGAGAACTTGCGAACAGGGACTGAAAATTTAGCTCTACGAATGGGAGTTACTCAGATAGAAACAATAGAACAGTTCTTTGATATTCAAGCATTGACCAATTGGTTATTTCGTTCTAGTCAACAGTTACTTGTGCGCTCTTTTGGCTTGACTCGTGGCATTTTAGGTAGCGTAGTTAATCTGATTTTGGCTTTAGTCATTTCCGGCTACATGGTCGGTGGTAGCAAAAATTTAGTTCAAGGATTTGTAAAACTGTTTCCTAAACCCTGGGACGAACGCCTTGCAGCTCAAGTTGTACCCATTTCTCGACGGATGGGTGGTTACGTTCAAGGTCGAGTTTTAGTTTCGGCTATTTTAGGTTCTGTCATCACCTTAAGTTTGAGTTTTTTAGGATTGTCAGAGTTTGCCTTAGCACTGGGCGTAATTGCTGGATTTACAAATTTAATTCCCTTTGTTGGGCCAATATTAGGTGCAGTTCCAGCTTTGATTGTGGCTATTCCTCAAGGGGGATTGACTTTTCTTTGGGTACTGCTGTTATTTGTGATTATTCAAAATCTAGAAAGTTATGTTCTTGACCCATTACTGGTAGGTTCTTCAGTGCGAGTTCATCCGTTATATCAACTTTTAGCTGTGCTAGGAGGAACACAAGTTTTAGGTATTATCGGTGCAGTGATTGTCCCGCCTTGGGTTGCCGGTGTAGCTGTAGTTTTAGAAAATCTTTATTTGCGTCCCAAACTCTTAGCTGAAGAGAAAGTTACTACTTACGAATTGCCAAAAACCTCAGATAATCAACAATTATCAAAATCAGATGAAAAGGAACAGGTCTACTAAATAACCTAGAACCTCTCGGCAACTTATGCCCAATGCCCAATGCCCAATGCCCAATGCCCCATACCCCATGCCCCATGCCCCATTTATTAAATTATGTGGTCTGAACTGAAAAAAGCGATCGCTACTTTTAAAATTCCTGCTGATTGGATTGGTATTAGAGCCGTCAAAGAAAACGTTACTACTCGTTATGTTCGAGACGGCTTACCCCAAGCCAACGGTAAAACCTCTACCACTGGAGCAATGTTAGAAGTTATGGTTAATGGCTGTCTGGGTTATGCAGCCACTAATTCTTTAGAATTACCATCTTTACAAATCGCAGCCCAAACAGCCTATAAACAAGCTCTAGCAGCCAGTGAATGGTGGATATATCCCTTTGGTGAAAGTGAACGCCCTCAAGTCATCGGTGAATATAACTCTCCATTATTAGAACCATTGGATGCTCTCAGCCCTAGAGATATCAACGATTTACTAGTTCGCGTATGCAAGACGCTGAAAGTTAACGATAAAATTGTCCAAACCACCGCCAGCGCTAATACTATCGAGCGAGAAACTTGGTTTGTCAGCAGCAACGGCTCAGAAGTCTATCAAAATATTATTTCTTTAGGAACCCATTACGGAGTTATTGCCCAAGATGCGGGAATTGTGCAGCAACGCACTAATAATGGTTGGCAAGCCAACTGTTACCAAGGTGGATGGGAACTTTTACAACTAGAGAATTTATGGCATCGGGTACAGCAAATTGGCGAACAAGCAATAGAATTATTGACCGCCCAAGAATGCCCAACCACACGCACCAAACTAGTTTTAGCCCCAGACCAAATGATGCTGCAAATCCATGAAAGTGTCGGTCATCCTTTAGAGATTGACCGCATTTTAGGAGATGAGCGCAACTACGCCGGTGGCAGCTTTGTCAATAAAACTGATTTTGGCAAACTAGTATATGGTTCGCCATTAATGAACATTACCTTTGATCCGACTGTATCTGGTGAATTTGCCAGCTATGCTTTTGATGATACGGGCGCTGTCGCTACAAAAGAATATGTGATTAAAGAAGGCGTACTTCAGCGGGGTTTAGGTAGCCTAGAAAGTCAAGCCAGAGCAGATGTACCAGGGGTAGCTTGCGCCCGTGCTTGCTCATGGAATCGTCCTGCAATAGACCGCATGGCTAACTTAAATCTAGAGCCAGGAAACGCCAGTTTTACAGAAATAATTGCCGACATAGAACACGGCGTTTATATGGAGTCTAATCGATCTTGGTCAATTGACGATCGCCGTTACAAATTTCAGTTTGGTTGTGAGTATGCCAAATTAATCGAAAACGGCAAACTTACTAAAACCCTCCGTAATCCCAATTATCGAGCTACAACCCCAGAATTTTGGCACAGCCTAATTCAAGTCGGTGATGCCTCCAACTGGCAAATGTACGGCACTCCTTACTGTGGCAAAGGTGAACCAAATCAGGCTATTTGTGTAGGGCATGGTTCACCTGTTTGTGTATTTGCTGATGTCGAAGTTTTTGGCGGAGGCGGTTGAAAACTACAAGATCCCCGACTTTTCTAAAAAGTCGGGGATCTTAGCCTCTAATATACCACTCTAGCCCCTAACCCCTAATTCCTAGTCCCTTTTCCTTACTGGAGTGTGTTGCACACAACCAAGAAGCGCTATGAACATGAAAATTGATGAATTATCAGCTTTAGAAGCCAGTTTTAATCAACTTATTGAAACTTTACTGCTGAAAAAAACAGCAAGCGAACAATTCACAATAAAACTAAGCAGTGAACGCAGCCAATTTACTCGTTTTAATCATGCCAAAGTGCGACAAACTGGTTGTGTTGCCGATGGTTGGATTGAACTGAATTTGATGGAAGATCAACGCAGCAGTTTTCGGCAATTTCCTTTCACTGGAAACTGGAACTTGGATTGGCAAGTAGCATACAAAGCTTTGCAAGAATTGCGTGGTGAACTTTCACTTTTACCAGTTGATCCCTATTTAGTTGTACCATCAGGAACTCTAATTAGTCGGGAAATACATTTGGGTAAATTGTTAGCACCAGAAGCAGTAGTTCCAACAGTATTAGAATTAGTCACAAATTTAGATTTTACTGGTATATATGCTGGAGGTTCAGTAATTAAAGCTTACGCTGATTCTAGTGGACAAAAACATTGGTTTGCGACAGATTCTTTTACTTTAGATTATTCTTTATTTACAACATCAGGACAAGCTGTTAAAGGTACTTTTGCCGGAATTAATTGGGACGAACACGCCTATATAGCCCAAATCAATCAAGCAAAAGAACAACTAGCACTACTTTCTCGAACTACTCAAGAATTGCCACGAGGACAATATAAAACTTATTTTGCACCTGCTGCTGTTGCTAATTTATTAATGATGCTTTCTTGGGCGGCTGTGGGCGAAGCAGATATCCAACAAGGAAATAGTGCATTGGCTGCTTTAGCACGTCAAGAAAAACAACTTTCTTCAGCATTTAGTTTAAAAGAAAACTTTCAACGAGGATTAGTGCCGCGATTTAATGAATTAGGAGAAATGGCAGCACCAGAGTTATCTGTCATAGAACAAGGCATATTAGTAAATACTTTGGTAAACTCTCGCACTGCTAAAGAATATGAAAAAATTGCTAACGGCGCTAACGGTGCAGAAACTTTACGTGCGCCGGAGGTGAGTCCAGGAAATTTAGCACCTGAGCAGATTATGAGTGAGTTAGATACAGGATTATATGTATCAAATTTGCATTATTTAAATTGGAGCGATCGCCCGACTGGTAGAATTACAGGTATGACCCGTTATGCGTGTTTTTGGGTAGAAAACAGCGAAATAGTTGCTCCCATCGAAAACTTACGCTTTGATGAAAGCCTTTATCGCTTCTGGGGAGAAAATCTCATCGATTTGACAACTTTTCAAGAATTTATCCCCGAAGTTGGAACTTATGAAGGTCGCCACCTTGGAGGTAGTCTAGTTCCTGGTATGTTGGTGAATGATTTCACTTACACCTTATAGTTAGGTGCTAAATTGCGTCAAAGCGTGTATTGCTCATTTTGGGAGTGATACCATTTCGCGAAATATTTGAAACAGATGATTGGTCTTTAATTCTTTACCCCTGGTTACTGAGCGCAGCCGAAGGGCGCAGCGTCTTTGACAGGAGAAGAGCGTAGTCGAAGTAGTCAAAGTATGCCCCCTAGCTCCCCTGTTCCCCTGCCCCTCTGCCCCCTGCTGTCTGCTTCCTTATCCTCATTTTCTCTTTGGTGAGCGCTGTGACATGGTGTCTTGTCGCAGTTGTTGCCGTCCATTTGTAATAATTCGTAACATATCTTCGAGATCTCGTTCGATGTTTTCGAGAACACTATCAGCGTATTCGTCAGCCCCATTTTCAATTTCTTGAGCCTGGGCGATCGCAGTTTTTCGCATTTCTTCTAACTCTTGTTGGCAAGCACGCCGCTTAAGATCAACTTCGGTGAGGGTTTCTTGCATCATCGCCTCACATTCTTGTTGCACCTGTTGCCGCAGTTGCTCAGCTTCCCGTTCTGCCTGTCGGATAATATCACTTTCAGCTAAAATTTGCGCTCTTTTTGCTTGGGCTGCATCAACAATTTGCTGCCCATACTCTTCTGCTTCTAGTAATACTTCTTGTTTTTGTTCCATCACCATTGCAGCTTCTTGAAAGACTGAAGGCAAAGAAAGCCTGATAAAATCAAGCTGTTCTAAAAGTCTTTCTTCGTCTATGAGTGTGCGTCCCGTTAATGGAATCCGCAGACCATACAAAATCAACTCCTCAAGACGATTGAGTTCCTGCTGAATATCTAAGCTTCCAGATCCGTTGGGATACTCTTGAGGGGGGGGGTAGCTTCCGTTGTGATTGGGTTCTCCGTTGGAGAGTTGTGATTGTAGCATTTGTATATATCTAGGGCAACGTGTGGGGGAACAAGATGATCGACAGAACCACCAAACCTTGCAATCTCTTTTACCACACTACTACTTAAAAAACTATACTCATTTGATGTTGCTAGAAAAACTGTTTCTATTTGGGTGGAAATAGTTTTATTAGTATGAGCCATTTGTAGCTCTACTTCAAAATCGGAAATTGCCCGTAAACCCCGCAATAAAACTCCTGCTTGTCGCTTTTGGGCGTAGTTAACGGTAAGACCGTTAAAGCTATCTACCTCTATATTGGGCAGATGTCGCGCAGCTAGGCGAATTTGTTCAATGCGTTGTTGTACAGTAAATAATGGTATTTTATTGGGGTTCCGCAACACAGCAACGATTACCTGCTCAAATAGCCGACTACCACGCTGGATGATGTCAAGATGTCCTAAGGTGATCGGGTCAAAGCTACCAGGATAAATAGCAATCACAGTATTTAGATCCATCAAAGCTGTTTGGGTAATTATATCTAAACACTGTTGAATCCTGGCGAACCAATATTTTTACTTAAGAAATAAAAACTTTATCCCTTTCTTTGTGGGTAGAGTTTTGTCAGTGGTCAGTGGTCAATGGTCAGTGGTCAGTTGTCAGTGGTCAGTGGTCAGTGGTCAGTACAATTTTTGAAGAAGATGTTTTTCAGACCATTCCTAAGGAAATAAGGTATGGGACTCATATTTGATTTTTGAAAAAATTCAGTACACTTCAAAGAGCTTTATTTCCTGTTCCCTGTTCTCTGTTCCCCGTTCCCCGTCCACGCAAGTAATTTCACCAAATCAAACTGGATTTTTATATTAAACCAGATCAAAAACAACTAACAACTGACTTCAGCATTGAGAGACTGAGATATCGGGATAATTAACCACAATACCCTTTTCTGTAAATGCTGCGATCGCAATAGGAACATCACTTTGAATTGACGCTGCATCGGTGTAAGCTGCCAAAATCGACTTTGGGGAACCGCTGAAGGTATAGTTCAGTCCTCGTGCCAATGCTATTAGAACTTCTAAGCGAGACAAGCTTTGAGTTGCTTTGAATGTATCAGGACTTACGCAACAATAACGTATTTCCGTCATTGCGACCGAAGGGAAGCAATCGCAAAGCCTTGATTTTCGTTGCGAGTGCGTAAGTCCTATGTATTACCTAAACTTGTTATGAAAACCCTATTACAAAATAACTGTCATCACAATGATACTTCAGAGTTTATATTGAGTTAAAACGAGCGCGGCAGGGTTCGAACCTGCGACCAACGGATTAGAAATCCGTGGCTCTATCCACTGAGCTACGCGCCCAAACAAAATTACTGGCTCTTAAAAGAGTCATCTATACAATTATATCGTTCTTCTTTAGCAAGAAGCAATCTAAAAATTGCAGATTTTTTGTTTGCGAGGCTAAAATCTAAGTCGCTGTTGAGTCGATTTATACTAAAAATGCAGCAAATGGGCTATTCATTAGCTATATTGTTTGGTCAATAGGTGGTGTTAGTGTAGATGCCCTTTGGGCGGCTTACTATAGGGTAGCTAAAGAGCGATCGCAAAGCTGACCCTAATATCACGCTAGGTAATCGCACTCTTGGCGATGCTACCAAATCGGATTATAGATCGCATATCCACAAAGCCCCTGTGAGGAGTTATTTGCTAGTGCCATGTTTATTCTGAAACGGCAGGATGTTGAGATATCAAGTATTCAGCACCCAAAACGGGATCAGCAAGTGCCGATCCTCCATTATCAGGGGCAAACCTTTCGCTTGATTAGCTTGTTTAAAGCTAGCCAAGAAGAAGAAGCTAGAGCCTTGTGGAGAGAGTTAACTGATAATCGGGGCAAGGCCTGTGTTCTATTAGAAGAAGCAGATCGTTTTAGTGTCTGGGGTAAAGTCCGTTTAGACCAGCTAGGTAATGATACAGGCGGTCATAGCAAAATAGGGATTTTTATCCAAGCCAGTATTTTGCTGCTACAAGCTGTTGATATGGAAATTGAAGAATTTTTAGGGACTAAGCAAGCATCATTATTTCAAAAAGATATTGCAGAAGTATTGAAAAAACAGCAATTTCCGGAAGTATCCACTCCAGAAGCAGTTAAACAGTTAGTAACTACTAACCCGCTAGAGGCTGCCAAACTACCTGCTTGGCAAGAAAATCATGTGACGATTTTCTTACAAGAACTACATAAATTAGGCAAAACATATTTTGGTAATGCTAACTTTGCCCATCAAGTCGTTGATAGATTACAAGATATGCCAGAAGCAGAGCGATCGCTGTTTATCAGTTGGCTAAATCAATCTTCACTGAGTAAACTGTGGCAATAGCATGGAAAGTGTTGGAAAACTGCGGCTAATGGCATTTGCTTTTGGCGTTCAATTGTGCATCATTGGACAGATAAACCGCTACCGACACAGTCCTGCACACCAAAAAACTGCCAAAGTGCATTTACCTAGTCAATTCCTATGAGTAGTTCATACAAAGATTCCTATCGTTTAAAATCCCTTTTCACCAATCAAAATATCCTCTTGGCTAGTATCGGCTGGGCTGTCCTGGCGCTGTTATACTTTTTATTATTTAGTGCCAAAGTTCCAGGCGCAGATGGTGTAGAAAGCCGTGCCGAGTGGTATGTAATTGGGACAAATATTTTTGAAGCTTTCGCTTACCTGGGTGCTGGTATTTTATGCTTGAGGAACTGGCGCAGCCCACAAATCGTCAGTAGCCGGAATGTTTGGCTGGCAATTGCTATAGGTATGCTGTCTTATTTCCTGGGAGGGATATTTTTCGGATATACCGAAATCATTTTAAACGAAGAACCAGATGTGTCTATTGGCGATGTATTTTTTGTACTGACTTATTTATCACTTGGCGCAGGCATGATTTTAGCTGTGGCATCCAGACGAATCAATCTCGAAAAGTGGCAATGGCTAATAGTTTTAGCAATTGGACTGTTCGGTAGTTTGTTGGCATGGTGGATTTCTATGCAACAGGCAACATCTACAGAACTACTAGCAACTATTTTGAATTGGTTTTACGTAGTTAGCGATGTATTTTTGCTGATTATTGCTACCACACTCCTACTCGCCTTCTGGGGGGGACGAGTCGCTCAGTCTTGGCGAATGATTGCAGCGGCCGCGTTTTCGCTCTACATTGCAGATATGTGGTTTAAATATGCCCAAGGGCCCAATTATCAAAGTGGAGAGATACTAGAAGTGTTTTGGGTATTTAGTGGAGTTTTATTTGGCATGGGCGCTGTTCTAGAACATGACGCATCATTAAGCCGAAATCGGAGGGAGCGTGGACGCAAACGAGCTTAGAAAATTTTGGTATCTACTGTGAGAAAATTAACAGATCCTGACAAGCAAGAAATCCTAAAGTTATATCGAGAAACTGCTGAAACAACCTCAACTTTAGCAGAACGCTATGACGTGAGTAACTCCACAATTAGCCGTCTGCTCAAAAGCACCTTACCAGAAGATGAGTACGAATATCTCGTTTCTTTAAAACGTGCTGCTAGAACTCCTGAAGGCAGGGCGCAGGTAAACTATGAGCAGTTACCTTTACTAAGTCAACCAGAGCCAGAAAAGGAACTTCCCAGTCGCGAAAACCAACGCTTGAAGTTACCAGATATTGAGTCACCAAAGACAGTAGTAGAGGCAAAAACTTACCCCGAAGAAGATGAGGATGAGGATTTAACCTCTGATAGTAGACGAGTGCGACGGCGCTCCTCGGCGATGGAAAAACCAAAGCTGAGGTCCGCCAAGCGATTAGAAACTGTAGAAGAAAAGCCGCCGGAAATAGCCAGCATTCCCAGCCCTATACCAGCGGATGAACGACCAGAAGCAACCGTCATTGCCCAAATGCTGGGTGAAGATTTGCTAGATGAGTCGGAAGATTTAGACGATTTAGAAGAGGACGATTTAGACGATTTAGAAGAAGACGATTATGAAGATGATGATGATTATTTTGAGGGGTCAAGACCTTTAGTTACCAGACGAAGGTTGGGTGAAATACCAGTTCAAGTCCTGCCATTGTCAGCAGCCCCTTTACCCAAGACTTGCTATTTGGTAATTGACCGCGCCTCCGAATTGATTACTCGACCACTCAAAGATTTTGGCGACTTAGGACAAATTCCTAGCCTGGAAACACAGCAAAGAACTTTGCCAGTGTTTGATAATCACCGAGTGGCAAAGCGCTTTTCTACCAAGCGCGATCGCGTCATTAAAGTCCCTGATAGTAAACTGTTACACAAGGCTAGTATTCACTTACAAGCCAAAGGTATCACACGACTTTTAATTGATGGTCAGGTTTACTCTCTGTCTCTGGTCTAAGACTGGGCATGGGGAAAAAGGGTAAAGGGAAAGGGGTAAGGGGGAAAGGGTTTACTTCTTCATCCTTTACCCTTTAACCTTTTCCCAAGGTTGTTCATCCTCTGCTCCCTAGTCCCTAATCCCTAATACAGTTTGGCGGAAATAAACCGTCCACTTTAAATGTCTGAAACCTTCGCAAAAAGGTAATTACGAATTACGAATTACGAATTACGAATTATAAACAGCCGCTGCAAAACGCATTGCCAAGTTAATGATGTCATTTTTACGGGCGATTTGATTGATCCATTCTTGGGGAATATTTTCCACACCGTAATAAATTCCGGCTAATCCACCAGTAACCGCAGCCGTAGTATCCGCATCACCGCCTAAGTTGACAGCCTTCAATACAGTCTCTGAGTAGGATGAGCTATTTAATAAGCACCATAAAGACGCTTCCAAAGTATCAATCACATAGCCGCCAGAATTAATTTCTTCAATTGGCACTTGGGCAATTTCACCACCCAAGACTCTGCCAAAATGGGGCTTCTCTAAGATATGTTCACGAGCAGAATAGATTTTTTGGATATTTTCTAAGCCTTGTAAATAAGCTGTTTGAGGATTAGCCCCTTTTAATAGCTCTACTGCAATAGTAATGTAAATGCCGCAGGCCATCTGCGATCGCAAATGAGCATGAGTAATTGCCGAAACATCATGCACCCGCGAAATTAATTCGCTAAAAGTTAAGGTCTGATGACAGTACGCCATCGGCAAGATTCTCATCAAGGAACCATTGCCATTACTGTTTTCTACCTTGCCGCCGGCTTGGTGGGGTAAAACTCCCTGTTTGAGGCGCATAATTGCCGCATGGGTTGTTTGACCAATATCAAACAAGTCGCCACGGGGAGTCCAGTAAGCCGCTTTGTACCAACGCCAGAAGGAATTAGCTATGGCATCTAGGGAATAACCTCTACAAAGGCTTTCTGCCAAGCAAAACGTTAAAGAACTATCATCAGACCAAGTTCCCGGCGGTTGATTCCATGTGCCATAACCCTGCATCTTTGTCACCGGGGATTTAACTCGTTCAGCACGGCTAGTAAACTCTACTGGTACACCCAACGCATCACCGACACATAAACCCATCAAACCAGATAATGTTTTTGCAGCGGTTAGCATTATTCAATCTCCATGAAAATTGCTAAAATTTAACTTTATATATTTCTTGTAGAGCTTGTTGCCATAACTGTTACAGCCGACTGTTTCGTCTTATTTAAAAAGCTAGGTAAGTGCTAGTGAATCGGGTGTTTTATCTGCCTGGTAGTAGTTGAAATTAATTAGAGCTTTGTGCCGGTTTAAAGAAAAGGAGACGATTGAGCAATGGATAAAGTAGCTCTCTACAGGCAATACATTCAACAACTAATCCAAGCAAAAGCTGATCGCTCGATGAAATCGTCACAGAATGTTGAGGCTCAACCTATTTTTGATACGGAGCGCGATCGCTATCAATTAGTGTATGTGGGTTGGAAGCAAAACGATATCAGGGATTATGGATGTTTGCTACATTTGGATATTAAGAATGGCAAGATTTGGATTCAATATGATGCCACGGAAGATGGTATTGCTTATGAGTTATTAAAATTAGGTGTACCACATCAAGATATAGTTTTGGGTTTTCAACCTCCTAGGGTGTGTTCTGATACAGAGTTTGCTGTAAGTTAGTTAAATGTTCTAGTGCCGTAATTTATTAGCGATCGCTCAACTTCCTCAACGCAACCCATTATGTTACAAACAATTCAAGGAATATACAGGAACGGCAAAATCGAATTAGCTGAAGTCCCGCAAGACATTACTGAAAGCCAAGTTTTTGTCACTTTTTTAACTTCTAAATCAGTCAGTTCAGATAGTCAGCGGATGTCTTTTGGTATGTTTTCAGGTTCTCAAAAATCCACTGAGTCTGATTTCAAAGATGCTGAGTTTTATGGTGATGCTGACGAAGCTCGAAGTTAGACATAAATCTATAAAAAAATACTGCAAAAGGTAACAATTATTTAGTAATTATTTTGCTTTGCGATCGCTAGTTCAATTTTCATCAAATCAAAGGCGGGTATCATTTCAACCTATGCGATCGCCTCTGGAGTGAGAAAAGTCTATTTACCAGAGGGAAGCTTTAGTTCTATGCCTACTTTGTTCGCTATTTCCAGAACATTGTTTGTGAAATCTGTCATACCTGCGATCGGGGCAGCGACTACAGTAGCAGCAGTTAGTAAAGCTAGTAGACGCTTTTTGAGTTTGGGTAAATTGCGTTCTTGTTCTGGCTTTTGAATTTCTACTTCTACATCATCAATATCAATAATCATGTCGTCGCGGATGTCTGGCGGGAATTGGGCTACAGTTTGGCGCATGGTGCTGATGATTTGCATTATTTCTGCTACGCTTGCGCCGCTTGTTTGATTAAGGTTGTTTACTGTGGCTTGGGCTTGGTTTTGAGCAACAATTCCAATAGTTGCCTTTTGGAAGTCATTTTGGATTTTATCACCTGCAACGTTATCGCCTTTGCCGAATTGATTGATGGTGTTAGACATAGTTTTTAGGGGTTTGTAATAGAGTTTAAGAAGCTGATGGGCTGGTAAGGCTTGCGTGGCATAGGTTTGACCGTCCTCATCGCTAAATTCTACTTCGTATACTTCAGGGGCGAGGACTTCGACAATAGTTCCCACTTGACCTGCAAGGAGGTTATGTTCAAATAAGGGAGTTTTAAGAGCAACAATATCTAATAAATTGAGTTTGTTTGAAGTTGCAAGCATGGGCATTACCTCAAAATATAGTAACTAACGAGGCGCTGTTTTATTGCCTTTTACATTATCGCCTGCAAAGTTATCGCCTTCTCCATGTTGGTTAATGGTTTTAGAACGGCGATCGCTAACATTGACATTAACTGTAATAGGTGAGTCATCTACATCAATAAATTGATCGCCTTTTGACTTTCTTTGACGTGTTCCAATGTCTTCATAGCCATCTAAAAGTTGACGCAAATCGAGTTTTAATTTTAGTTTACCGATGATGATTTTGCTTTCGCCCATCGATTCAAGTCCGAGAAGTTCTTGGTAATCGAGGGGTGGATGTTTGGGATAGCCAGGGACGGGAACCCATTCGGTGATTTCGAGATTGGGAAGACTTTTGTGGATTTTTTGGAAGACATCGCGGAGGATGCCGAGAAATAAGCGCCGGGTTTCTTTGCGTCCGCTAATAGTGATGAAAATTTTTTTGTCTTCGGGATCGGCTTTGATGCGAGCGATGTTGTAGATTTCGTTGTTTTCTTGATAGGCAAGCATTACGCCACTGCGCCAATAGATTTGGTTATGAATTTTCTCATGGGTGATGACGATGAAGCGGGAAATGATGCTTTTGGGAAGAACTTTGTAATGGTATTGAAATTCGAGGGTTTCGCCGTGAAGTTCTGTTTCGCCTGGTTGGTCTTTGGGTAGAAGTCCCGCAATCAGGAATTGTGGTGGCTGACATTCTAGTGCAAAGCAAAGCTCAAATTCTTTCATCAGCCCGATTAGATAGCCGTGACGCTTGATGGGATAGCGATTTGGATTGAGGATGCGGGTGAAATCGGCGGGGGTGAAGATGCCTTTGGTTTTAGTTTTGAGGCTTTCATCGCTTAGAAGGGCATAAATGCCTTCTGTAACCCAGTTGGGTTTGAGGACATTAGTATCTTTGAGGATGGGATGCTCGCGGAAGTTGAGAACTAAGCCGAGTCGGTGCAGCAAGTCTATGAGTTGCTCTTGGTTTTGTTCTTCAGGAATCTTGTTTTCGTGGCAGATGCCGATATAGCGGTTGTAGCTGATGAAGTCTTGAGGCATGGATTCGAGTTTTTGTTTAACATCAAACCATGTCAGCGGTAGAAGGTCGTAGACTTCTTTGAGGTTGGCGATTTGCTGCAAAATGGCGGTGCGAAGTTCATCAATGCCGGTATTATCTTGGCAGGAAGTTTCGATAATCGCTTGAATATTGGGATATTTCTCGCGTAACGCTTTGCGGTTGATGTCGAGGGGTTGTTCGTCTTTTTTGTTGCCAACAATAATCACGGGGGATTGTCCGCCAAAGCTTTCGATTAGTTTCAGCCAATATTCAATGCGGTTTTCTTCTTCGCTGGTGCGACAATTACAAACGAGGAGATAGAGGCTGCGCTTAGTCAGAAAAAACTGATGGGTGGCATGATAAATTTCCTGTCCGCCAAAGTCCCAAACATTCAGGCGGATGTCTTTGCTATTGACCTGCACGTTCCAAGTTTCTACATTCAGTCCATCGGTTTGGGATTGATTTTTATCGTATTTATTGCGGATTAGTCGCTCGATGAGGGATGTTTTGCCGACGCTACCTTGTCCGATGAGCAAGAGTTTGGCTTCGTGTAATGGTCGAGTTTCATTTGTGCGAATTTGCCTCAAGTAATTCAAAATCTCTTTTACATTTTTTGAATTAAGAATTTCTAATGGAATTTGAGTAATTTGGTTTTTATGGAGGCGAAGCGTTGTCAGATTGGTTAATTTAGCTATCACCTCTGGAATTTGGGTAATTTGGTTGCCGCTGAGGTCAAGTGTTGTCAGATTGGTTAATTTAGCTATCGCCTCTGGAATCTGGGTAATTTGGTTGCCGCTGAGGTCAAGTGTTGTCAGATTGGTTAATTTAGCTATCGCCTCTGGAATCTGGGTAATTTGGTTGCCGCTGAGGTCAAGTGTTGTCAGATTGATTAATTTAGCTATCGCCTCTGGAATCTGGGTAATTTGGTTACCACTGAGGTAAAGCGTTGTTAGATTGGTTAACTTAGCTATCGCTTCTGGAACCTGGGCAATTTGGTTGTTATAGAGGGAAAGCTGCCTAAGATTGGTTAATTTAGCTATCGCCTCGGGAATCTGGGTAATTTGGTTGTAACTGAGATCGAGTGTTCTCAGATTAGTTAATTTAGCTATTGCCTCTGGAATCTGGATAATTTGGTTGTTATAAAGGGAAAGCTGCCTAAGATTGGTTAATTTAGCTATCGCCTCTGGAATTTGGGTAATTTGGTTGTTACGGAGGTTAAGCTGCCTGAGATTGGTTAATTTAGCTATCGCCTTTGGAATCTGGGTAATTTGGTTGTTACGGAGGTTAAGCTGCTTCAGCTTACCAATCTCCACAGGTAACTCAGTCAACACATGCCCCGACAGGTCTAACTCTTGCCAACCCTCAGCTGCCGCGCGATTTATCAGTTGCAACAACTCATCCTGCGTCATACATAATTCCAAGGAAAAGGGTAAAAGGAAAGAAGATTGATGAAGATGATTTTAACTGATTAGGGAAAAATACTAGACCATTACTTGTTGGCGATACCTGCGGCAGGCTACACCAACGCGCCTTGAGATTTTGTGGTTAGCGATCGCACCTTGAGATGATGGGAAAAGGCGATCGCAAAACATATAAGTCGGTTTTAGTATTGGCGATCGCTTATCCGAAATTGAGATTGGGCTTCAAAATAGTCGCTAGGATAATTACTATAAAATTTCATAGGATGAAATAAGCGAGAGAGATTTTGTTGTCATGAATAAGAGGACTCAATTGCTCGAAGTAATTGCAGCTTTACCAGAGGAATTAGTTGACCAAGCATTAAATTACGTGCAAATGTTGCAAAATCCGATTCAGATTACACCAAAAGTTTGCGGGGGACAAGCGCGAATTAGAAATACACGAATTCCCGTATGGACTTTGGTAGCATATCGTCAACAAGGTGCCCCGGATGAAGAATTATTGTCAAATTATCCTGGATTGACTGCGGAAGATTTAAGTGCAGCTTGGCATTACTACGAACAAAATCCTGAACAAATCGATCAAGAAATTGCTCACGATGATTTAGTTTAATGGCATTACAATTTTACTCTAATGAAAATTTTCCCATCGCAATGGTAAACTTACTCAGATTGGAGGGACACGATGTATTAACTTCCTACGAAGCAGGTCAAGCAAATCAAGGGATTCCTGACGATGTTGTTTTGCAGTATGCCACAGCGATAGGTCGCATTTCGATTACGGAAAATCGCCAAGATTTTATCGATCTACATCGCACTGCACCAAATTATGCTGGCATGATTATTTTTAAATACGATCGTGATTATTCTGGGAAAGTCAAGGCAATAATTGATTTTTTAGATGAGGATAGTCGAACCTTACAGAATCGTTTGTTGCGGGTTATGAAGCAAAATATAAAAGCAGTCGGACAGATTTTTTTCGTACAGGAGTATGGTAAAAGTTGATTGCGATCGCTCTTCAAAGAATGATTCAGATATACTAAAAACATAAACGTAGCCGATAAAATCTACTAAACCTTATGGATACCCATCAAGAAACCGAATATGTCTTGGGCAACTCACATCTCATGCAACAGATCAGTCAGTTCAAGCATAATTCCCAAAAATCACACCCTAACCAATCAATCCATTCGATTGATTTCGATTATATTCTCAACAATCCAGAACTGATTCCACAAATTCAATTACTAATCGAAACCCATAAACAGCAGCATCATGCGATCAATCGTATTTCATGAGGACACTCTGCAAACCTATGAATATTTAAGAGAAACTAATAAAACTATTCACAAACAATTGTTTAATATCATCAAAGAAATGCAAAAAGGAGATCCCACGCAAAGAACAGGAAAACCTGAAGCTTTGAAGTATGAATTAGCTGGATATTATTCAAGAAGACTATCTGATAAAGATCGATTAATCTATAGTTTTGATGAAGACAGCATATACATCATAGCGATTGGTGGGCATTATGAATAATAGACTGAATCGTAGTTGCGATCTCTAACATCAAAAAATATCTTCATATATATCTGCCATTGTCAGAGATAAATTGACCGAATTTAAAACCAATTTATCTTCACTTCCCAAAATTTCCTGTGTCCAATTCCCTAGCAAATCTTGACGATAAACTTCTACTTTGATCTCATCTTGCGAAACTAAAACATACTCCTGTAAACTACTAATAGTCTGATAATTAACCAACTTTTCGCGGCGATCGCTGACTTCTGTACTTGGTGACAACACCTCAAAAATCATGCAAGGAGAATTTACAAAATAATTATCTCTATCTTCATCACTACAAGTAACTACCACATCGACTTCTGTACTTGGTGACAACACCTCAAAAATTATGCAAGGAGAATTTACAAAATAATTATCTCTATCTTCATCACTACAAGTAACTACCACATCAGGATAATAAAATATCGTCTGATTTTGATTAGCAGCCTCCAACTTAACCTTCATATCCGACATGAAGACATCGCAAGCCCCGCCACGCAATTGAGAACGTAACCGACTGGCAATATTTAAGGTAATGATATTATGCGCCTTACTGCCCCCCGTCATCGCAAAAATTTGACCACCCAAGTACTCATGACGAAGTTCGCTTTTACTTTCTGCTGCTAAATATTCGGCAACCGAAAAAACGTGAATCGGCGATCGCATCACTTTAAATCTGGCTTATAGCTATCTCTGCAATTATACTACTTATAAAATTTAAGCAAAAACTCTCTAAAACCCTCTTAACTTTGTGTTCTATCCTGCGGGAAGCCGCTGACACGTCTATGCGTCCTTGGCGGTTTGTTTCGCGCATACCGCTAAAGCGGAACCCGAAGGGTAGGCGCAAAGGCACAAAATAAAATTCATCCCTTGATTCAGTGATGCCATAAATTCTAGAAATTATCTGGAACCTTTGTGTATGGTTTACGACTTTGAATATATAAGGCAAAGCCTACAACAAATTTCTAGATTATGAAACTAATACTCAAGTCTTTTGTGACAATCTCTGCATTGTCTTCCTTTGTGTTTGCTCCTTTTATTCTAAGTGCGGGACAAGCTGCTGCCGAAACACAAAAAGGTACTGATGCTAGTTATATTGGTGCTGGTGTAGCAGCCGGTGTTACTAATGGCGGAGCCAATAATGATGCTGCTAACTTTGGGGGAAATCTCACAGGTCGCGTCAAGTTAGGAAACACACCATTTTCGGCACGCGGTAACGTGCTTTGGAATGATAATACGAGTGTTATCATCCCAGAAGTTTCTGTAGACGTACCTATTGCTAATCGCACTAATGCTTTTATCACTGGTGGTTATTCTTTCTTAGATAAAGATGGTTCACCAAGCCCCATTGGTAACAAAGATGCTGTAGTGGTTGGTGCTGGTGTGGAATCAGAAGTTGCTAAAAACTTCCTCGTCTACACTAATGCCAAACTCGGAATTAGTGCTTATGAAAATAGCCCCGCTTCTGCTGTCAGCATTAATGGTGGCATCGGCTATCGCTTCAGATAGATTACTCAGTCCTTAGTCGCTTTATACTTGTTATTAAGCACTCATAACTACCACAAGCTGGTTTTGTTAAGTGTTACATCACGGACAAAGCCAGCTTTTGCCGTGTTAAAATTAAATTATTCCTCATATTTCCGACCGAATTACCGGGAATAACACAGCCGAAAACGTGCCTCGGCGTTTACCGATGCCTTATTGAGAATACTATATAACTCTAATGGTTAAATCTGCTCCTTCCCCAATAGCCAGCCGTAAGCCTTCTAAAGTAGAAGGCATTAAGGAAAAAAGTAACTTTTTACGTGAACCTGTCGCAACACAAATTCTTGAGGATACTACTCACTTTAATGAAGATGCGATACAACTTCTCAAGTTTCATGGTTCCTACCAGCAAGATAACCGTGACAATCGCGTAAAGGGGCAGGAGAAAGATTATCAATTTATGCTGCGGACAAAAAATCCGGCTGGGTTTGTACCACCGCAGTTGTACTTGGCTTTAGACAAGCTGGCCGATGAATATGGCAATCGCACATTACGAGTAACTACCCGCCAGGGTTTTCAGATGCACGGGATTTTAAAGAAAAATCTCAAATTAGCCATCGCTACTATTGTTAAGAATTTAGGTTCTACCTTGGGTGCTTGCGGCGACTTGAACCGCAACGTCATGGCACCACCAGCCCCCTTTAAAAATCGCCCAGAGTACCAGTATGCTTGGGAATATGCCCAAAATATAGCTGACTTGTTGTCACCGCAAACAGGGGCTTATTACGAAATTTGGCTCGATGGCGAAAAGGCAATTAGCGCCCAAGAAAGCCCAGAAGTGAAAGCAGCACGACAGCGTAATGGCACTGGCACAATTATTCATGACAGCGAAGAGCCGATTTATGGCACTCACTACATGCCCCGCAAGTTTAAAGTTTGCGTGACTGTACCAGGAGATAATTCGGTTGATTTGTATTCCCAAGATTTAACTTTGGTTGTAATGACCAACCAGCAAGGAGAACTTGAAGGTTTTAATGTTTTTGCAGGCGGCGGCTTAGGTCGAACACACAACAAAGAAGAAACCTTTGCTCGATTAGCAGACGAGATTTGCTACGTAGCCAAAGATGATGTCTACGATTTAGTCAAAGCAATTGTTGCTACCCAAAGAGATTATGGCGATCGCAGCGACCGTCGTCACGCTAGATTAAAATATTTAATCAACGATTGGGGTGTAGATAAGTTCCGCGCCAAGGTTGAAGAATATTTCGGCAAATCAGTTGCACCCTTCAAACCTCTGCCAGAATTTAAATATCAAGACTTCCTCGGTTGGCAAGAACAAGGCGATGGCAAGCTATTCTTAGGTATTTCAGTTGAGAATGGTCGAGTTAAAGATCAAGGCTCGTTTCAACTAAAAACTGCCTTGAGAGAAATTGTCGAACAATTGAACTTACCCATCCGCTTGACACCTCACCACAACGTCATTTTTTACGACATTGAACCGAATCAAAAACAAGTTGTTCAAGAGATTCTCAACCGTTGCGGTATTATTTCTGACCCTAATCAAATCGAGCCTTTAGTTAGATATGCGATGGCTTGTCCGGCTTTACCTACCTGCGGCTTGGCAATCACCGAATCAGAACGAGCAATACCGGGAATTTTAGAGCAAATCCGCGCTCTATTAGATAAAAATGGTTTACAAAATGAACATTTTGTGGTAAGGATGACAGGCTGCCCTAATGGTTGCGCCCGTCCTTACATGGCAGAGTTGGGTTTTGTAGGTAGCGCTCCCGAATCTTATCAAGTTTGGCTGGGGGGTTCACCAGCTCAAACGCGGTTAGCGCAACCTTACACAGAAAAGCTGCACCATAATGATTTAGAAAGCTTTTTAGAGCCAATTTTTGTTTATTTTAAGAAATCGCGGCAACCTGGAGAAAGCTTCGGTGATTTTTGCGATCGCGTTGGGTTTGATGCGATTCGTGAGTTTACAGCTACGTACGAGCCGGAAACAGCAGACATCGAGCCTAAAGCCAAAACCAGCCAATCTCCTAGTAGATCCCGACATCGGATTAGCCTCCACGATGAGATTTACGAAAAATTGAAAGCCGCCGCCACCAGCCAAGGGCAGCCGATGACTAATTTAGTTAACGAAGCTCTCAAAGAATATTTGCAGAAGCTACCTTAAGTCAGTTATCAGTTTTTTAGATCCCCGACTTCTTTGAGAAGTCGGGGATCTTGTTATTCAAATTGCTATAACTGTTAATGGTGTGAGGAGCGAAATAGATGACTATGTTCAGGATCATATAAACGCGATCGCCCTGTCACTGGCAATAGTGCTGGACTAATTACATAAAGTGTAGTACGAGTCAACTTTTCTGCATGAGTACAGTCTGCCATTTGCTTCAGGGGAACTACTTTGATTTTTTCATCTGGCCATCCTAAACGAAAACAAATTGCGATCAGAGTTTCGGCGGGGTAGTGTGCAAGTAACTTGGCTTGAGCATTTTCGACATGACGCGCACTCAGATAAAGACAGAGGCTAGCTTGATGTGCGGCGAGGGAGGCTAATTCTTCGTTGGCGGGGACTTCTGTACGTCCACTGATGCGCGTCAAAATGATGGTTTGGACTAAACCTGGGACAGTTAATTCTATTTTGAGTTTGGCTGCTGCGGCTTGAAAGGCGCTAATACCTGGGATGACTTCAAAAGGAATGTTTGCTTCTGCTAACAGGTGCATTTGCTCGTGGATAGCACTGTAGAGACTAGGATCACCAGAATGCAGACGAACTACAGATTTATGTTGCGATCGCACTCGTTCGATCATCAACGCTACAATTTCTTCTAAAGTCTTATCCGCAGTCCGAATAATTTCTGCATCTTGTTGACAAATCTGCAAAATTTGTTCGGGTACTAAGGAATCAGCACACAAAATTACATCTGCAAGAGCTAGCAACTTTTGTGCTTTAACTGTTAATAAGTCTGGATCTCCGGGACCTGCTCCTACAATATACACTATTGATTTTATGTACTTGAAATGATTTTGCATACAAGAATTTTTAGTGTAGTTACGTAATTATCAGCAGGTAAGAAATTCTCTAGAAATTTTTTTGGTATTTTCTCAGTGTCTTTCCGGATTTACCATCTATCCCTAGTAGAAAGTAATGGTAGATGCACCCTGGTTAAGCCCTAGAAAATATTCTGGGGCATTTTTTATTTTTTGGTCAGTTGTTAGTGGTCAGTGGTCAGCGATGCACTGAGCGTAGTCGAAGTGTTGTCAGTGGTCAGCGATGTACTGAGTTTCGACTGCGCGGTAATCGAGCGAAGTCGAGATTCAACTACCGCGTAGTCGAAGTGTTGTCAGTTGTGTTTTCTCCATATTTTCTTACTTTTCCTATTCCCGGTCACTGAGCGTCTTGCCTTGAGCGAAGTCGAAAGGAGCCGAAGTGCTGCTTTCTACTCTCCATCGCCTTTGGGAGAAACTACATCAGGTAAAGGGCGTTTACGTATGTAAAGCCAAAATAACCCAGCTAATCCCAAGGTAATGCCAATAAGACTGACGACTTGCGCTATTCGCAAAGGCCCCAACATTAAACTATCAGTACGCAGACCTTCGATCCATAAGCGCCCTAAACTGTAGGCTATCAAGTAAACCATAGATAGCGCCCCAACCCGCAGACGCAATCTGCCAGATAAACTCTGAAAAAACAAAGTCATTAGCAAAGTAAACACCATTAAATCCCACAGAGATTCGTAGAGAAATGTGGGATGGAAGTATTCAAAATTTGCTAACTCTGGAGGACGGCGTTGTGGTGGAATATATAGTTTCCAAGGTAAATTGGTAGGACTGCCAAAAGCTTCAGAGTTAAAAAAATTACCCCAACGCCCGATCGCTTGTCCTAAAATTAGTGAAGGAGCGACTAAATCAGCTAATTGCCAAAAAGAAACCTGCTTGAGTTTGGCAAAGATTAGGGCTGCTAAAGTCCCACCGAGAATTGCTCCATGAATTGCAATACCTCCTTGCCAGATGGCAATAATCCTCTCTGGGTATTGAGCATATTCTGACCACTGAAATAAAACGTAATAAATCCGGGCTGCGGGAATTGCCCCAATCACCAACCAAATTGACAAATCGCTCAACAAATCAGGATTAATATTACGGCGCTTTGCTAAATACTGAGAAAGGCTAACGCCGATTAATACAGCTGTAGCAATCAACAACCCATACCAGCGGATAGTTATTGGGCCTAGTTTCACCAGAATAGGGCCTGGAGAAGTAAACTGAAATGCCAAAGGCAAAGTGGAAATATCCAGTGCCATGCAAAAATACCTAGTTGATTAAATTATTAGGGGCTTTCTTTATATAAACAATTGAAGCAGGTTTTGCTATACCTCAGTAAATACGGTTCAGGAGCATTCAGTTTTGGCAAATTCTCCGGCGCTAAGGCACAAATGCAGGGATTAGTTCCAAAAAGTCTTTTAGGGGGGGAACTCTGAGCCAAGGAAGTAACATGATTAAAGATGAGAAATTACGAAAGCGAACAGGCCATGATTACTAAAGAAGAAATTACCATCAAAGTTTCCTCTGAGGTTGCAGAGGCATACCGCAATGCTACTGAAGAAGAACGCGAACAATTACAACTTAAAATTGCGGCAATTATGCAGTCTCAGTTTCCTAGGAAAAAAGAAGAAGCAATTGCACGTTTAAGAAACACAATGGATCAAGCAAGCAAAGAAGCACAAGAGCGAGGATTAACGCCTAAAATCTTAGAATCGATTTTGAATGAACACGAATAATCGACGGCTCATTTTTGATACTAACGTGCTAATTAGTGCATTTTTGTTTAGTCAAAGCAAGCCACGTCAGGCATTAGACCAAGCTCAGAACATTGGTGTTATCGTATTATCAAATTCTGTCTTATCAGAGTTAAAAGATGTTTTATATCGTCCCAAGTTTGATAGATATCTTACCAAAGCAAGGCGGCAATAATTTATAGAGGATTTAACAAAATTCGCTCAGTTTATTGATGTGAATGAGCAGATTAATGAATGTCGAGATCCAAAAGATAACAAATATTTGGAATTAGCACTCAGTGGTCAAGCAGAGTGTATTGTTACCGGAGATGATGATTTGCTAGTACTAAACCCCTGGAGAAACATTGAGATTTTAACTGTTCAAGAATTTTTGGCTTCTAATACCAATTCTCTATGACGTGTAGCGGCTACTCTTCTCCTTATGGAGACGCTACGCGAACGTTCGCAATGACGGGTTTCGGATCATTTATCAAAAGAATAAGGTTGAAAACCTCGCCCCCGAAGTTGCTCCCTTAGTTGAAACTTCACCCTTTATGGGGATTTTTCTCCTCTGCCCCCCTGCTTTTCATTTTTTGAAATGCTCTTAGTCCACTTCCATATCTGAATTTTCTGCCCCATTATCCTGCATATAAACATCTCGAATCGGAAAGGGAATTGTAATTCCGGCTTGTTGATAGCGTTTATGTAATTTTTTCACAAATAGATGTTTGCCCATACGTTGATCAAAGTATTCGCTGACGCGCATATACAGGGTAAAATCTATACTAAAATCATTAAATGTATGAAATCTAATATATGGTTCAATTGCTATTAATTCTGGTGCAATTTCTCGCATTACATCTTTAGCAACTTCTACAGTCACTCTTTCAACTTCTTCTAAATCGCTGTTGTAACTGACACCTACATTCATTGTTAAAGTAATTTCTTTCTCTGGTAAATGGTAGTTAGTGAAAATTGCCGAAGCTAATTTAGAGTTTGGTACGATAATTACATTATTAGAAATTTCTCTGATTGTCGTATTGCGCCATGTAATATCTGTGACATAACCTTCTTGTCCATCATCTAATTTTACATAATCTCCGGTTCGGACTTGCTTAGAAACAATTAAATAAAAACCAGAAAATAAATTTGCTAGTGTGTCTTGAAGTGCCAAACCTACTGCTAAACCACCAATTCCTAAAGTGGTAACTATTGGCGTAATTTCAATTCCAACGGTTTGTAAAATAATTAATGTTCCTAAAACCAAAATAATAGTCATGGCTAGATTGGAGATCAGTGATGCTGGAACTCCTTCAGTTCTGTGAATAAATAAACTCACAAAACCAGCAGTTAATCTAGCTAAGACAAAGGTTACAGAAGATAGAAAAATGATAGTGATAACTTTTTGCAGAAGAATTTTGAAATCTGCATCTATCTTCAATGAAGAATAAGAAATCGCAGCCGAAAAGCCAGCAAGGGTAAACCAAATAAACGTCATTCGGCGTAGAGAGTTAAATATAACTTCACCCCCAAGAATTTGTCTTTTGGTAACAAATCTGCTTAATTTTGTGAAGATAACTTTTTCACCAATTATTCCCGCCAGTAAGGCAAATAAAATCAGTGCTACTGGGAGAATCCATTGTACCGTAGTCATTTTGAGATTTTGAATAAAGATTAAGATATTCACTATTGCAAAACCATGTTTTGTTAAATTCTACCCTGTTAATTGCTTAAGTAGCTGCTTGAAATTTGCACTTATAAATTGTTACATCTGGTCGATAAAGAGAGGAAAGGTATTAGGATGAATGTCTCACGCAAAGACGCAAAGACGCAAAGGAAAATCCATAAAATTATCCCGCATTTATGCAACTCCACAAAATCTTAAGATGTATTGAGCATCAAAGCTATGATTAAAAATCGATAACATGGATCTGCCAATTATTTACCATCCAGATTACATTGCGCCTCTGCCAGAAGGACATCGTTTTCCGATGTCTAAGTTCCGACAATTATATGAATTGCTTTTGACAGATGGTGTAGCGCAAATAGAACAATTTCACATTCCTGAACGTCCACCCTCTGAGTTAATTGAGTTAGTTCACACTCTTGACTATGTTCAAGCTTACTGTAACGGAACTTTAGACCCTAAAGCACAGCGTCGCATCGGTTTACCTTGGAGTCCGGCACTGGTGAATCGGACTTGTGTAGCTGTTGGTGGTACAATACTGACTGCCAAGCTGGCACTAAATCAAGGTTTAGCTTGCAATACTGCCGGTGGTACTCATCATGCTTTTCCTAGTTATGGGTCTGGTTTTTGTATTTTCAATGATTTAGCGATCGCTTGTCGCGTTTTACAAAAACTCAGACTTGTGCAAAAAATCTTGATTGTGGATTTAGATGTTCATCAAGGCGATGGTACAGCTTTTATTTTTCAAAACGATGAGAGTGTTTTTACTTTCTCTATGCACTGTGAAGTAAACTTTCCCGGTACTAAACAAAACAGCGATTTAGATGTTCCTTTACCTGTGGGAATGGAAGATGATGCCTATCTGCAAACTTTGGCGAATTATCTACCAGAACTATTGTCAAAAGTCAAGCCAGATTTAGTATTTTACGATGCAGGTGTTGACCCTCATTTAAGCGATCGCTTGGGCAAATTAGCCTTAACTGATACTGGCATTTTTCGGCGAGAAATGCAGGTTTTGAGTACTTGTGTGGGTGCAGGTTATCCAGTCGCCTGTGTAATTGGTGGCGGTTACGCCGATGATATGAAGTCTTTAGTATGGCGACACTCTTTGTTACATCGCGCTGCCAGCCAAGTCTATCAGCAGTACAGGCTTTAAGATAGCATTGTCTAAGAATGAACAACGCCAAAGTTAAAATATCCGAATTATTAAAAGAATTAAATTTAGGTAGCAAAGAGCTATTAGCTCTTTGCGCTCAACTTAATATTGCAGTCAAAACCCAAAGAAGCACAATTTTAGAAGCTGATGCCGAACGCATTCGCACAGTAGCCAAAAAACCAGATGTAAAAAATCCTACAACTTCTAACGTCAAAACTGTAGAAGATTGGGGTTATGTCTTAATAGCTTCAGCAATTGATAGATTGATTCACAATCTTGAAGGTGAAACTGCCCTGAAACTATATTCTGACTTTCGGGAGCGGCGGGAACGTGCCAACGAGTTAATGTATGAATGCGTTGGTCAAAAACCTTGCCTGTTTTATGTGCGTCGACAAGGTAACGGCAGAGACCCAGGCGAGGAAATTTGGAACTTAACAATTGCCACAGACTGGGATGATGTAAAATTACCCCCAAGATTAGCCGAACTCAAAAAAACTATCGGATTTCGAGCATCTGTACCTCAAGATGGACACGGCGGTTTAAAAATCCTATCGGCGCATTTGCTACAACCTTCGCGGGGACAAATCGATGGCTATGCAGTACCTTGTCGTTTACGACTGCTACCCAATCATCAATATTCTATTGGTATTCCCTCAACAGCTTTAGCACGGATGGCAGCCACACCAGTCTGTGGCGACCATGTACCTACAGAAGCACAACTACAAGCTTGGAAAGCATTTTTACAGATTGAGGAAAATATCGCTAAGGCGCGTCAGTTTTGCGTGCGTTACGTAGCTGAAAATCAGAGTCACAAAAGGCGGATTAATTTTGAAATTGATGTGGCTTCAGCCACCCTAGACGGTTCTCAAGAAAATTCCTTGAAGGAAGTAAATTTCTGGGAACGCGTAAAACAAGCCAGAAACGAAGAAGTAAAGCTATTTGAAAATACTCCCACAGGACAAAGCTGGTATAGCGGTCGTCAATTAGGCACTATTGAAGAAGTTGACCCCAAACGTGGCATTATCAGCATCAAGCTAGAACGCGAGTTAGCCGAATACATAGCAGCAAAAAATTATCAGCTACCAGCCACCGGATTCTTGTATTTTGAGGCAGTTGGCGATATTCAACAAATTAAACGTAAGAAAAAAGCCTTAGATGATTTGAATCATGGTTATACCCAAAATCCTTACTTGGGCAACTTTTTATTTGAGGCTTCTCAAGCCAGACCGATTAAAAAAACTGTGCAACTCCAGCCACAGGATTTGTTATTATCCTCTGCGAATCCTGGTCAAAAAGCAGCAGTAGAAAAGGTACTTGCAGCCGAAGATTTAGTTCTGATTCAAGGCCCCCCAGGTACAGGCAAAACTACTGTAATTGCTGAGATTTGCTATCAAGTTGCCCTGCGTGGTGGACGTACCCTGATTGCTTCTCAAGCCAATTTAGCAGTTGATAATGCCTTAAGTCGCTTAGTTCATAACCCAGTTATCCGCGCTATCCGTAAGGGACGAGCCGAGAAAGTTGGAGAAGAAGGACAAGCATTTTTAGAAGATCAAGTAATTGGCAAATGGCTAGAAAATACTGCTGCTGACTGCGAAAATAGAGTTGCTCTACGTCTGGATAATGTACAAATTTTGCGACAATTGCTAGCATCATCACAACGATTTACAGCATATCTAAAAGTAGAGGAAGAATTTCATCAAAAACAACAGGAGTTTCAGAAAGCTAAAGCAGATTTAGTAACAAAATCTCAAGCGCAAGAAATAGTACTTCAAGAACTAGAAGTCAAAAAAAATGAAGTTGAATCTCTATATTTGGGGTTAGATAAGTTACTAAATACTACCCAAAATGTTAATTGGGAAGCTCCAGAAGTTGCAGATTTTTTACCACGCTTGAAGCCATATACAGAAAGTAATATATTAATTAAAAACTTTTTAGCAAATGTTCGTCAAGCTATTAATTATACAAATGAGTTAGGCTTAATGCCTACTGCGCGTGGTGCATTTGCATTAGCAGTTTGGTTGCGTGAAACTGTGGCGAATAAACTATCTCAATTGAGAATAGTATTAAATCATGCTCAAGATGCAAGTGTAGCCATGTTAGAAGTTGCAGCATCGGCGCAAATTGTGAGAAAGAATGGTGACTATTTGCATCAACTACAAACAGAACGTCAGCAATTACTACCCAAACAGCAAAACTTACAGCAAACTATCCAGATTTTACAAAATCGTCAACGAGAAATTGATTATATTATCACAGCAGTTGTCGATTGGAAGTCTACAGCACCTACTCATTTGTATCAGGTAATCAGTACTTGTCAGCAATCTGGTCAACCGTTAACAGATAACTTAGTAGACTTACCTCTAGGTTTGTGGATGTTTGCTAATTCCTTGAAGTTACCTTTATTGCCTAAAAATTATACAATTAACTTGCCAGATTGGAAACTATTAAATAAAGCGATCGCCTATGAAATAGAAGGAGGTTTTATTGATCGAAAAGGTAATCAACATAATTTTAGTTATTTTTTACAACAAACTTTAAGTCAGATTCCATTAGTGCTATTATCAAGCGATCGCACCCAATGGCAAGAAACTTACCAACAATTTAATAATTATCAATTACTGACTCCCAAACAGCGAAAGTTATTGATTGAAAATACTCAGTGTTTTTTGAGTAGAATGCAACAAAATTATAGCGCATCCTGGGAATTAGATAACATCGATTCTACTATCAAATATATTACCCAAGAATTATTAGAAAGCATCTTAAAAAATGCTCGTCACTGTGTTTCAAGAGTGAAAATCGAAACTGAACATCAACTTCAGCATCTACAACGACAATTAAATGAACTGCAAAATTATGAAATCACCCAGCAGCAAATATCTAGTATTCAATCTCAGGTAGAAAAAGCTAAAAAAGATGGGAAGTTACAACTAGGACGAGTTATCAATATTTTGCAAGAACTCAGCCAGCAGCATAATGTACCTACTCAATTACGTACCTTAGTTGAAAAGTATTTAAATCAGCAAGCAAATATTTGGGAACAGCCTCAAGAATTTGCCACAAAAATCAATTCTTGGGAAACTTGCATAAATAATCTGGAAACTATAATTTCATCTTTAGAACCTTTTGCTGTATTAGAAAATATTAAACACTCTTTGGATGAACATCTTTTAAAGCTAAATGAAGAAACTATAGTTTCTCAACAACAACTCCAAAACATTCAAACAAAATTACATAAGTTAGAGCAGCAATTGCAACCAGAAATTTCAGAAACTTTAATAACTGAAAGAAACTGGTGGCAGACAGAATGGCAAGCCATACCAGATAAATTTAAACCTCAAAATTCTAGTGGCAACTTGTTCGATTGGAAGCTTTTACGCAGCCTGAAAACTCAGTTTGAATCTTGGCAAGAGCAACTGCAAACTGAAGAGACTTATCTCAGTCGCTATCAACATTTTATCGGAGATTGGATTGCAAAAGTCAAAAATCCTACAGAGCGAGACCGCAACGACTTACGACAAATTTATTTAGATAACTCCAACGTCGTCGGTATTACTTGTGTACAAGCAGCAGGCCGAGATTTTTCTGAAGAATTTAAATCTTTTGACGTGGTAATCATTGATGAAGTCAGCAAGTGTACTCCACCAGAATTACTCATACCCGCCTTGAAAGGTAAAAAGTTAGTTATGGTAGGCGACCATCGACAACTACCACCCATGCTTGATACTAGCACTTTAGAAGAAGTTGCCCAAAAAACCAGCAGCACAAGAGAAGAACTACAATTTTTAGAAGAGTCACTTTTTAAAAGTCAGTTTGAGTCTGCTGATAAAAGTATCAAGCAGATGCTAACTACCCAATATCGAATGCATCCCTTTATTATGGGAGCAATCAATCAGTTTTATGACGGTAAATTAGAATGCGGTCTTTTAGAACCTGACATAAAACGCGCTCACAATCTAGTAGGTGAAATTATTCAACCAGACCATCATTTGATCTGGGTAAAAATGCCTCAAGAAAATGAATTTCAAGAACAACGTGAGTATACTTCTTTTTTTAATACTCGTGAAATTGATGTCATTGAACGTTTATGTCAACAATTTGAGAGTACTTGGTCTTTTAGAGTTGCTAACGGTGAACCGAAAAAACAAATCGCCGTAATTACATTTTATGGCGCTCAGCTGCGGAAAATTGATGAGCGTTTGCAATCTGAACTTTTTCCCTCATTAGAAATTCGTACAGGTACAGTTGACCGATTTCAAGGTATGGAAAGACCTGTGGTAATTGTAAGTATGGTTCGCAATAATCATCAACAAGATGTCGGATTTGCGAAGAAACCAGAACGGGTAAATGTGGCTTTTTCCCGCGCCCAAGAACTATTAGTAATTGTGGGTTGTCATGATTTATTTACACATCAATCTGGTAGAGTCGGAGGTATGTATTCCGAGGTTTCAAATACTGTAAGTCGTCATGGAGGTTTCGTTGATGTTTATGACTTATTCAGCTAAACCTATTGATGACAATCTCAGAAAAATTATAGACGAAATTGAAGCCAAAAATCCTAATTTGTCGGTTTTAGCAGCGCGTCAATTTTGTTATAGCTTATATCAAAATCGTGTGGAAATAACTATCAAAGAACCACGCGAATTTAACGTACTCGAAGAATTTATCATCCGTGCGGGAATTGAATTTGATCCGCCACCAACAGAAGATGAATTAGCGTCTATACTTGGGCTTGATACTATATTTATTCGCAGTACAACTAAAAATCTTCGGACATTACAAACTCTATCAGCAACATCCCCAATTACTGTTTCTTCTGAAGGTCGTTCATTTTATGAGAAAGGTTCTGTACCACAGCCTCCATATTCTGTAAATATTTATGCTATTTCAGATCCTCTCAATCAAAAGTTGATTTTTCAATCTGAACCTTTAAATGATGTTTCGTTAAACTTGCCTGATTTAGCAAAATTTGTAAATATAGATCATACAGATACTAATATTTCCTGCTTACCACTTGCAGAAATTCAACAAAGTATTCAAGCTTCAGGTTTAGGATTTCACATCCCAGAAGAAGGAAAAATTGTTACTGCCTGTAGAGTAGTAGGAGCAAATCAAATAATTAGTAAAGAAATATCAATTTTTGTTTTCTTCAATGTTCTGGAAGATAAATTAAGCATTCAATTAAGAAACGGTAAACAAATTTTAGAATCGGCATCAAGTTGGCTAGAATCACTACAAGCTGAAGGTAAAATATCCTTGCAAGCACTGTGTGAACTGTCAGATGAAACCATCAATTTTGAACGTCAAGCAATCCTCAATCAGAAAAATTCAGATGAAAGTGATTCGCCTGATCAATTTATCTTGCAACATACAAAACCTCAAATGCAAGAACAAAAAAAGACAAAAAAACCACGGAAAAACTTATAACCATATCTCTCTTCAGATTCTTGACTTTAATCTTCTCCTTTGCGTCTCTGTCTTGAAAAGTTTGTTACGGAGGGAAACCCTCCTTACAACTTTTCGCTGCGCCTCTGCGTGATACTTTTCACCAGAAATATACACGTATTTTTATACTTAATCATTCGTAATTTTACAGTAAAGAATCAAAGCATCTATCTTTCTTAGTACTTTGGGTTAAAAGATTCTTAACTTTGGATTAACTCAAATTGTAGATGCAGAGATTCGTCTAATTAGATACAATTTACAAGCAGGGAAAGCCGAGGAGAAGTAATCAAGTGGCGCTATTAAAAGGCTTTGAGATTGAGATGTACACTGGCACGCCTCAAGGAGAAATAGTCGGTCTCTCCGACAAAATTGTCGGATCTTTGGATGGATTTATGCGGGAACCAGATAGCCGCAATGTAGAATACGTAACCGACCCATCCAGCAATTATGAGAATCTCTTGTGCGCCTTGTTGCGTCCTAGGCGTGAGTTACGAGACTATCTCCAACGTTTGGGCAATTATACTTTAATACCAGGGAGTACTCTATCTTTAGGTGATAGCGATCGCTTCTTTCGTTCCGACCCTACCAACCCCTATCACGACTATATAGAGACAACTTACGGCACAAAAGTAGTTACCGCCAGCGTTCATATTAACGTGGGTATCAGCGACCCAGAAGTTTTAATGCGGGCTTGTCGAGTCATTCGTGCAGAAGCACCCTTATTTCTCGCCCTCAGCGCCTCATCTCCCTTCTTAGATGGCAAAACCACTGGTTATCACTCCACTCGCTGGGGAATCTTCCCCCAAACGCCTATTAATGTGCCATTATTTGCTAGTCACGCCCATCATATTGAGTGGGTAGAAAATCAGCTTGCGACTGGGACAATGCAAAACGTGAGGCATTTGTGGTCATCGGTGCGACCAAATGGCGATCGCCGTCCCTACGATCTCAATCGTCTAGAATTGCGAATTTGCGATTTAGTCACAGATCCCATTGCCTTACTAGCAATTACCGCCTTATTGGAAGCACGTCTGTTGCAAATAATAGACAATCCCAGCATCGATCCGTTAACCCAAAGTATTTTTTCTCCCGAAGAACTCATTACCCTAATTGTTAGCAACGAAGCAGCAGCAGCTAGTAACAGTCTTGATGCTCAACTGAGACATTGGCAAGATGGCAGAAGCATTACAGCTAGAGATTGGATTACTGAACTTTACCAAGATGTTTGGGCGATCGCCAAACAACAAGGTTTTAGCTGCTTTCTTTCTCCTGTGCATAAAATCCTTCGCGAAGGGAACGAAGCCCAGCAGTGGTTACAACTGTACAAAGTTGGTTTTGATAGTCAGTGCGTTATTACCCAAGCTATTGCAGCCACCCAAGAACGCGAATTGGAATTAGAAAACAATTTGTGTTCGTCACTAGTGGCTTAATACTTTGGCGGTAGCCCTTAGAGAGTGTTTTCAAAATCTGTCTTCATCCCAAAAGTAGATTTTCTGGAGATCCAACCAATTCCAGAAAAATCTACAAATACAACTATTTTTTGTATTTTGTCTTCAAAAACAGGCATGTTGCCTAGGGCTAGTGATAAATACTCTTAGATCATGCTCTGGGATAATTAATTTTTTGTTTTAAAAATCTAATCGATAGAGATCATCAGACATTTATTAAGAAAACCTATCAATGACCTCTACCTTATGGTAGATTTGCTTTGGTAAAAATATCATTTTATACAAAAAAGAAGTTATACGGGTAATGCCTCAGGTAGTTTTAGTCAATCCGCAAATACCCCCAAACACAGGCAATATTGCTCGCACTTGTGCTGCTACAAGTACAGAATTACATTTAGTGGGACCTTTGGGATTTGAAATTAGCGATCGCTATCTTAAAAGAGCTGGTTTAGATTATTGGCCTTATGTCAAACTGCATTATCACGAATCACTAGAAGCCTTTAAAACCATACACAAAAAGCGTGGAGGCAGACGGTTGGGTTTCAGTGTCAAGGGCAGTGTTAATTATGTCCAGTTCCAATTTCAAGATGACGATTGGTTGCTTTTTGGTAGTGAAACCACTGGTTTACCACCAGTAATTCTGTCAGCTTGTGATGCGACTCTTCATATTCCTATGGCACAACCCCAGGTTCGCAGTTTAAATCTTTCAGTGAGTGTAGCAGTCAGTTTATTTGAAGCTCGTCGTCAGTTAGGCTGTTTAATGTAGTCTTTATCTTTAATTTTTATTAAGTACTTTTACTTAAAAAGTTTTTAAACATTCATCTTAAATAATCCATATTATCATTACTCTTGGGATATAGAAGATAACTTCTTAGTCCGTAATAGATCTAATGTGTTGGACAAAAACTCATATAGGTAAAGACTTCTATGAGATAAATTAAACATTTACAAATGTAAGCAAATTCAATTGCATTAGCTGACATGGTAAGTAAAACTATCAACATTTTAGGGAGAGAGCTACTCCCATATCTACATAAAATAAAGTATTATTTTATACTTAAATACAATAAACTTATGTGATATTAGTGAGAAATACTTACTAAAACAAGTGGGTTAACATAAGAAATTTGTATATCAAATTCCCAAACACACCAGATTTAAATGATAGATTTTGGTGAATTTGAATAGTCCTGAACTGAAGGAACAAAAAGGTTAAAGCCTTGTCTAATCAAGTATTTGAGATATTTTAAGGGAATACGTATTTATCAGGAGGACAAAAGTAGCTATAAGTTTGTACGGTTGTTTTCGAGGGAATAATCAACGTAAAGTCTCATGTTGATAAGACTGATCAGGGAAAAAAACCTTGAAGATATCTACAGCAGGGGGCATCGCTTTTCCAGAAGTCGTAGCATTTTCATTTGCTCACATCGACAACGGACTTGGTAAATAATATTTTCCAGTCATAACTAGTGAAGCAAGATAAGCACGGATAACTGCTAAAAGCAACGTGTTCTAGGGTGTTGAGGAGTTGAGCGGACAAGTAAGCACAGCAACTTTTACGTTTTGCTAACAGGTGTGAACTTGTCTAAATCAGAGAAGCAGGTTAATCTTGCCTAAGTATCTCTGATGAATGTGATCTTGATCCATAGTTTGATGTGATCTAAATCATTGACTAGTATCCGACTGAAAAAATCGAGATCAGTTAAGCGCTAGTGATCATAGGAGGTCGTCTTTGAAACGAGCATTGAAAAAAAGAGTGAAGGCTGTGCTGAAAAATACCCCCAGCAGTGATGGTGCCCCGTTAGAACAGCTAAATACAGTTAATCCGATGGTTAACCGTCGAGTACGGACAAAAGCCGCCATGATTGGCTTAGCAATCTCAATGGGCGCAACTAGCCTTTTGGTGACTCGGCAAAGTGATCAAGCCCAAGCAGCAGCGCCCGTAGGCAGCCAAAAGGCTGCCTCAACTATTCCAGCTGCTTCTAACACTGAAATGAAATTTGCTTCCACAAAGCTGAAGACTCAAATAATCTCATCAGCTAGCGTGCCAGAAAACTCTGTCATTGTGGAACCAACAGCAATTTCGCAATTACCTGGGCTTGAAGCTAAATGGCAAGTTGCAGCAGGCGGAATGTCTTTGTCGGTTCCGGCATCAGACAATGTTTCCAAAACAACGGCTGATAAAACTGGTATTTCCCAGCAATCTCAATTGTTGCAAGAAATCCAAGCAGCCAAAAAGCTAAAACAGACATCACAACAACTGTCTAGTGTTGACGGTGTTGCTGGCGGACAAGATTCTTTCCTGAAAACTCAGGCGCAACAAAGTACAGTCGTTAGTACTGAAGTTAATGCTCAACTCAAAGCACAACAAGAGTTTGCACTAAATCGCTTACAAGAAAAATCGAACCGTTTAAGAAAAAGTCTGGCGGAGTTAGGGTCTGGGGAGTCCAAAAACTCATCAAAAGCTAAAACTGAGTTAGCACAGGCAACGACTGAAGTAGATCAATTACCACCTATCAGTACAAGCAATACGGTAATAGAACAGTCGCCAACTCTGAGCGATACCAGCAAAGCCGACCTCTTATCGAGGTTGAAACAGACAAACCAAACGAGTGAGTCAACGCAGCAAGTAGCAACAGCACCTGTACCAGCCACACAAAAAGCTGTTGTGTCATCGACCACTAAAGCCTATGAAGTGAAACCTGGAGATACGCTAGCAGCGATCGCTAGTAGATACAATACTTCGGTTGCAGAACTAGTCAAGGCAAATCATCTTAGCAATCCCAATCAACTGAAAATCAGCCAAAGACTGATTATTCCTGCTGGTCAAGTTGAACCTAGAGCGATCAAAATTCCAGTTGTAGCTAACCCTGTCAGTAATTCTCCGGTATCAATTGTTGCTAATAACAGCAGTGTTACTATTCCGGTTCCGACAGTTACAAACAATCAGGTAGAGGCAAATACTGCGATCGCACCTCAGCCAACCCCTGCAAGTGTCGAGACTGACGGCGTGGGTGGTGATACTCCAATGCCAAAAGCTTTTACCGAAATACAGCTGTCTAAAAAACCAGGGCAGAAGGTAGCAAGAGCTAGAAATGAACGTCTCCAAAGCTTACAAGCGGAAATCCAAAGATTACAGGAAAAATACCGCGCCCAACAATCTGGGAATGTAGCTTCCAGTACAACGACTGGTACTGAAAGCAATAGTGCTGCTGTGCCAATTCCAGTTCCGGTTGCTGTTCCTAACAACTTTGCGGTATCAACATCCGTTTCGGGACGTAAAGATTTGGCAGTGCCAATTGCCGTTCCTAGCCCGATGGCATCAGGTTATAGTACTCAACCGATTAAGCCAGAATTTCGTGCTACTCTCTCTACTGACGAGCCAGTAAATCCAGAGTTTTTGCCTAATTCAACAGCTGGTAAGGTGACTCTTTCTCCCAAAACATCGGCCACGAAAATAGCAACACCTCCCGTTGGAGTTAATGCTTCAGATTCTTTAGGAAGGGCGCGAGGAACCAATGTGTCTCCAAATTACCCTCTCCCACCATTAGCAGCAGTAGATCAATATTTACCCAAGCCAGTTGACGAGACTATACCCCCTCCTTCATCGTCTTCTGTTGCCTATGTTTGGCCTGCAAAAGGTGTATTCACCTCCGGCTATGGTTGGCGTTGGGGCAGAATGCACAAGGGAATTGACGTTGCTAATGCTACTGGCACACCAGTTCAAGCATCATCCGACGGTGTGGTAGAAAAAGCTGGTTGGAATAAGGGTGGCTTTGGCAACCTTGTAGAAATTCGACATCCAGATGGTAGTATGACTCGCTATGCTCATAACAGCAAGATTTTAGTTAGAGCAGGTCAGCAAGTTCGTCAAGGAGAAATAATTGCCAAAATGGGTAGCACTGGTTTTAGTACTGGTCCACACACCCACTTTGAAATCCATCCATCAGGCAAGGGGGCAGTGAATCCCATCGCTCTTCTACCAGACCACAACCAAAACCGCATATAGTTTCTACCTGTCTATAACTAACTAAATAGTTATCTTATTTGTCAGAGGAAGTTTAATTAACTTCCTCTTTTGTTTTTAATTACCTTGTATTTATTATGCTTCTCGTTTATGTGCAGTACGACTATACCCAATACTGTTTGATTAATACTAATTTGCGTTCTATTGTAGTAGTTCAAGGTTGATGAGATTGCTTCCTTCCACTTTGTTCCAGTCGCAATGACGGAAGGAATACCATATTTGACTGCAACTTGGTATAAGCATCAATGGAAAACAGAAAAAATCTATAATTTTTGATTTTATTTTCCGGGTATTTTATGAATACAAGGAAAATGTAAATAGGGTTAAGAAAACTTTAAATATTCTCAAATTAATACTGCTTTTAAAAATGTATAGTTGTTACTAATATTACTCAGTCTATATACATATTAATTTTTCTATCGTATTAAAAAAGTAATTTAGTATTTTTTAAGTAAGTATATTGATAACTATAGCAATCCGATTTGATTAATGAACATATTTGCGTAGGTAGGGAACTCTTAACAGGGAACAGAAAAACAATATGTGTAATTAATTGTGTCTGGGTACTTAACTTTTATTAGAAACATCAGTAAGTGATGAATATTCTGATGTTAATTAAGTTTGTTTTTTAATAGTATAGTTTTGTTTCCCAAACTTTTATACATAAAAAGTTTTGAAAAGTAATCATGTAAATAACAGTTTTAAAAAAGTAAAATAATTTATTTTTTAATTAAGATAGACTAAAAAATAAATTATTTAAACAATTAAGATTTTTTGTATTTTAGGCTAAACTATGTATCCCTCTTCATTGTTAAGAGTTCAGAGAGATTTGAAAAAACAGACTAATAATCAAAAATTTCTCACTCCAAAAGCAGCTATCATCAGAATTTTGCAGATGTTTGTAGGGGATACAAACTTAGTATCAGACTTTAGCCAATCTTGGGTGGTTCGAGAGTTTCAACTAGGTGACGAACTGACTAATTATGCTGTAGATAATAGCAGTAATCTTTTATATTTAGTATGTCAAGGTCGAGTGCGCTTGCTGGGGTTTGATACAACTGTCAGTCGGGAAGTTTCAACTCAGTTACTATTAGCACAGCAAACATTCGGTGCAGATCATTTATTTTGCGATCAAGCTCTACCATACCGAGCGATCGCAGCTGGTGAGAGTTTGGTAGCTCAAATAAATATTACTGAACTGCAATCTTGGTTACAGCGCCTACCTCATCTAGAAAGTTATTTACAGCAGCTTGCGATTGAGCGACAAACGCTACTTTTCTTTAAAAGCTACACCGAGTTGCGATCGCTAACTAGTTCAACTCTGCGGCAATTATTACCCTACTTACAACCTACTAAAATAACTGCTGGTTCATCATTGCAAGAAGCAACTTCCCCGACTAAGGGACGCTTTTGGTTAGCTAGTGGCAAAGTTCAGACCATATCAGCAGCGGCTAAACCGCCACACATAGGAGAAAATTGGGGATATCCTCATGTCAAACTTCCAGTTGGCATTGCCCAAACAAATTTGTTAGTTTATCGCTTGGCTATAGAACATTGGGAATCAGTCAAGGAAATTGCACCACAGTTATTTCCTGACCAGGATGAACTAGTAAAAGAGCAACAGCAGCCGGGTACAGTGAGTACTGACGATCGCAAACCTCAAATCCTGCTTCCCAAGTTGATGGATTTGCCATCTCGTAGTTCCCAATTAGAAACTCCAGTATCAATATCAACAATATTAGAGATTCCAGAGATTGACTTTCTAACCGTAGAGAACCAACGTCAATCAATATTTCGATTCTGGCGTTCTTATCCCTTTATTCAACAGCAAAGTTCGTCGGATTGTGGGGCAGCATGTTTGGCAATGGTTAGCCAGTATTGGGGCAAACGCCTCAGTCTCCCTACTCTGCGGAACTTAGCGCGGGTAGACCGCATGGGTGCATCTTTACAAGGATTAGCAATAGCAGCCCAATCTTTAGGATATGACGTGCTACCAGTCCGGGCAAGTTTGAATAAGTTAGAGTTGCATCCTCACCCGTGGATTGCCCACTGGCAAGGCATTCACTATGTCGTAGTTTGGAAAATTAAAGGCGATCGCATCTTAATTTCTGACCCAGCGATCGGCAAGCGATGGCTGCCATACCGAGATTTTGCAGCCAGTTGGACAGCTTATGCTCTTGTGTTAAACCCCACTGAACGTTTTCATCTCCTCAAAAGCGAAAAAGTTTCTCTAAGGCGTTATTGGCACATACTAGGCCGTCATCGTAAATTACTTAGACAATTGATTTTCGCTTCATTGTTGGTACAAGTTTTTGGGCTAGCGACTCCCCTGTGTACTCAGGTAGTGATTGACCAAGTTATACCACTCAAAGACTTTGCAACCCTGAATGTCGTTGCGATCGGCTTATTATGCTTAAGCATCTGGCGTAATATTATAACCGCCCAGCGTCAATACTTATTGGGCTATCTTGCCAATCACGTTGACATTAACTTAATTGGTAATTTTATTACACATACGTTGCAGTTACCATTGCAGTTTTTCGCATCGCGCCAAGTACAAGACATTATTAGCCGCGTTCAAGAAAACCGCAAAATTCAACTGTTTCTTACCCATCAAGTTATCAGTGCCTCGATAGATGCCTTCATGGCATTCATCTACTTGGGGTTGATGGCTGATTACAACTTACAACTTACCCTTTTGGTCTTGGGTTGGATTCTACCTATCGTCATTTTAACTTTGGGGGTAAGTCCAGCATTCAAAAAAGCGTCACAAGAAATCTTTCAGGAATCCGCAGGATATAACTCTTTAATGGTAGAAATGATCACTGGTATTGCCACAATCAAAACCGCAGCAGCTGAGCAACCAGTACGTAGACATTGGGAAAAGCGCTTGATGAGGATGTTGAAAGCGCGGTTTCAAGGGCAGAAATTAGCTAACCGTTTACAACTGACTAGAAGCTTGATTAATCAAGTCGGTAACATTCTTGTCTTGTGGTTTGGAACCAGTTTAGTAATTGAGGGGCAGGTTTCTCTAGGTAAATTTGTCGCTTTGAATATGCTCACTAGCAATGTTATGACTTCAGTGTTGGCGTTGGTGGGATTGTGGGATGAGTTTCAACAAGTGCAGATTTCTTTGGAAAGGGTCAATGATATTTTGACTTCTGAACCCGAAGAAAATCCCCAGAAACCTCTAGTGGTAATGCCCTCAGTTCGTGGTGAAGTGCATTTTGACAATATTTCTTTCCGTTATCACCCCGATCAAGAGCGTAATACCTTACAAAATATCTCTTTTCAGGTGAAACCCCAGCAAACTATTGGCATTATTGGTCAGAGTGGCTCTGGTAAGAGTACTTTAGTAAATTTGCTGGCTGGTTTATATCGTCCCCATACTGGAAGAATTTTAATTGATGGATATGATATTGCTGGTGTTTCTCCTGGGTCGTTGCGAAGTCAATTAGGTTTAGTATTGCAAGAGGATTTGCTGTTTTCGGGAACCATTTTAGAAAACATTACCCTGTACAACTCGGATTTGAGTCTAGAGGATGCGATCAAAGCTGCCAAGCTAGCAGATGCACATACTTTTATCCAAGCTTTACCTTTGGGATATAACACTCAAGTAGGAGAAGGGGGTTTGAGGCTTTCTGATGGACAAAGCCAAAAAATTGCGATCGCCCGCGCCCTGATTAGGAATCCAGGAATTTTAATTTTTGATGAAGCAACGAATGGTCTAGATGCAGAATCGGAACGCTGCTTTCAAGAGAATTTAGCCCGGATGAGTCAACAGTGTACCACTTTTATCATTTCCCATCGTCTCTTCAGCGTTCGCCATGCTGACCATATTCTTGTTTTAGACAAAGGTATTCTTATTGAACAAGGTAATCACCAAGAACTAATGGCAATCGCTGGTCTATATTCCCACTTAGCTCAACTACAGTTCCATTAATCAAAAGGCGATCGCGTTACCTACTTGTTCAAGGAGTGTCTGTAATAGTACTTCGGCTACATTCAAGACAAGCTCAGTAACCATCACCCCGTCGCCGTCAGGTGTCATACCATTTCACGAAATATTTGAAACAGATGATTTGTCTTTAATTCTTTCCCCCTGGTCACTGAGTTTCGACACTTCGACAGGCTCAGTGCGGCGCTGCGCGGCAATCGAGTTTCGACTACGCTCAACTGCCGCGAAGTCGAGATTCAACTACCGCGTAGCCGAAGTGCTGCTTCCCTGCTGCCTATTTGTATCAATTTTAAAGTGAAACGGTATCAGTGGTGAATAGCAAAAGCAACTGACCCCTGACACGAAATCCCGCCACTTCCAGGAATGAACTTAATTTTTTCTGATTACTTACTAAGTATTCAGCTAGATTCACAACAATTTTTCGGTAAGGTTGCTAGATACACATGTCTGTAAACCTTGCTAATCAAGATATTTAGATAATTTCGATACACATAGTCTAACTAGTAAATGAAAAAATGTTTTTCTTGAACATATAAACAGTATATTTTAGATTTATTTAATAATATTTTTCTGGCTAGATTTAACAGTTGTTTGTAAACGTAATTAATGGTAAATTTTCTTGGTATACTGAAAAAAATAAAAGCTCAAATGATTTACCAATGAGGGGTTACGCCCCTCACTACCTAACAAATATGGGACAAAATACAAAGTTGCACAATACACATCTAAACCTCGAAATTGGTTCAGTAGATTTAACTTAAACATCTGTTAAAATGAACAAAAATATTAGGTATATAAATGCCAAAGCAGTTTTTAATATTTCATGGAATAAACTTGTAGTTTTCAGCTTGAATACATTAAAATTTTACATATATGTTTATTGCCTTTGTGCAAATAAATATACAATACAATTATCAAGTCAAGTGGGTAAAGTTAGAATTACAGACATTTAAATAGAACAAAGCCGTATTTACTCAATAACCATACAAAGACTTCTAACTATTTAGACATTAGTCTGCCTTGATTAATGTGGTTGTCTCTTTAATAAACATCTGTAATTACAGCATTTGTAGATATATTCCTGGGACTAAATAAATACAAACCCGACCATTAAAAAGACTGAATTAGTTTTATCCAAGAGAACCAATACCATGAACCAAGAAATTTCTAGCATTAATAGCAACTTCAATAAAAAAATCAATCCTGAACAATTTGACCAAATAGTTGAGGCAATTCTTGGCGGAAAGTATTCCTGGGCATGTGTTTTGATACTACGCTTGGCTGGTTACAATCCTTTACACTATATTCCCTATCGCACCTATAACAGATTGCTTAAAGAAAACTCCCAACTTAACAGAACAAACCAGCAAAATCAGGAAAGAATAAAAGTTACTCAGGTATCTCCTGACAACAGGTCTGATACTCATGTTTCAGAAAGCTGCTTAGGCAACATGAAAGACCTTGCTTATCTTGAGGTAGTAGGTAAGCAAAAAACAGAAATCCGTGGCGGTGGTTTAAATCAGTGGTTGACAAAGCAAAAGCAAGTTCACGACTCTCAATTTGTCAAACCCCAATCACAACCTGAAAGTACTCAAGATTTTTCTCTAAAAGTCTGCGAAATTAATTAAACAATATCTTGAGTTAATAAATTTTACTTCCCAGTTAATTAAGTGCCTCATAGCCTGTCATGCTAATCAATTAGCATGGCAGTTTTTGCAGTGTAATCAACTAATACCATGCCTTTGCCCCGCAAGGAACTGAAGTTCCTTGCTAATAGCCAAAGTCATCTAAAGATTACTAGATATTGCCCAAAATCTTGAGTCTACTTTAGTAGACTTTCGCTATTAGCCTGGGAATTGATTCCTAGGCGGGTGAGGAGGCCAAGCCTGAAAATTGCTGTAAGTTGACACAGGTGACTGATGTTCCCTACGAAGAATTTATCTGTCGCAAACATTATTTGAATTGGTATAACCCCTCTTCTGTTACTACGAGGAGAGAAAAATATTATTCCTAGCCTGAGTCTCAGATATCATCACAAATGTAGGCGATCGCATCCCAGCTTGATCATTTACATCCTTTTGTTGCAAAAAGACGTAAAAATAGGCGTTTCAGATTATTCTCTTAGGCTGGCTCGACTTTTTGCTTTATTCCTTCTTAGCTGTTCTTTCCTGCTTCTATTTAGGATTGAGAAATTAGACCAGATCACTATAATTTAATTAGTTATCTCAAATTACCTGCAAAATTATTATTAAAATCTGCCATTATGGCAAACTTTTAATACTTCAATGTTCTAAATTATAAATAAGTATTTAAAGAGAGGAGACTAAATGAATAAATTTGTTTTCAAAAATAAAATCAATGATTAATTGACTATCAAACACACATAACTGATTGCTGTTGCTGAAGCAGTCAGTATTTTAGGGAGTGGGTGACTCCCAGACTGCGACCAAATTTAATCGTTACTGCTGGTAATTCTTTTCCGAGAAAGTCTGAGCAAGCAAAAGTTAAAATGGTGATTTACTCCGGAACTAACTTTGATTGACTTTTATCAAATTTCTTTGTGGTGGAGAAATTGAATAGAACTTTCTGTATTAGCGCTGGTGTTAGTTGAGTTTCCAAAACTCGTATTTAGCACCATCACTAAAAATGGAAACAGAAAAAGTGACGGTTTAATTGTTATCGCTGTTGTGGCTGATAGAACTAATAACTCTTACGCTTCTCTTTAGATGAATCATAATCCTAGTCGTTCCAATTAGGATTATCTTCATTTTATAAGTTAGCAATTTATATAACAATTACTGGAAGCTGACAAAAAACAGCTTTCAGTTTTTTTTATTTGTTAGCAAATTGTTCGCCGCCAACTTATTCTAAATAACTGAATAACTCTGCAAACCGTACTTTATCACTTTCGTTCTTCTCATACCATTTCACGAAATTATTGATACAAATTACTTTTCTTACTCCCCCTGCCTCCTCTGCTTCCTCTGCCTCCCCTGCTTGCCCAAATTTATCAACTTTAAAGTGAAACGGTATCAGCTAGCTTTACCATAAGAGTATAGAAAGCCGACTTTTTCCTTATATCCCTCTATAATAAAGATACAAAGACGACTTTTAATGTATATTTTTCCATTTATTTAAAAGCACACATCCCAATGAATGATCTTTCCCAAATATTCATTGAACCTGAGGAAATTGTCAGCTTCCTCAAACGAAAAATGAATCTGAAGGAAGTGTATCAAGAGATTTTGTTTAAAAGAGTGATATCATACGCAGCTCAACAAAGAGGAATAACTGTTACAACTGTAGAAATTGAGGCGGAAGCCGATCGCCAGCGTCGAGAGCAGCGTTTGGAGAAGGCTACAGATACTCTTGCATGGTTAAGCGATCAATTGGTTACTCCCCATGACTGGGAAATGGGGATTCGCGATCGCTTATTATCACAAAAATTAGCTCACTACATGTTTGCTGAAAAAGTAGAAGATTTTTTTATTAAAAATAGTCTGGAGTTTGAGCAAGTAATTCTCTATCAAATCATTGTTGAATCTGACAAACTTGCTCAAGAAATTTATTATCAAATTGCAGAAGGTGAAATCAGTTTTTATCATGCAGCGAACCTTTATGATATTGATGATCATCGCAGACATAAGTGCGGTTATGAAGGAACTATTTACCGTTTTGATATCCAACCAGATATAGCTGCTATGATATTTCAGACTCCACCTAAACAGCTGATAGGCCCTCTAAAAACGGAACAAGGTCATCATCTTTTAATAGTTGAAGAGTTACTTCCTGCTGAATTAACCCCTGAAAGATATCAAGAAATTCTCCACAATATGTTTCACGACTGGCTAGTTACAGAACTAGACTATATGCTTAATTCATCATGACTAAGTTAATTATAGGATAATTACAAAATTTACAGACATAAATTTCAGTAATGATTTTAATTTTTATAATGCGCCATTTTGTTTATAATGTTACGGATAAATGTTTGCTTAGAAGTTTTAGGAAACTAATTACACAAAGTAGCGATCGCTATAGTAACTTCAATATTATCAAATTTTATCTCAATAAGTAAAAAATTTTTTAGAGATAATTTTGTCATTTTAAATGCAGTTATATATAACTTTCATCCTAGAGATAGATACTAAAAATGTACAAGAGATAAGCTAATATAAATAGGCTGTTTTATTGCTATAGATAGATGTATGTGTATTAGTTCTCGGCAATGATAATTCATCATTTGCTAAAGCTCATATACAAAAGCCTAACATTTGATGTTAATAGTTACAATTTAATCAGTAATTTCCGATATTGAATGTTTGCATATCTCAAAAACCAATAAGTAGGAGTTTTTTATGGACATAACTAATTATAAATAATCTATAAAGATGTTATAAAGATATTATGAAAATATCGATTTTTAACTAAAAACTATTGACTATATGTAAGAAAGTTTCTAAAAAAATAACAGTAGCTTAAGACAAGAGATTAAAGAACTGTCGCTTTTTCGTTGAACTGATCTTTCAGGTTATTTCAGATGTACTAAAATCTGCTGATGAGGAAATAGCTAGTAATACACTAGTGTAAAAAGTAGATATTCATACCTGACCTTAGCTATCTCTAAGTTCCAATTTATGGAATAGGTTTCAACCTTTTTGGGAATCTCAACATCACCAACTTAAATATTTTGAAAGGTAACTATGAACTTGTGTTCTCAAGTTCAATAACATCCTCAAAATAGAAGTTATTAAAAGATTCCGTTCCGCTTGTCTGAAATTATTAACCAAAGTAATTGGTTGAAAATAATACTCATTAAAACTGTCTTCGATAAAGTCTGTCCAATTCTGGAAATTAATCAGTGAAATACCTACTGGGTTAAGGTATTTTATCTGAAATATTAGTTCAGGTAAAACAACATTTTGTTAGGGTTGCTTACTACTATTACTGAACCACCGACAAATTTTTATTATCACTCTCATACCAGTACAACACACTAAGTCTAAGATTGAGGGTTAAAAATAGCAGCAGTATACAAATAGCCCCTTAGAATTTAAAACACTAGGTGGTTAAACACTCGGCATCGACAACACATTACATAAATAGTTAATTAGCCTCATAAAGCTAATTAATTTTGCATTTGTAATCACTGAGTTAATGAGGATTAATGCAGCAAGTATAAAGGACATTTTATCCACATTGTACTGTAGACAGCAACTGGTAATTTTTATGTCACACTATCTTCATCAAAACACAACTATCGACAACTCTGAAATTCATGAAAGTAAGTTTTTAACGCCTTTTCAAAGAAAAGCTTTATTGAAACATTTGCAGACAAAATTACAGCCAGAATATCGGCGAAGAATTGAGATTATGTTATTAGCAGATACGGGTAAATCTCAAACCCAAATATGTGAAATATTAGGTTGTTCTCAAGAGATGGCACGTTACTGGATAGGTCTAGCAGAAGCAGGTTTAGCCCATAAATGGCATGAGCGACCAATAGGTAGACCCAAGATTGTCAATGCTCAATATATTGAACGTTTGAAAGAACTAGTTAGTAACAGTCCTCGTGATTATGGTTATGCATTTACCTACTGGACAGCTCAATGGTTAAGCAAACATTTAGCTAATGAGTTGGGCATTACTATCAGCGATCGCCATATTAACCGCCTGTTAAAACAAATGGGACTTTCCACCAAACCCAAAACTTCGGCTCAACGAAAAATTGACGAAAATCAAGATGCTGGTATTACTATTTCCGATTTGCACTCGAACTCAGAAACTAGTTTTCGTTGGTCATTAAATTTGATGCAGACCAATAACTAAAAAGTAGATACATTTCATTCTTGATTAATACTGTTTTGGAGGTCAGGAAATGCCATCAGGGTTTTCCCAGCAACAGTTAGCTCAACAACTCAGCCAAACTTTAGGTGAGTCGTTGTCTGATAGTGAAATTGAGATGTGCTTAGCAGAGGCAGAAATTGTCCAACCACCAGTAGCAAAACAATTCTGGCAGTCAATAGCAGCACCTGCTGGTATATATATGATTCTTGGGGGTAAAGTCAGACTATTAGATAACTCTAATAACTTAATTACTACCCTGTCAACTAGTGCATCATTTGGCGAATTGACTTTATTCCCCGAAGAGGAGTTTAGTCCTTATGTCGCCAGAGCTTCTGTAAATTTAAAACTTTGTCATCTTCCCCAAGCAGCATTACACGAAGTAATGCACAAATATCCGAGTATTAGCGATCGCCTCAAAAGAAGTGCAGAACTTTGGGATTTATTGCTGTTAACTAGTCAAAGCGCTCTACTGCCTCACAATGGATCTGTAGAAGACTTACTCAGAACGCTATCTTTATTTGAACGGCACACCTTGGGAACGGGTTCCTTACCAGCCAAACTATTCCAAGATACTAAGCTGTGGCTATTGCGTCGCGGAGAACTTATACATACTGATGGCCGTCGATTGACACCGGGAAATATCTATGTGTGTCCAAAGTTAGGAACTTGCCAAGCAGAGCAACCAACAATTATTTACACATTAAAAAATGATGATTGGCAATTAGCACTAGAGTATTGGCCACAATTGGCAGAGTTGCTCAAATTTCAAGAGCGCCAGGCTGAAAGAGTCAATGGGGAAGACTCTTCCCAATCTCCCTTACCCAACTCTCAATCGTCAATCCTCAATCACATCCCAGAACCCAAGCCAAAACAACGACAAGTCTACTTTCCCAGCCCCACCGTGAGAGCAGGTCATTGGTGGGGACGTTTAACCAAGCGGTATCCGTTCTTTGAACAACAAAGCGCCTCAGACTGCGGCGTGGCTTGCCTAGTGATGATTAGTCGTTATTGGGGTAAACGCTTAAGTATAAATCTACTGCGGGAGCAAACTAATGTCACTCGCAGTGGCGCATCATTGCGGAGTTTGACAACAGCAGCAGAAAGTATTGGTTTTACTACTCGTCCGGTAAAAGCCAGTCTAGATAAATTAGCCCAACAAACCTTACCAGCGATCGCCCACTGGGAAGGTAAACACTATGTTGTCGTTTATGAAATTAACAACAAACGGGTGATTGTTGGCGACCCGGCGATCGGTCAACGCAGCTTGACTACTACCCAATTCAAAGCTGGTTGGACTGGTTATGCCTTATTATTGCAGCCTACAGCCCTGCTCAAAGATACCGAAGAAGCAAGCACAACATTATGGCAATTTTTTGATTTAGTAAAACCTCACTCACGAGTATTACTAGAAGTATTCATTGCTTCGGTGTTGATTCAAGTATTTGGACTGATTACTCCTTTATTTACCCAATTGTTGTTAGATAGAGTCATTGTGCAAGGCAGCACATTAACATTAAATGCCGTGGGTTTAGGCTTAATAATTTTTGGGTTATTACGCGTTGTTATCAATGGATTGCGGCAATATTTACTAGACCACACAGCTAACCGAATCAGCGTCGCCTTATTGGTAGGCTTTATTAAACATACCTTCCGCTTACCTTTAGCATTCTTTGAGTCACGTTACGTTGGTGATATTGTTTCTCGCGTTCAAGAAAATCAGAAAATTCAACGCTTTCTGACTGGAGAAGCACTGTCAATCATTTTAGATTTGCTCACAGTGTTTGTCTATGTAGGGTTGATGTTTTGGTACAGTTCTTCAATGGCATTGCTGAGTTTAGCCATCTTACCGCCCTATATACTACTTGCTTTTGTCGCCACACCTTTTTTGCGTCGCATTAGCCGTGAAGTTTTTAACGCTTCAGCTAATGAAAATAGTTATTTGATTCAATCCCTTACAGGTATTCGTTCGATTCGCTCAATGGCAATTGAACAAACAGTACGCTGGCATTGGGAAGAACGATTAAATCAGGTGATTAAAAAAACCTTTGGTGGGCAGATCATTGGTAATCAATTACAAATTATTAGTTCCGCCATTGAATCTTTAGTAACTACAGGATTACTGTGGTATGGGGCTTGGTTAGTCATTCAAAATCAACTCACAATTGGACAATTAGTAGCTTTCAATATGTTGTTAGGCAACATAATTCGCCCTTTCCAACGGCTAGTCGTGTTGTGGAATCAATTACAGGAAGTAATTATTTCTACTGAGCGTATTAATGATGTTTTAGAAGCAGAGCCAGAAGAAGACTTACAACACCAAACCCGCCAACATTTACCCAGATTGTACGGTAATATTCGTTTTGAAAACGTTACTTTTCGCTATCACCCAGAAAGCGATATTAACGTATTACAAAATCTCAGTTTTGAAATTCTGCCTGAGCAAACTGTAGCGGTTGTCGGACGTAGTGGTTCTGGAAAAACTACCCTTTCCAAACTGATTTTAGGACTCTATCCGCCGACAGATGGCAAAGTATTAATTGATTCTCAAGACGTGACAAGTATTTCCCTGCGATCGCTGCGTTCTCAAATTGGTGTTGTCGATCAAGATACCTTTTTATTTGGTGGGACAATCCGTGAAAATATCAGTATTGCTCATCCAGAAGCCACTTTAGAAGAAGTGATTGAAGCGGCGCAATTAGCAGGAGCAGATGAATTTATTAAACAATTGCCAATGGGTTACGAAACCCAAATTGGTGAGGGCGGCGGTATGCTATCTGGCGGACAACGCCAACGACTAGCGATCGCTCGTGCATTGCTGGGAAATCCCCGTTTATTACTTTTAGATGAAGCCACCAGCCACCTCGACTCTGAATCTGAGCGTATTATTCAGAACAATTTAAAAACAATTCTCCAAGGACGCACCAGTTTAATCATTGCTCATCGCCTTTCCACCGTGCGTCATGCTGACCTAATTTTGGTTTTAGATCGTGGCTTACTAGTCGAAAGCGGTACTCACGATCAATTAATTGCCAGAAGAGGTCATTACTTTTATCTCAACCAACAACAATTCGCTACTACAGCTTGAGGGATTAGGGAAGAAGCAGGGGGGCAGGGAGCAGGGAGCAGGGGGAAATAGGTAATTTTTCTTCATCTCCCGATCACTGAGCTTGTCCTGAGCGTAGTCGAAGGGCGTAGCCGAAGTGTGCACCCCGCACCCTGCCCCAATTCCTCTTAATTGCCCCATGCCCTATACCCAATGCCCCCACATAAACTTATGCCAAAACCATATTACAATTCATCATCTGTACTCGTTAAACCACAGCAGGACGAGGCTCACCAAGTTGAAGACTCTCATGCTATCGTTGATTATCGAACAAAGGCAGCAACTGAGACTAAAGAATGGTATTACGGTACTGAGGAACTGCTGGATGCCTTACCCAGGATATGGACACGCTCCATGCTGTACTTTTTGGCAGCTTTTGCAGCGATCATCTTACCTTGGGCGATGCTTTCTAAAGTTGATGAGACAGGAAGCGCCAGAGGGCGTTTAGAACCAAAAGGAGCAACGCAAACATTAGGCGCTGCGGTTCCTGGTAGCGTTGTCTCTGTGAAAGTTAAAGAAGGTTCGACGGTTAAAGCGGGACAAGTTTTGCTGGAGTTAGAGTCTGATGTGATGCGGACAGAACTCCAACAAGCGCAGACAAAACTGCAAGGATTAATTAATCAGCGATCGCAACAGGAATTACTGAAAAACCAATTTATCTTGATGATTAGCACTCAAGAGCAACAAAACAAATCCCAAGAATTGGAAAAAATGGCTCAAGTTAATCAAGCACAGCAAAATTTGGATGCCAAACAAAGTGCTTATAACTTACAAAAATTAGAAAAACTAGCTTTAGTTGAGCAAGCTAGGCAAAACATTCACTCTACTTCAATTGCTCAAAAACTAGCTAGCAGTCGTTTGAACCGAGATTTAACAGAAGTCACACGCTATCGTCATCTTTTAGAACAAGGTGCAATTCCCCAAATTAAAATTGTGGAATTGGAGAAAATAGCAGAAGAAAGCCAACGCTCCCAAGAACAAGCAAAGTCCGATATTACACAAGCTCGATTGCGTTTACAAGAAGAGGTAAGTCGCTATCAAGGAACTATGAATCAAGCCTTTGCAGACATTCAGCAAGCAAAACTACGTCTGCAAGAGCAACAAAGCAGTTATCAAAGTATTGTGCAAGCAGGTAAGCTGGCAGTACTAAAAAATCAAGAACAGCTTAAAGACCTACAAACACAAATCACTACTCTGCAATCAGAAATAGCTCAAACAGGTAGCCAGATTACATCCTTGAATCTCCAACTACAACAACGAGTAGTGCGATCGCCTATTGATGGGGTGATTTTTGAGTTACCCATCCAAAAACCAGGGCCAGTAGTAGAAACAGGACAAGCGATCGCCCAAATTGCCCCAGAAAATACTCCTTTGATTCTCAAAGCCCAGATGCCTAGTCAACAAAGTGGTTTCTTGAAGGTGGGAATGCCAGTCAAAGTCAAGTTTGATGCCTATCCTTTCCAAGATTACGGTGTGTTAGAAGGTCGTGTTAGTTGGATTTCACCTAACTCGAAAGTTCAAAATGAAGGTCAAAACCGCGTTGAAACTTACGAGTTGGATATTACCTTAGATCATCCATACATCCAAGCTGGTAACAAACACATCACTTTAACCCCTGGACAAACAGCAACCGCAGAAGTAATTATCCGCCAGCGTCGAGTGATTGACTTTATCTTAGATCCATTTAAGAAGTTGCAAAAAGGTGGTTTAGAACTTTAGTAACTAGTAAGTTGCGAATTGTCTATGAGATATATCTTGAAAATAAAATAGGGCGGGCTATGTTTAACCCATCCTATTTTTTGCTGTTCATAGTTGCTATGAAATTGTAAGTTATACAATTATCAAATTGAAAGCTATTTTGGAAAAATCAGCAGTAAATAATTTATTATTATCGACACCAGCTAACCGATATGTACTATTTGATTGTTGATCTACAACATGATGAATTGTAGTTAGTAGTACATCACTATAGCCACCTAGTAAATTCTGAAGAAAACCACCTAATAGAGTGTTTGTTTCTCCCGGATTTAAGTCGTGCAAAAACGTATCAGCATCCGTAGGATGTAAATCAAAAATTACTATTTTAGCCATTGTATTGCTTTTTTAGGTCAGGTTTGTTAGTTAATTAGGAAAAGGGACTAGTGGACTGTCTAGACTAAATTGATGCAAAAAAATTGTAGGTTGGGTTAAGCGCAGCGCAACCCAACATGGATAAAGATGTTGGGTTTCCTTACGTCAACCCAACCTACTAGCGCGACAAGCTTAATTTGCTGGGTTAATTGAATCTGTAAAATCTCTAAATCATTAAATTTTAGCGATCGCTTTACCCAACATTTTAAGCTTGTCATGCTACTAGAGCGGTATATTTAATTCATCAGAAAATCGCTATAGCGAGTTGACTGAGAAATTGATAGTCAAATTCACTTTTACATTATTACATTGCTATTTCTTTTTTAAATAAACAATTTTATAAAGATATGATGTGTAAATACATTAATTATAAAATACAGACATAAATAGTTTTGTCTTTTAATTTAGTTTGTTGTCTATACTGTAAAAACCAGCAATGCTACACTATTAAAGACAAACTTATATTAGTAATGACGTTAAATACTAAAAGTACCATTAGATAGAGACAGAAACCAAGAGATTAAGAGAGCATGATAAAAATCATAATTTTCTACCAGAAAATTTTTCATAAGTAATTCCAAATTAATTTATTTTTGGAGGATTGGCATAATGTCAAATATCTTAGAAATTTCTAGTGAAGACATTATTTACCATATCAAATTGTCTTGTCAAATTCCTGGGATGTTAGAAGCGATCGCTACTAAAAAAGTTATTATAGATGCAGCTGAAGCAGCAGGAATCACAGTTGATACAGAAGAACTGCAACAAGCAGCAGATAGTATGCGCTTAGCTAACAACCTAACCAAAGCTGAGGATACTTGGTCGTGGTTAGAAAAACATCATCTTTCTTTAGATGATTTTGAAGAAATAGCTAAAATAACTATCTTATCTGCAAAGTTAGCTAATCATCTATTTGCAGATAAAGTCGAACCATTTTTTTACGCTCACCAAATTGATTATTCTGGAGCCGTAACTTATGAAGTTATCTTAGATGATGAAGACTTAGCTTTAGAACTATTTTATGCTCTGCAAGAAGGTGAAATTAGTTTTCAAGAAATTGCTCGTCAATATATCGACAATCTAGAAAGCCGCCGTGCAGGGGGTTATCAAGGAATCCGTTACCGTACTGATTTGAGACCAGAAATTGCAGCGGCAGTTTTTGCTGCCACTCCCCCACAGATTCTCAAGCCAATAATTACACCAAAAGGAGTACATATAATTGCAGTTGAGGAGATCATTAAACCACAATTAGACGAACAACGACGTTTGCAAATTATAGGTGATTTCTTTACAAATTGGTTACAGAACCAAATCGCTACACTCGAAATTGTAGCGCAGCTGCAAAAGAATGTTAATTCACCTTCATCCTCAGCCCAGGATTTGCTAAAACCAGCTTAATTCTTACAAAGCCCCGTAGGCTAAAAGCCTGGGGCTAAAAAAATAAAAAACTCCTAAACCCTTAAAGCTCAGTGTCCTCTGAGTTCTCTGTGGTTTGTTGTTGTATTGCAATTAATCACTCATTACAATTCGGCTGACGCAAATGCCAAGTAGTTGATTGCTCATAAGCATAAGCTACTTTAATTAATTGATCTTCCCCCAGCACTTTACCAATGAGTTGCAATCCAATGGGTAGACCTTGATCATCAAAACCACAAGGTACACTTATACCAGGTAAACCAGCAAGATTTGCAGGAATCGTCATCAAATCCAGCAAATACATACTCAAAGGATCAGTATTTTTTTCCCCTGCTTTAAAAGCAGTTGTAGGAACAGTGGGACACACTAAGACATCAACTGTCTTAAAAGCTCTTTCAAAATCTTGTTTAATCAAGGTGCGGACTTTTTGGGCTTTGAGATAGTAGGCATCATAATAACCAGCAGAAAGAGCGTAGGTTCCAATCATAATCCGGCGTTTGACTTCTGCACCAAAACCAGTAGCACGGGTGCGAGTATACATAGACAGCAGATTATCCGCATCTGGTACACGCAAGCCATATTTAACACCATCGTAACGTGCTAAGTTAGCTGATGCTTCTGATGGGGCGATAATGTAATAACTAGGTACGCCATAGCGGAAGTTGGGACAAGAAATTATGTGAATTTCGGCTCCCAAACTTTGTAATTGATCAATTGCTTTGGTAACAGCTTGTTCTACAACAGAGTCCAAGCCTTCGCCAAATGTTTCTTTGATCACACCAATTCGCAGCTTACCCCTAGCTTTTAAATCTGGTTTTAAACCGGCAGCGTAGTTGGGAATTTCCACTTTCAGGCTAGTGGAATCTTGAGGATCGTAACCTGCGATCGCATTTAATAATATTGCAGTATCTTCTACTGAGCGTCCAAATGGCCCAATTTGATCTAAAGACGACGCAAAAGCCACCAAGCCGTAGCGGGAAACCAAACCATAAGTCGGTTTCATCCCCACTACACCACAAAAAGATGCAGGTTGCCGAATCGAACCGCCAGTATCAGAACCAAGAGATACAACACATTCTTCTGCCGCCACCGCTGCTGCGGAACCACCAGAAGACCCCCCCGGAACCCTTGATAAATCCCAAGGATTAGCTGTGCTTTGGTAAGCAGAATTTTCTGTAGAACCACCCATTGCAAACTCATCTAAGTTGGTTTTACCTACCATTACTGCCCCCGCATCAGCGAGTTTTTGTGTGACTGTTGACTCATAAGGTGGGACAAAATTTTCTAAAATCCGCGAGGCACAAGTAGTAGGAATCCCCTTGGTACACATGTTGTCCTTAATGCCAACGGGAATACCTGCAAGCAGTCCAATTTTTTCGCCCGCAGCAATTTTGGCATCCACAGCCTTAGCCTGTTCTAACGCCTGTTGTGCTGTTACATGTAAGAAACTATGTAATTTTGGCTCTAACACTTGAATGCGGTCTAAAGCTTCTTGGGTAATCTCAACAGCAGAACGTTCTTTTTTAATTAGCTGTTCGTGCAGATCGCGGATGGATGCCATGATTGCTCTCTTTGTGACTCAAGTCATTGATTTTAGTACATATTGCAGAGGATTGGGTATTGGCTATGAGCTAGAATACAATCCTGGTTAATTTATAAGTTAATTTTACAAACTTGATTTCCAAGAGATCTGAGAAAATGGTTAAAATAATCACTCGGAAATATATAGGTAAAGAAAATGTTTATGACATTGGCGTTGAGCGTGACCATAATTTTGCCATCAAAAACAATTTCGTAGCCGCCAATTGTTTCAATAAATCTCATTCAACTGCCTACGGTTATGTCACTTATCAAACTGCATATTTAAAAGCTAATTATCCATTAGAGTACATGGCAGCACTGTTGACGGCTAACAGTGGCGATACAGACAAGGTGCAGAAATATATTAATAACTGTACCAATATGGGTATTCAAATAGATCCGCCAGATATTAATCGTTCCGGTCTAGATTTTACCCCAGCAGCCGGGAAAATTTTGTTTGGATTCTCGGCAGTGCGAAATGTGGGACAAAATGCGATCGCCTCTATTTTAGAAGCCAGAAATGCAGGAGGGGAGTTCACATCACTTGCTAATTTCTGCGATCGTTTAGATCTGCGGGCAGTTAATCGCCGGACTTTAGAATCACTAATTTATTGTGGAGCCTTTGACAAAATTGAATCAAATCGCCAGCAATTAATCAAAGACTTAGAACTAGTTTACGATTGGGCTCAATCTCGTGCCAAAGATCGAGCTAGCGGTCAAGGAAATCTCTTTGATTTATTAGGTGGATTTTCTAATACTAATAATAAAACCAATAAAGGTTTTGAAGCGGTTCCCAAAGCTAGCCCTGTTCTTGATTTTCCTCCCCAAGAAAAATTACGGATGGAAAAGGAATTGTTGGGATTTTATGTATCAGATCATCCACTAAAATCTCTCCGACAAATAACACCATTACTCACGCCGATTAACCTTTCACAGTTGGGAGATCAAAGAGAAGATACAAAGCTGTGTGCAGTTGTGATGCTCAATAACGTGAAAAAAGTCATAACTAAAAAAGGCGACCCAATGGCCATTTTGCAAATCGAAGATTTGACTTCCCAATCCGAAGCAGTGGTTTTTCCTAAAACTTATGAACGCATAGATTTTCTCCTACAAGTTGATACTAGATTGATTATTTGGGGTAAAATAGACCGACGGGATGACCAAACTCAATTAATAGTTGAAGATGCAGAACCAGTAGAAACAGTACAAATGGTGATGGTGGAACTTAATCCTCAACAAGCAGGCGATATTGAAGAATTGCACCGCTTGAAAACAGTTTTACAAGAACATTCAGGGGATAAAGAAAAATCCAAAATGCCGGTAATTGGAATTGTACAAGCAGAAAATTCTCGGAAATTAGTTCGTTTAGGTTGGCAATTTTGTGTGCAAGATTCTCGAATCACAGTTCAAGCTCTACAAAATGCTAGATTTACTGCTCACCTAAAATCTTTGATTAGCAGCTAATAGATTGTTATTCTTATTTTCTTTGCCGACAAAGTATTGGGCAATTAGCATGTAACTAACTTGAAGATAAGTAGGTTGATGTCAATAATTATCATTGGAATAAAGCAGGGGGCAGCACTTCGGCTTACTTCGACTATGGTTTCTGAGCGAAGTCGAAGGACGCTCAGTGACCAAGAGCAGGGGGAGAAAGAGTTTGATTTTATTTCACCGACTTACTTAGTATTACTAAGTAGAAAAATTATAGTTTTCGTATAAATATTTATTTGTAAGTATTTAGTAATACTTACCTTAAATTTAAGTCAACAGTATATAAACTTAAGTATATTAAGTCTTTTTAGTTTTTTTAGTTACTTATGCGGATGATATTTTTATGTATAAAATGGTATCTTTTTATGCTATGAAGACTTAGGTTAGAGCTAGGGGAAGGAGTTAAAACTGGATGATTGCCAACGATTTATATCAATTTGTTTCTTATTGTAAAAAAATTCAGCCTCAGACTCAGCAAGACATTAAACAATTTTTTGAAGGGGTTATCGTTTTTCCTTATGATAACGAACTTCTTTTACAAGCTTATTTATTTTTGAATATAAAATCATTGTTTCCTTCATGCTGTGAATTATTGTTATTTGAAAAATCTCCAATTGCAGATTATACAGATTTAGGTAAATGTGATTTTGTCTATCTTACATTTCAAGGTAATCTATTTTTAATTGAAACTAAGTTTATTGATACAGAAGCAACAGGGGCAACAGAAAGGAAAAGAAGAAATAAACATAGAAACAAAGTATTTGAGCAAGTTATTACTTTAAAAAGTCGATTTAGTGAATATTGGGATATTAATCTAGAACAATTAGAATGTGGTGTTTTCACAACTGATTCAGAAGTTGAATGGAGAGGAAATGGTGTTAACGTTCTCAGTAAATATGTATCTATCAATCATCTGGAAAGATGGCGTAAAAGTTATCAAAGAAATAATTATTTTTAAACTTAAAACCATATCACTAAATCTTAATTTTCATTAATTTACTATTTAAATCATTAAATATATATAGTAATCCGGTTTGATTCGGTGAATTTATTTGTGTAGGTAGGGAACAGGAAACAGGAAACAGGGAACAGTTAAGAAGGGATAGATATGTACTGAATCGTGTTCAAAAATCAAATAGGAGTCCTATAGCAGTCCTAAATCATTTGTGAACAATAAGAACCCCGACTTTTCAAAGAAATCAGGGATCTGAGCCTCCCAATTTTCACAAATCAAATAGGATTGCTATGGCGTTTTTATCTGGATGAAATACACCACTTTAGTCCCTAATCCCTGGGCATTAGACCTTTTTACTAACTAAAGCGCCTCTGCGTAATACCGTTTCACCATCAATATAATTTTTGGTACATTTGTACTAACTATTTGATAGAATGCCTTACAAGCTCTTTAGTCTTGTAGGAGAAACCATGAAAACAATCGAACAAAGCCATAGTAATACGATCTCGCTTCCATTATCCTTATCACAGGTGATAACGGTAAATAACGCCATAGTGCCATTACAACCCCAGCAAGAAAATATCATCAATGGATGGGAGCATTTGATAGCACAAGCACAAAGTATCAATCAAATGGCAGCCGAGTTAGAAGTAAAGATATTAGAGTTAAAGGCAATAGCCAGTACTCTTAACACTCAAACAAATTATCTACAAGAGAATGGTAAACCATGCAAAAGCATTTGCAAGTATTTGACAGTTAGTGTGCCTTGGGTGAAACAAAAGCCAGATGAGTCATTGATTATCACTACGCGGAAAGTTGATTTATTCCGAGCAGAAAGAGAAGCTGCGCTGTTAGCCCAAAAACTTCGTCAGCAAACTAAAAGAAAAAAATTGGTCTCTCAGCGATAAATAGAGTACGGCTAATGCTGATCAAGAAGAGGGAAGATTTTTCTTCCTACTTCTTCCTGCTTCTTTCATTCAGAACAAGAGACACTGATTAACAAATCTTAAAATTATAAAGATTCAATTACAGATCAGGCCTTTGGTTGTAACAGTTATGCTGATAGAAATGGTATCAGGTAATGATTACCCTAAGTCTCTAGATGCCATAATCTACAACAACTTTCTCAGCTTCATAGCCTTGGGAACAGCTGGTTTTGCAAGTCAAGAGGCAGAACTGCCCTAAAAAGTTAGACTTTCGTTCTTTCTGAGAGTGCAACATCAGGGATGAACAATCAGCGCATAAAAGAGGTAAACAGAAATGTTAAAGACACTTTTAGTGATTGCTGTTGGTTTTTTACCGTCCCTAATTTCCCTGTGGGTGATCCGCAAAACCCACTTGCGGACACACTCACGGCTAAGGCAAGCTGCGCTAAATTTGTCAGGAGTCAGAGTACGGCAAAACATTCCATCTACTGAAAGCGATCGCTACTATCTAGAAGGTGTAGGTTACCTGATTGGCGACATTAGTTGCAAATTCAATGCCCAGTCTGGCTATATTCGTTGTGCTGTTAACCCCAGCGGCCCTTGTCAAACTTGCCGTCACTATGAATCAAGAAAATTAGCTGGTAGTGAAAACAGAGCTTAAACAATTAAAGAAGTTGAGAAGAGTATGGTAAGATCATAGTATTACCGTTGATGCTTTCTCTTGCAGACACCTAAACAAGGTTAGGGAAAAGCAATCTAAAGGTGTAAAACTAATTATTGATCACTGCCCACTTTTAGTAGATTTTTGTCTTACAAAAACATTTTTCTGTATTTAACTTTTCAAGATACTCTTGGTTAAACTCACAATAAACACATTATTGTAGAGTAGCTTGAAAGTAATAATCCCTCAGATGAGTAAACAATTATGTCTCTATCAAAAAAGATCAAGCAATACTGCAAATGGTTCTGGGATGAATCACTAGGAGGTGACTATGACGCTTGGGGTACTAGCACCTACTTTATGGAAGTTGGTCATGACTTGTGTGCTGTTAGACAAATAGAGGTTTACGAAAATGGCAATGTCTTATTTTATGATGGTAGCCACTTTTTAGATAATTATGGAATGTTATGCGATAAACCTCTAGGTAAAGAGGATATCGAAGAGTTTGGCATTACTAAAGCCGAATTTGAACAAGTGTGGAATACAAAAACACCAATGAATCGATCAAACCTAAATAGCTGATAAAAGTTTAGTTAGTAAAAAAAATTGACAACTTTATATGGTGTGGTCATTTTTACAGTTTGTCACTTGATTTACAGTTGATTCAAGAATAAAAACACTGTTTGAAATAATCCTACAACCACACCTAAAACACCACCTAAAGTCACAATCGCCTGTAACTCATTTTTGACAATTCCCTCAATTGCAGCTTCTAAATCGGCGGGTGAAGTTGACTTGACACGGTCAACAATTACCTGATCTATTGACAAAATAGGAATTACTTGCGCTACGATCGCTTCTAAATCTTTTTCCAAATACCGTTCTAAAATAAAAGCTAACTCTTGGCTTACCACTTCTAAAGAAGAACTCATTACAGGCGAATTGCTAAGGCGATTAAGTAGCAACGAAGCAATATTTTCCCAATTAACCGAGTCTGTTAATCCTTGTAGCAAATCACCGCCACTAGTTTGTACATAATGACGCACAGTTTCACGCGTAGTCTTGCGTAATTGGCGTACAGTACCAATTGGCAAATTTTGCAAAGATAAATTTTGCAAGATTTTTTTGAGGCGATCGCGCATTTGCAAATCTTGAATTAATTCTTGCAAACGCTGATTAGTTGCTTCTTTTTCATCTAAGCAAAAAGTTCTTAGTCTCGTAAGAGTATTACGTAAGCCAAATAGATTTGCTACTACCCAATACGTCCCGCTAGTCTTTTCCCGAAAGCTTTCATCAACAATTCCAATGGTGCGATCAGTTAAAAAATCAATAATTGTCTGACGTAATACATCTGGTGGTATAACTACCTGTAATAACCAATCAGCTAACCTTGTAGCTTGTTCTTCGCTTAATTGCAATTCCAGTAATATTTGATCAAAAACTTGATTGATCTGCGCTTCTAAAAAATCTTCCCGCCGTGCTAAGACTTTTAACAGACGTGGTAATGATTCACCTAACAAATCACGCAAAATTCCCGCTACAATTTTAGCGCTTTTTTCATCTTGATCTGTTTTAATTTGTTTGATTGCCATTTGTAGCAACCACAAAATTGCTGCTTGTACGCGTTCGGTTTGTAATAAACGGCGCGCCAAATTTTGTAATTCTTCTGGCGTTAACAGCGATCGCATAATTGTATTAGAAATATTTTGAGCCAAACGTTCCTGGTTGCGAGGAATCAATCCAGGAGTGAATGGTACTCTTCGCCCCCCAATATAAATTGCTCTGTAGGGACGAAATAACATTTTGATGGCTATATCATTGGTGAAATAGCCAATAACTCCACCAAGTATGGGGGGAGACACATAAAGCCAAAGATGAGACCAGTCCAAGGGAAGAATTAAAAAAGTTAAGAATGTATAAATTAAAAGTTAAGAATTAGAACTTAGATATGAGACACTACTCATACTTGATAAATTCATCAATCTTAACTCGTCATTCATCACTCATTTTTTTGACTACCAATACTCCCATCATACCGTTCGCAATGGGGTAGTGTGTGACTGCTGCAAAACCAACTTGACGAGCTAGTTCTACTTGTTCTTTCCCTGTGGGGAAGCGATCTAGGCTAGGACTAATATATGCATATTCATCTTTTAAATCCATCTGCTTGGCCATTGGTACAACTATATTATCTAGATACCATTGTTGAAAAGCGCGCAGTTGGGGATTGCTAGGTCGATGAAAGTCTAAAATTGCTGCTTTCGCACTCGGTTTGAGAACTCGATGTAATTCTTGGAGACTACGGGGAATATCTACAACATTTCTTAAGCCATAGCCCATTGTAGCGGCATCGAATTGATTATTTTCAAAGGGTAAATCTAGGACATCAGCCTCAACCCAAGAAATTATAGGTTGAGGGTAATAGCTTTGACAGCGTTGTTTTGCAGTTGCTAGGAGATTGGGCGAAAAATCCACACCATACACCTGTCCGGTCGTTCCCACACGCCTTGCCAAACGTAAAGCTAAATCACCACTGCCGCAACACAAGTCGAGACTTGTATCTCCCGGTTTGGCGGCACTCCATTTGACTGTCATTTCCTTCCATATACGATGTTGCCCCAGACTTAACCAATTGTTTAACTGATCATAAACTGGGGCAATACGGTCGAAAATGGCGCGAATTTCAGTAGACATTAATTAGTCAGTTGTTTTTTCTTTTGACTACTTGCCACTAAGCTACATTTTTGTTTGATGGCAGCGGCTACTAGTCAGGGCGATCGCTACTAGTTCTGCTGATAAATGAATTAAGGTTAATTCATCTTCTCGCAAAGAACAAGGCTGTTGCCATTGTAACGATAGTACCCCTAACATATCATTTCGGTAAGTAATTGGAATAACTAAATGTGCTTGCACATTATTGTCTTGGTAGTGAGTTACACCAGCTAATTTTGCATCTTTGGCTACATTCAAAGAAACTTGCATTTTTCCAGTAGCGATCGCTTCACGAGTTAGGGAATCTTGATCTAACCAGTTATTTAGCTTGCCTTCAGGACTGTAAGAGCCTTGAGTCGCAACTAAGGTATTTTCCTCTATTAGCTGCAAAATACAACCATCAGCGTCAAAACTATCACTAAAAGCTGTAGCAATTGGTGTGAGAGTTTCATCTAAGCTATGAGCAGCTTGTGTAACCCCTACCAAAACAGTCAGCAGTGCCATTTGGGCATTAGCGCGGCGCAATTCTTCTGTTCGTTGCTTGAGTAAGTCATAAGTTTCTGCGGCTCTTTGCACCACTGCCTTGAGTTCACCTGGGTCCCAAGGCTTGGTGATATATTTATAAACCTGTCCAGCGTTAATTGCCTCTACTAAATCCTCAATATCTGTAAACCCAGTGAGGATTATTCTTACCGTATCCGGAAACTGAGGTACAGTCTTACTGAGAAACTCAGTACCTTTCATTTCTGGCATCCGTTGATCAGAGATGATTACTGCTACTTCTCCTTCTGCTGCCAGAACTTCTAAGGCGTTCATCCCGCTATCGGCTTTTAAAACATTAAAGTCTCGCCGAAAGGTACGATAAAGCAGATCGAGATTATCTGGTTCATCATCAACTACTAATATTTTTAGCTTTTTTGGTCGCTCTATAGTTGCTAATGGACGGCGACTTGTATGAATTTCGGAATTGAGGTTATTCATAAAATAATTATTATCAATATTCACCATATTGTTACATTCCATACCCAAAGTAATTGAGAATAGCAATTCAGCCTTGCGTAAATTTACGTTATGCGGGTCAATTGTCAGTTGTCAGTTGTTAGGGATGTACTGAGTTTCCACTGCGTTCAACTGCGGCGAAGTAGAGATTCAACTACCGCTTGTCGAAGTATTGTTTTTGATATGCTTTAACACCTCATAATCTTAAAAACATCTTTAATCTTTGCTACTGACCATTGACTACTAACCACTGACAAATTGCTCCCACTTAACCTTATGTGTATTATTCATAACTCATAATTTTGTCTAGCGGTAGGGTGTAGAGATAGTCCGCTGTTAAAGATTACAATAAGATTTGCTGATGAAGTATCAATTATCTTTTAAGTTGAAGCTCCCACGCCATGACTGATTTATCACCCAATCCTCAAAATCCTGCTAATGATAATACACAAGAGTTGCTGCGAAAACTGCGGCAAAAGCAAGGCAATTGGGTAGAGTGGGGAATGGCGATCGCTTCGTTGCAAAAATCTGGTTACAATCCTCAACAAATCTTTGAAGAAACTGGATTTGAGCCGATTCAACAAAATCAGGTGATTGTTGGTTCTCAAGTTTATAATTCTTTAGAAAAGGGTGGGGCATCGGAGGCAACGCGATCGCATTACGCTACTAGAGGCAGTGATATTTTATATGAGTTACGCTTACTTACTCAAGAAGAACGAGCCGCTGCAGCTGAACTGACTTTTATTCACAAAATTGATGCTGATGAAGCGCGGGATGTAGCAAAAGCAATTAAAGATTTCTCTCGTTTCCGCAATTTACCGGAGGGATTTTCAAACCATCCAGGTGATGCTGTTGCTTATCAATCGTGGAAACTGGCACGTCAATATACAGATTTACAAGAGCGATCGCGTCTGATTGCCAAAGGTTTACGATTTGCTCATACCCCCGAAGCTAGGAAACAAATTGAACAGTTATTAGTTGATTTTACCGTTGTTTCTAAACGTCCAGCCCCGATTTTACCTTTTTATCGATTTGAATCTGACGAGGAATTGCCTCGCATTCTGCCAGTTGTGGGTGAGTTACCATTAACACCTCAAGACTTGCAAAATGTGCCGATAGTAGAAGAGATTCAACCATTTCGCTTAGTCAAGTTTGCAGGTGAGCAAGCTTGGGTTCCGTTACCGGGTTGGCAAGTGCTGCTAAATGCCGAAGATCCAGTGGTAATTTTATGTAATAGCGATCGCATCCCCAACCAGCCACCAAGTCCGCCCAAACCATTATTAGTAGTAATAGATCGCGCCCAACGACAATGGGATGACTCTAGTTACTTTGTCGTTGACAATGGTGGAGAATTAGATTTTCAGTGGTTTGAAACTGAAGCAGAACTTCCTCTGTTAGGGAAAATAATCGTCATTGTGCGTCCTAAGAAAATCTTTGATGAAGAAATCACCAAGGATGCTTGGCAAATTGACGAATAGTCATCACAGGGGAGTTCTTAGCAGGTTCGCCAGTCGGCAGAAAGTTGTTCCAACAAAGAGGAGCCAGCGTGGTCATGGGAGTTTCCACGCCACTTGCTTCAACGAGGGGAACCCCCGCAACGCAGTAGCTCCCCATGAGTGACTGGCGTTGGACTGGCGAACCCGTAAAGCTTACGGCATGGCTACGCTTAGCGCGTAGCGTCTTTGACAGGAGAAGGGAAGCAGGGGGAAAGAATTAAAGACCAACCATCTGTTTCAAATATTTCCTAAAATGGTATTACTTTTTCAAAGAAATCATATTGCCTGCGCTATTTTAGTTTGGCTTAGGCTCAAAGATTTAGCTTATAAAATTGGTCAAATAATCTATCAAATTAAGCATGGATTGTTATCAAATTATTTACAGGACTTACGCAAGCCTAAATCGTCATTGCGACTGAAACGAAGTGTAGGGAAGCAATCGCAGGATTTTTGCGATTACGTCGCTATCGCTCGTAATGACGGAATTGCGTTAGTTTTGCGTAAGTCCTAATTTAGTTCAGCAACTAAAAGGTCCGGCTGTTCCCATGTTTATCGTGTAGTTGCTTGGCGTGCGGCGCGGTGTAACCCCGCTATTGCTTATGACAGTTGCGTAAGTCCTGGGTGTAATAAGCTTAAAACATGAAAATTACTATTCCCGAACTATCCCTAATTATCCTCATCGGTGCTTCTGGTTCCGGTAAATCGACTTTTGCCCATAAGCACTTTCAACCTTTTGAAATTTTATCTTCAGACTTTTGTCGAGGATTAGTTTCCAATAACGAAAATAGCCAATCTGCAACCAAAGATGCCTTTGAAGTCCTACGCTTCATTGCCGAAAAGCGACTAGCAGCAGCAAAACTAACAGTTATTGATGCAACTAACGTACAAATGGAAGACCGCAAACCCTTACTGCAAATGGCACGGCAGTATCATTGTTTTGCGATCGCCATTGTTCTCGACCTACCAGAAGAATTATGCCACGAACGTAACCAACAAAGAAGCGATCGCTCCTTTGGTTCTCATGTCGTGCGTCGTCATACCCAAATGTTGCGGCGTTCTCTACGGAATTTAGAAAAAGAAGGCTTTCGCTATGTCTACACTCTCAACTCTTTAGAGAAAATCGAATCTGTTGAAATTGAGCGTCAGCCTCTTTGGAATAACCTCAAGCACGAACACGGCCCCTTTGACATCATCGGAGATATTCACGGCTGTTGCGATGAACTCGAAGTCTTACTTCAACAGTTAGGCTACGAAAAGGGCATAGGGGAAGAATTATCTTCTACACTTTGGAATGCCCCTACTTACCAACATCCCCAAGGACGTAAAGTGGTTTTTCTAGGCGATTTGGTAGACCGGGGAACGCGCATTTTAGATACAGTTAAGCTGGTGCGAAACATGGTTAACGCAGGTACAGCCCTCTGTGTTCCTGGTAATCATGAAAACAAACTTTTGCGGAAACTACGCGGTAAAAATGTCAGAGTTAATCATGGGTTAGAGCAAACCCTGAATGAAATTGAAGCTTTACCCGACCAAGTACGGGAACCCTTCACCAAAGAACTGCAAAAATTTCTGGATTCTCTAATTAGTCATTACCTTTTAGATGACGGACGGTTAGTAGTTGCACACGCTGGGATGAAACAGGAAATGCAGGGACGGGGGTCTGGTGCTGTGCGCGAGTTTGCCCTTTATGGCGAAAGCACTGGCGAAATTGATGAATTTGGCTTACCCATCCGTTATAACTGGGCGGGAGAATATCGGGGTGAAGCAATGGTGGTTTACGGACATACCCCTGTACCCGAAGCAGAATGGTTGAACAACACTATTGATATTGATACAGGCTGCGTCTTTGGCGGCAAATTAACAGCCCTGCGCTATCCAGAAAAGGAATTAGTGAGTGTAGCTGCTGCTCGTGTATATTGTGAACCGATAAAACCTTTAGTAGAGAACGCAACCACCCGCACATCCCAACAGGAACTAGATGATGTTTTGTACATTGATGATGTGTTAGGTAAGCGCATCATTAACACCCGACTGAAATCTAACATTACCATTCGAGAAGAGAATGCGATCGCAGCTTTGGAGGTAATGAGCCGTTTTGCTACTAATCCCAAATGGTTGATTTACCTGCCGCCTACGATGTCTCCGGTAGAAACATCACAATTAACAGGTTTTTTAGAGCATCCCACCCAAGCTTTTCTCTACTATCAAAATCCGGGAATCACGGAAGTCGTTTGTGAAGAAAAACACATGGGTTCACGAGCAGTAGTGATCATTTGTCGAGATGTAGCAGCTGCCGAGAAACGGTTTGGTGTAGTAGATGAGGGAATCGGTATCTGTTACACTCGCACGGGACGGAGGTTTTTTGATGATTCTGCATTGGAGGCAGAATTTTTAGCGCGGGTAAATGCAGCCCTTTTCCAAAGCGACTTTTGGTCAGAATTTCAAACCGATTGGGTGTGTTTAGACTGTGAATTGATGCCCTGGTCAGCCAAAGCTCAAGGGCTACTGCGAGAACAGTACGCACCGGTGGGAGTGGCATCACGGGTTGCCCTTAATGATGCTGTTAGTTTACTACAACAAGCAAGCGATCGCGGCGTAGAAATTAGTACCCAACTCGCTCATTATCAACAACGTGCAGAGATGGCGCATCAGTATGTCAATGCCTACCGTCGTTACTGCTGGCCTGTCACCGATATCTCTGAACTAAAACTAGCTCCTTTCCATATCTTGGCAACTGAAAACGCCGTCCACATCGACAAAGACCATCGCTGGCATTTAGAGCAAATAGCCAAAATCTGTCATTCCGACCCTGCCTTGCTTTTAGCTACCGCCTATAAAGTGATCAATTTGACTGACCCCAGCAGTCAAGCAGAGGGGGTTCATTGGTGGGAAAAACTTACTGAAGTGGGGGGTGAAGGTATGGTTGTCAAACCTATGGATTTCATCGTTCAAGGTAGTCGGGGTATTGTCCAACCTGCGGTGAAGTGTCGCGGACAAGAATATCTGCGGATTATTTATGGCCCTGAATATTCCACCCCAGCGAATTTGCAGCGTCTGCGTCAACGTGGGTTATCACACAAGCGTTCTTTGGCTATGCGTGAATTTGCTCTTGGTGTTGAAGCATTAGAGCGATTTGTCGCCCATAGTCCTTTGCGCCGTGTGCATGAATGCGTTTTCGGCATTTTAGCATTAGAAAGCGAACCCGTCGATCCGCGACTTTAACTAAAGCGAGTCTCCAAGCGTCATTACGAATTACGAATTGGTTTAACCTTTGCCACCTGTAAATGTCGCACTTTGAATAAAATAGCGGTTAAAAAAGGCGTAAATTCCTAAAGCAGGTAGGGTAAATATCATCGAAGCTGCCATAATATAATTCCAATAACTAATATATTGACCTTTGAAAGTATTCAACCCTAATGGTAGAGTAAACATTTCTGGGTCAAACAAAATTACTACAGGCAGCAAGAAATTATTCCAACTACCCATAAACACAAAAATTGCTTGTGCTGCTAATGCTGGTTTTGCTAAAGGTAAAACAATATGCCGGAAAATGCCAAAGGTATTTAAACCATCAAGTTGAGCAGCTTCTTCTAGTTCTTTAGGAAAATTGACAAAAAACTGCCGCATCATAAAAATGAAAGTGGCATTAATCATACTGGGTACAATCATACCTTGATAAGAATTTAACCAGCCGATCGCTTTTAAAATTAAAAATGTCGGAATTAACGTAATCTGGGCTGGGACTGCTAATACTGCCAAAATTACAAAGAACCAAAAACGCTTACCCACAAAGTGCAATCTCGCTAAGGCATAACCTGCCATTGAGTTGAATAGCAAATTTAATAATGTAACGCTAACGGCAATAATCACACTGTTAAATAGCCAGCGCCAAAACAACGGTTCTTGCACAAAGATTTGCCGATAATTATTAAGAGTAAAATTTTTGGGTAAGAAATTAGGTTCCCCGCTGACAATTTCTGATAGGGGTTTAAATGATGCCGAAAGCGCCCACAAGAAAGGAATTAGGGTAATGAAAGCATAAATAGTTAGTAAGACATACAACAGTACTTTTGGCCAGGAAACACGAGAAATATTCATTAAATTCTTTCACCTCCAAAAAATCGCTGCTGCATCAAGGTGATGATAATGATTACCGCTGCTAGTAAAAATGCGATCGCAGCTGCATATCCCATTTGTAAATTGCGAAATACAGCTTGATAAATTAATAGCACCAAAGTTAAAGTCGCGTTATTTGGCCCGCCAGTACCGCCAGAGAAAATATAAGACTGATCAAATAATTGAAACGTCCCAATTATCCCTACAGCTACCACAAAAAAGGTTACAGGCTTAAGCAAAGGAATAGTAATATAAATAAACTTTTGCCATCCATTTGCCCCGTCAAGTTCTGCTGCTTCATAAAGCTTTTGGGGTATATCCTGTAAAGCTGCCAAGTAAATCACCATGTAAAACGGTGCTGTTGACCAAATATTCATGATCATGATGCCTTTAAGCGCAACGGCTGGATCTCCCAACCAGTTATAAGTAGGTAGTCCCACAAAAGCTAAAAAATCATTTAGTAGCCCATCAGTGTTATAAATCCACATGAAAATTAGCGTTAACACTGCTGAAGAAGTCACTGTGGGCAAAAAGTAAAGAATGCGCCACCAGTTCTTACCGCGAATGCCAGCATTGAGGGTGACTGCCAGAATTAAAGCCAGTACAGTTTGAGTTGGCACAACAATCGCCACATACTCTGCCGTATTTTTCAACGCAATCCAAACTCGTTCATCTGCAATTAATCGGTTGAAATTGCGAAAGCCAATAAAATCGTATTCAATTCCACCCAGAAGTTGGACTTTGTGCAGAGAAAGAAATACAGCATAGAGAATGGGCAAAACTACAAAAGTTCCTAAAACCAGAATGGTGGGGATCATAAACAGATACCCAGCTAGGTTTTCTGTCATATTCCATCTAGGGTTTCTGTGCCGCCGTCTAATTTCCCACACTACTAAAACCTCCGCCTAATTCTGCACAACCCGACTGTAGCGATGGGTGGTGGATGATTATTAATCGTAGCGCCTGTTAAAAAAATATAGTACTGGCCAGTTAAATTATTGACTGCTGCAAGCGATCGCAGTCAGGATGTAGGGATATGTTTTTTACCAGGGAGTCAGTATTTTGTTGAGCGAGGAATACATCAAAGATGGTAAATTAAACGAACCTGAAACTATCGCTACACTTATTAATCCAGCACTCCACAAAAAAGGCTGGACGGAGGATGTTATTAAACGTGAGGTTCCGGCTGGTGCTATCAGGATTATTAACGGTGTTCCTCAGCAAAAAAGAAAAGGTAGGGCTGATATTGTTTTACGTCTTCAGCCAAGTCCTAAAAAGCAGCTTGTAAGTGCGTCTGTAATTGAAGCAAAAGCTGAGAAATTTTCACCAATGCTTGGACTCGAACAAGCGAAAAAATATGCTCTAAGGCTTCATGTTCCTTTTGTTTATTCTACGAATGGACATAGATTTGTAGAATATGACCGAATTACTGGGATTATTTCGGAAACAAAACAGCTTTCTGAGTTTCCAGATGTACAAAATTTGCGCGATCGCTTTGAGCAATGGTTGGGTTTCAAGTTAGATGAACCTGTTGCTGAAGCGTTGCTGACTCCCTACACTGGGGGTGAATCGGCTGTTCGCTATTATCAAGATGCTGCAATTCGGGCTGTTTTAGAAAAAATTGCGCGATGTGAGAAACACAATCAGCCCAAACGTGCTTTGCTTTCTCTGGCTACGGGAGCGGGTAAAACTCGGATTGCGGTACATTTGTTAAAACGAATTGCAGATACAGGACAAAGGGTAAAGGCGCTTTTTGTATGTGATCGAGACGAACTTCGTGCCCAAGCATCAACAGCTTTTAAGAATATTTTTGGTGCTAATGCTGCGGTTGTAGATTCCAGAAATCCCCAAAAAAATGCTCAAATTCTCATTGCTACTTACCAAACTTTAGGGGTAGCAAAAGATGATGATAACGCGAGTTTCTTAATCAATAACTATCCAGAAAATTACTTCAGTCATATTGTGATTGATGAGTGTCACCGTTCCGCTTGGGGTAAGTGGTCAAATGTTCTGACTCGTAACCCTAATGCTGTGCAAATTGGTTTAACTGCGACACCTAGACAAATTGAAGTTACTCAAGAAACAGAAGAAGTTTTAGCAGATAAGCAGATAACGGCGAATAATATTGAGTATTTTGGCGAGCCTGTCTATGAATACGATATGCTCCAAGGTGTGGAAGATGGCTACTTGGCGGCTTGCGAAATTCGAGAAGGTAGAGTCAAGATTGATTTGAAAAAATTGGCAGTCGAAGATATTATGGCTAGAAATCCTGTAGATTATGACACAGGATTGCCAGTAACAGAAGAACAAATTCGCAAGATTTTTAAAAAAGGGCGTATTCACACCCGATTAATGTTGCCTAATTTTGAGAAGCGTCGTTGTATAGACTTATTTAAGTATTTACTGGAAACAGGTGGAGCGGAGCAAAAAACAATAATTTTTTGTAATAGCGATCGCCACGCTGATTTAATCGCCATAACGATGGAAAGAATTTACGTTAAATGGTGCGAAAAAAATAATCATAAACGGGTTGAAAGCTATGCTTTTAAATGTACTGATAAAGGTGGAGGACAAGAATTAATACCTGATTTTCGCGGTAGTTCGCGGACTCACTTTATTGCGACGACAGTTGATTTATTAACTACTGGTGTCGATGTACCAGTAGTACGTAATATTGTTTTCTTCAATCAAATTAATTCCCCAATCAGTTTTTATCAAATGGTGGGACGGGGAACGCGATTAAGTGAAAATAAATTGATGTTCCGCGTTTACGATTACACTGACGCTACCAAGTTATTTGGGAAAGAATTTCTCACTAAATTAACGACTCCAAATCAAAGTAGCAGCAGAGTCACGGGGGATTCTGCGCTAGTTGTGGAACTTGAGGATAGTGATGATTGGGTTGAAGAAACCGACGGTAGACGCTTTATGCGTTCCCAGGTTGATGGAGAAGATACGAGAATTTCTGTAGAGGAATATAAAGAGCAAATTGCAGCGAATTTGGTCAAAATTATTCCCACTGTCGAAGAGTTTCGCGTTTGCTGGGTAAACCCCACAAAGCGTCAGGAGTTATTGATGCAGTTGGTAAATGCGGGGGTATCACCGAGGGAATTTGCCACTGTGGAACAATTAGGAGACTATGACTTGTATGATGTTTTAGCGGAGATCGGTTATGGCTTGGCTCCTAAAACCAAAATTGTTCGCGCTGAGGCTTTTAGCTACAAGCACGCTGACTGGCTGAACAAAATGCCGGAAGCTACAGCGAAAACTGTTGAGGCTTTAGTAAATCAGTTCGTCAGTGGGGGAACTGAAGCTTTAGAAAATCCCTTAATTTTTGAAACTCCAAAGGTGAATAGGGATACGCTGAAGGTTTTGGGTAAGCCTAGTGATGTGTTGCGGGAAATTAAGGAGAGAATTTTTGCAGCATCATAGAGATTATTAGGGATAAAAAGATGAACGAAGCTATTAGACAAAAGGCGGTTGTTAAACCAGGTGGAGTCATCAATATTCAGTCATCAGAATTACCTGTTGGTACTGAAGTTGATGTGATTGTAATTGTGGAGAGGGCAAGGAAAAAGAAACAGTCTTTACGTAGCATTATTGGCACTGGCAAAGGCTGTTTTGCTACACCGCAAGAAGCTGATAATTTTATTAGTAGGGAGCGGGATGCTTGGTCATTGTAAATGCTATTCAGGGGGAAAGAGTTTATTTAGATACTAATATTTTTATTTATGCAATCGAAGGATATCTTGATTTTGTTGATGAATTAAATCAGCTTTTTGATAGTATTGATGCTGGCAATTTCAGAGCTTTTACCAGTGAACTGACTTTAGCAGAGGTGTTGGTTAGACCTTTGATGGATGGAAATTTAGAAATACAAGCGGTATATCAACAAGCTTTGCAAAGTTCAGAAGTGCTGGAAGTTGTTGCGGTAAGTCGGGATGTATTGATTGAAGCTGCAAGGTTGCGGGCTGTGGCGAACCTGAGATTACCAGATGCTATTCACGGTGCTACTGCAATTTTAAGTGGCTGTGAAACTTTTTTAACTAATGACAGGCGCTTGACTGCTTTGCCTGGAATTGAAGTAGTTGTGCTGTCTGAGATGGTGAGTAATTAAGAAGGTTTTACGAGATGAAAAAGAGGGTTTTTGTAGGGTGACGAATAAGGAAAACATTAATTTTGAGGGTGGTAAAAGGAAGTTGCCCGATGGTTGGCGTTGGGTAAAGTTGGGCAATCTTTGTCAGAGAATTGATTATGGTTTCACTGCAAGCGCTGATTTTTCCATAAAAGAACCTCGTTTTCTTAGAATTACAGATATTAAAGACTTTGGTGTAAATTGGGAATCAGTTCCGGGTTGCCAAATCAGTAGTGAGGAAGAATCTGCTAATAGACTAGCTGATGGAGACATTGTTTTTGCAAGAACAGGTGGCACAACTGGCAAAAGTTTTCTGATAAAAAATCCACCTCGTGCCGTATTTGCATCGTACCTCATAAGGTTAAGACTAAAAAATGATGTAGCACCAGAATTTGTATACTCTTTTTTTCAAAGTGATAGTTACTGGAAACAGATTAAATTAAGTGCTAGAGGTGGTGCCCAACCTAATGTTAATGCAACTTTACTAAGTGATATTTCGTTGCCTATAGTGCCACTAAATGAACAGAAGCGCATTGCGGCGATTTTGAACGAGAAAATGGAAGGGGTGGAGAAAGCACGCAAAGAGGTGATCGCGCAATTAGAAGCCATCAACCAACTACCCGCAGCCTTTCTGCGTCAAGCCTTCAATGGCGAACTGTAAACACAAGGAGATAAACCCCGTAACTAGCAACAACCTCAAAGAAGTAATCAAGCAAATCGATACTATGACATTAGATGAACAAATAGAATTAATTGCCTATCTTACTGATAAAGCAAGACACACACAGACCTCGACAAAAATCGATAAAATTTAAGGGATTTAGCTCAACAACCCGCTTTAGGTGAAGACGCGCAAACATGGATTTCTCGAAGTAGACGCGAAGACGATGAACACCGAGAAAGCCAATTGAGGCGTGAAGCATGAAAGTAACAGATAGCTGACATCTATCACGAGACTTCTTCATTTTCTGCTAACTCACCAAAACGTTCGCGGTAACGATTTAAAAGTTCCTCTGGAGTAGAAAAACGATTCCCTTTTTGGTCATACCAATATAACCACTCTCTCTGCAAACCAAGATGCTCACCAACACTCCGCCCAATTCCTAAACCAATTTCTGGCATCCAAAATGGTTCACCTATTTGACTTTGATAAACTCCATTTACCAACCGATAAACCTCAAAAGGTTGGTGTTGATCTGTGCGCCAAAAATCTGGATTGTAAATAACATAATATAACACTCCCATTTGTGCATAAGCATTTATTTTTTCATGATATTCCCCATCGGGAGTTTGGGAAACAACTTCTAAAACAAAACTAGGAACAACCTCATTTTCCTCCCAGACCACATAACTTTTGCGTAATTGATTTCTCTTAGTCCGTTCCACTCCCAAACTGAGAAAAGCATCAGGAACAATGGGAACTCTGGGATTTAAACCAGTGGTATGATAAACTCCCATGTTCACACCCCAAAACCAGTTGTACCGATTAGACCAAATGAAAGCTATAATCAAACCCAAAAAATTAGGAACCAGAGTTTGTAATTCATTATCCACAGGTAAACCGTCACAATCTGGTAATTCATCGCTAGATGGTAAGTCAATTTTGGAGTTAAATCTTACCATAATTAAATTACTTCTAAAATCTGTTTTTATCCTAACTTAATTAGAGTATATCCAAGCCTCTTTTACTTCCAATATTTTATCGAATTAGTTGTGAATTTGAGTTCATCCAATGGCAGCAACCCGCAAAAAGAAGAACGGTAGTGATAACGGTAACAATCGCAAATACACCAGCCAACAAAGCCTCGACAGCTACATTTATAGCGCTTGCGACATCATGCGCCGTTCCAACTGTGCAGGTGCGTTGCAATATATACCCGAATTAACCTGGATTTTATTTTTACGCATACTTGACGAACGCGAACAAGAAGAAGCAGAAAATGCCGATGCTGTCGGTTTTAACTTTACCCCATCGTTAGAAGCGCCCTACCGTTGGCGTGACTGGGCTGCACCCTATGATGACTCTTTATTTAACCTTGATGGCGAACAACGCCCTCAAGGTTGGAAACGCCATCAAATTACAGAACAAAGCAAAGAAGTTGAGGAACTCAAGAAATTTAGAGATACGGGTATTGACCTATCTGAACCTTTCAAAGTCTGGGTAGATTTGATTTTTATTCCCTATCTCAAACAACTTAAAAATAGCAAAGACGCAACCCCAAAACAGAAAGTTATCAGCGAAGTCATGTCTGGTATAGATCGCGTTCGCATCGATAGCCAAAAAAATCTGCTGGATATTCTTGACAAAATACATGAAATCAGCAGTAAAACTGTAGACGACACCCATATTTTCCCCCTCTCCCAAGTCTTTGAAGGATTGCTGTTGAGAATGGGTGAAAAGGGTAATGATGGTGGACAATTCTTCACTCCTCGCATCATTATTCGGGCGATGGTGAAAGTTATTAGACCTCTTGCATGAATCAAGAAAAAAGAGCAAGTTCATAGTTAATCAATCCAGCAATCAAATTGCATCGCAAGCCAAAACGTTTTCTACGATTACGATATTGTTCTTTAAGGATGCGAAAAATCTTCAATCGACGGTTGAGATGTTCGCCAACAATACGTAGGCTAGCTAAGTGACGATTGTGTTGGCGTTCTGGAGTAGATAAATCTTTCCCACGAGGTTTCCTACTGGGTATGCAGCTGTTGGGATGAAGTTTGGCAATACCTTGATAACCTTTATCAGCTAAACACAACTGTGAAGTATGAAATCTGACCCTAGTATTTCTCCATAAACGAAAGTCATGGATGCGACCAACTCCATAAGCTGTACAAAGAATTTTGCCAGTAGCTTGGTCAACTACCAATTGTGCTTTTAAAGTATGTCGTTTTTTCTTACCACTATAGTATCGGCGCTGTTTTTTTTTGGGCGTTCTATTGGTATTTCAGTCACATCTACTACCAATACCTTCCATTCATAGGCTGCTTGTAATTCTCTTTTCCCTGGCAGTCGGAATGCTCCTGATTTAATTAAAATATTTTCTACTTTCCGTACTATCCGGCATACTGTTGATTCATGTATACCCCAACTTTTAGAAATATGAAAGTAAGTACGATATTCACGCCAATATTCCAGTGCTACTAGTAAGTGGTCTTCTACACTTAACTTTGGCTGTCCACCTTTTTTCCCGCTTCTGACTAATTCTGGCTTCAGCACTTCTACCATCTTCTTAAACGTAGCAATATGCACTCCACATAGCCGTTTGAACTCTGGTGGTGGCAGGTCTTTTATCTGTTCGTAGCTCATTGCTCTTTGTTTTTTGACCTCTATTTTTTCATGCTTATATCATTCGTGCAAGAGGTCTATTGACCCCAAAATAGGCGAAACTGTTTATGACCCCGGACTCGGTACAGGTGGTTTTTTAGCGCAGTCCTACGAACACATGAGGGGCGAAAATAACTGCAAAATCACCAAACCAGAAGACTTAGAAATACTCAAGCGACGTACATTTTACGGACGGGAGAAAGATAATCTCATCTACCCCATTGCGATCGCTAATTTAGTATTGCACGGCATTGATGAACCCCATATTTGGCATGGTAACACCCTCACCGGAGGTGAAACCTATGGCGGTTTATTTACAGCCGCACCAGATTTATATAACGTCATCTTAATGAATCCACCTTTTGGTGGCAAAGAAGGTAAAGAAGCGCAAACAGGTTTTGCTTACCAAACCAGCGCTACCCAAGTACTTTTCTTACAACACGCCATCAAAAATTTGAAATCTGGTGGACGCTGCGGCATAGTTTTAGACGAAGGCATTTTATTCCGCACCAACGAATCAGCTTTTGTTGCCACAAAACGCAACTTGCTGAACGAGTGTAACGTCTGGTGTATCGTCAGTTTACCCGCAGGAACCTTTGTCGCCGCAGGTGGAGGAGTCAAAGCCAATATTTTATTTTTCCACAAAGGCGAACCCACCGAAAAAATTTGGTATTACGACCTATCAGATATTAAAGTTGGAAAACGCACCCCCCTAACTGAAACGCAGTTTGAAGAGTTTTTCCGCTTACTTCCCACCAAAGGTGACAGTGAAAGAAGTTGGACGGTGGATATTACAGAACGTAAACACCAAGCCGCAGAAAAAGCCGCACCCTTAAAACTAAAAGCCGCAGATATCGACGAAGAAGCCAGAAGATTGCGAGATCAACTTACTTCATTGAAAAAAGCCAAACAGCAGGGAACAGAGGAATATAAAGAAATAGAACAAGCTGCTAAAAAACAGGAAAAAGAGGCCAGAGAACTAAAAGCACAAGCCCAAGCTATAGAAGATGCAGTGTATGACCTGAAAGCAGTAAACCCCAATGCTAAAAATGAAGAAGATACCCGCACACCAGAGGAATTGTTGAATTTTATTGAAAACAAAGGGCGTGAAATAGCGGAGATTTTGGCTAGGTTAAGGCTCTAGCCTTGTAGATGTTGTACTTAGCTGTTAATAATTCGTTCTACCGAAACAGAAACATCTGAGAATGCCAGGGGTTGAATTGTTCCCGCAGTCAATGTCTGTTTTGTTGTATACTCTCCGTCTAAAATATCTCGAAACACCATTAAATGTAGCTTTTTAAGATTGACAATCCAGTATTCTAAAATACCTGCTTGTGCATATATTCGACTTTTTATCTCTAAATCTTTCTCTAAACTAGAGTTAGCGTACTCAATCAACCAGAAAATATTTTCTGGATAGGGATGATGCTCTCGATACTCGCGTCCTAAACGGCGGACAATGGCAAGATCTGGTTCGGGTTCCGAGTCGTTGGGTAGGGTAATTGGTTTAGCGTGACGAATTTTAGCGCGTTCAGCCAATAACTTTGCTAAATATTCGCCAGCTTCGTCACTGCAATAAGCATGAGGTTCCCCTTCCGGCGGCATTTCTACGATTTCCCCTTGGAGTAATTCAACTTGGCGATCGCTTAAAATGCCAGCGTCAATCATCCGGTGATATTCGTCAATCGTCCATTTTGCAATACTAACAGTCATGACGATTGATTCCTCCCAATGATTCTTGATATTTTTTCATCTTAAACGCGCTTCCATTCAGCAAGAGTACTGAAAAAATTAGGACTAAAGTCCTCATGGACTAGTAGGACAAGAAAATTTGCTCAACTACAGCTAAAATCAAGAAAATAAATAGAATCAAGAACAATCTATTAAAATCAATCCCAAGCGCTACTTTTTTAGCAAGCATTATGGACGTTTTAGAACTCAAACGCGAAATCGAAACATTGTCCGGTCGTCTGGGTACAGCCCAGGACTATCTTTGACATACCTGCACTAACTGCTAAAATTCAAGACTTAGAACAAATAGCAGCACAGCCAGAATTTTGGGAAGACCAAACCCAAGCTCAACAAACTCTACAAGAACTCAACGATCTCAAAGCTCACTTAGAACAGTATCATCAATGGCGCGCCAATTTAGAAGATACTAAGGCAGTTGTTGAGTTATTAGAGTTAGAAACCGACGAAGCACTATTGCAAGAAGCAGAATCTACCATCATTAAGCTGAATCGTGACCTTGATCAATGGGAATTACAGCAGTTGCTTTCTGGCCCCTACGACAATGAAGGGGCAGTACTGACAATTAATGCTGGTGCTGGTGGTACAGATGCTCAAGATTGGGCGTTTATGCTATTGCGGATGTACACCCGTTGGGCAGAAGCGCAAGGCTACAAAGTCAGTTTAGCTGAAGAGTCGGAGGGTGATGAAGCGGGGATTAAATCAGCAACCCTAGAAATTACTGGTCGTTATGCTTATGGTTACTTGCGCTCAGAAACAGGCACACATCGCTTAGTGCGAATTTCGCCTTTTAACGCCAATGGCAAGCGACAAACTAGCTTTGCTGGGGTGGAAGTGATGCCGCAAATAGATAACTCCGTGCAGTTAGATATTCCAGAAACAGATTTGGAAATTACGACATCTAGGGCTGGTGGTAAAGGTGGGCAGAACGTTAACAAAGTAGAAACAGCAGTGCGGATTGTTCACATACCTACTGGTTTAGCAGTGCGTTGTACAGAAGAGCGATCGCAGCTGCAAAATAAAGATAAAGCCCTGGCTCGTCTCAAAGCCAAACTACTAGTTATCGCCAGAGAACAAAAAGCCCAAGAAATCGCTCAAATTCGCGGTGATATGGTAGAAGCTTCTTGGGGCAACCAAATCCGTAATTATGTATTTCATCCTTACCAGATGGTAAAAGACTTACGGACAAATGTCGAAACAACTGCGATCGCCGATGTCATGGACGGCGACCTAGATCCTTTCATCCAAGCCTATCTACGGCAAGAAAACCAGCTTGTAGAGAGCGCTCCTGCTTAGGAAGGGCAGGGGAGCAGAGGACAAGGTGCAGGGGGCAGGGAGCAGGGGAGAAGAGGAAAGAGTGTTAAGCACAAGTCAATAAAGTGCGAAGTAGTTTCAAACTCCCCCTTGCACCCTGCACCCCGAAGTTGCTCCACTTGGGGAGACCCCAAGACTGCACTTCTCTTCTGCCCCAATTCCTCCTTTTCATGCCCCATGCCCCAAAATAAAACCTTAAACAAACTGTTAAATTTATAATGTAAGAGTTTGTAATCAAAATAATTATGAGCAACTCTCCAGCAACAGAACCGAAACCTAGCTACGTAAAACTTGCCATGCGAAACATGGTGCGGAAGGGTGGTACTTCCATGAAACATTTTGGTCTGACCGCAATAGGGCTTTTAGCTGTTCTTGTAGGTCTTGCTTACCTAACTCGCTGAGACAAAAAGCAACACTTCGACTACGCGGTAGTTGAGCGCAGTCGAAACTCAGTGCCTCGCTGACCACTGACAACTGACAACTGACCCCCATAACCTAAAACCAAAATTCCCAGCACCTAGGAGAGTTCGCAATTGGTGCGAGTCGAACTTGATGTACAAGATTTTTTTCATGAGTCGTTCCCAAAAGAATCTTTGAATTTTGGGGATACTGATGACCGCATTATTCCTAAAATTTGGGAAACTTGGTTTAATAGCTGGTTGGAAGTTCTTCAGCCTCATCTTCCACTAGCACCAAGTTATGAAATAGGATTGCGGTTTACAGACGATACAGAAATTCAAACACTAAATAGCGAATACCGTCATCAAAATAAACCGACAGACGTTTTAGCCTTTGCCGCCTTAGAGGTAGACTTTCCTCAAAGTCCGGAAATGATTGCTGAAGAATTGTATCTAGGTGATATTGTTGTTTCGGTGAATACCGCACAACGCCAAGCTCAACAGCAAGGACATAGCTTGTTAACCGAGTTAGCTTGGTTAGCTGCTCACGGACTACTTCATCTTTTGGGCTGGGATCACCCAGATGAAGACAGTTTAATCCAAATGCTCAAACAGCAGGTAATATTACTGGAGACAATAGGTATTGATATTGACATAGAATATTAAAGATCTTTATGTCTATAAGTGTTTATAATACTTCTGTAGAAAATTATCTCCAAGTTTATTGCACAATTAAAATCAGCCAAGATTCCCAGTTTACCTACTCTATTATTTTATTTTTAAGCTTATGTCCCATCAAGTTTCCCCTCCATCTACACCAAACCATCTACCAACAGTGGTAAAAAAGGAACGGGAACTCTCCTGGCAAGTTGCTTCTAATTTATTTGTGAGCTTTAAATATGCCTGGGCTGGAATCAGTTATAGTTTTAAAACTCAACGTAACTTTCGTATACATATCAGTGTTGGTGCTTTAGCGATCGCTCTTAGCGTTTTTTTACACTTGCAAGCTATAGAAATCGCTATCATTGGCATCACCAGTGGTTTAGTTTTGGCATTAGAGTTGCTGAATACAGCCATTGAATCACTTGTAGACTTAACAGTGAAACAGACCTACCATGATTTAGCAAAAATTGCTAAAGACTGTGCTGCTGGCGCTGTGCTGATCTCTGCTTTGGTAGCGGTATTGGTTGCGGGTATACTCTTGCTGCCACCATTAGTAATTTTAATTACATCAAATTTATAGGGTTGGTTGTACCGCTCTTTCTGATAATATTTTTGTGGACTATACACTCTTATATATGTCTTCTTTAATTGTCAGACAGCGTGTATAGTTTTTATATCTTAATGATTTTAGGTAATTAATGATGATTTTTGCAGTAATTCTAATCTGTAATCAAAATCAGGAGGATTGGCTGTGATTATAGTCATCGATAATTACGACAGTTTTACTTATAATTTAGTGCAGTATTTAGGAGAACTGGCCGCAGAGTTCCCTGTAGCATCAGATATTCGAGTTTTTCGCAACGACAAAATATCCATAGACGAAATTAAGGCATTAAATCCAGAAGTAGTAGTCATTTCTCCTGGGCCTGGTCGTCCTGAAGATGCAGGAATATCCTTAGATTTAATTCAACAGCTAGGGTCGAATTTACCCATTTTGGGCGTGTGTTTGGGACATCAAAGCATTGGTCAAGTGTTTGGTGGTAAAATCGTCTCTGCTCCAGAGTTAATGCATGGTAAAACTTCCCAAGTGTCTCATACTGGGGTGGGGGTTTTCCAGGGATTAGAAAATCCTTTGGTTGCTACCAGATACCATAGTTTGGTCATTGACCGCGAGACTTGTCCCGAAGTGTTAGAAATTACCGCTTGGGTTGAAGATGGCACGATTATGGGAGTACGACATCGGAACTATCCTCACATTCAAGGTGTCCAGTTTCACCCAGAGAGTGTTCTGACATCTTCAGGAAAGCTGTTACTACGAAACTTTCTGGAACAATTACAGTCAAGAGAGTAATTAATGAAACGACGACAGTTAATGGGCTATGCTGGGGCGGGATTAGTCACAGCTTTAGTTACTACATTAGGTTCTCACTTTGAAGCTGATGCACAATCTAGTGGTTTATCAGTTCAGTGGTTAGGTCATACTTGCTTTTTGTTTACTGGCGGTGGGGCAAAAATTCTCGTCAATCCATTCCGGGCGATTGGTTGTACTGCTGGTTATCGTCCACCAAAAGTTACAGCAGATTTAGTACTGATTAGCAGTCAATTACTAGATGAAGGTGTAGTAGATGGACTACCAGGAAATCCTAAGTTAGTATATGCACCCGGAGTTTACGAGTTTAAAGATATTAAGTTCCAAGGAATTGCCATAGACCACGATCGCAGAGGTGGTAAGCAATTTGGCACAAATACCGCCTGGAGTTGGAAGCAAGCAGGAATTAATATTCTACACCTGGGAGGAGCTGCTGCACCGATTTCCATTGAGCAAAAAATTCTTATGGGTCGTCCCGACGTAGTGTTTATTCCGGTAGGAGGTAGTGCCAAAGCTTACAATGCCCAAGAAGCGAAGCAGGTATTGGAAGTATTAAATCCTAAATTAGTGATTCCGACTCATTACCGTACACAGGCTGCTGATGCGGCTACCTGCGATATCTCACCGCTGGATGACTTTTTGACTTTGATGCAAGGTATCACAGTGCGCCGCAGTAACAGTGACACTATTAGTATTAGCTCTGGAAAATTACCAGAAAGTACTGTAATTCAGGTTTTGAGTTATAAATTTTAATCCAATTTTTTAAATACGTAACATTTTAGCAGTCCTAAATCATTTGTAAATAACAAAATCCCCGACTTCTCAAAAAAGTCGGGGATCTGAACCTCTCGATTTTCACAAATCAAATAGGATTGCTATAACTCATCAAACAAGTTACAAACCTAATTTTTAGGTGGTATACCACTCTGGGCCTAGTTGTTCTTCTGCTGCTATAGGAGTTTCAGTCGCTTTGGTTCCATCCATAATCCAAATCTTATCTGCCCCTGTTGTCTGGTCGCGCCAGTAGACATCAGTCTTACCATCAGCATTGTAATCACCAAAAGATGGTGTCAAGGCTGGGTCATTACTTGGTAAGAAAGCTTCAGAAGTAACTGTTGTACCATCCATCAACCAAGCAGTGTTCTCACCAGTGGTTTGATTGTGCCAGAAAATATCAGTCTTGCCATCTCCGTTGAAGTCGCCAATATTTGATGTCCAAGACGAATCAAGGGCGCTAACAGCACCTTCGGTGACAATGATGCCATTCATTGTCCAAATCTTGTTCTCACCTGTTTGAGCATTTCTCCAGAGGATGTCAGTTTGAAGGTCGCCGTTGAAGTCACCAAGGGTATAACTCCAGCCTGGGTCTTGGGATTGTAGAGAAAATTCACTCTTTTGAGTGCCATCCATAAACCATACTTTGTTTTCACCCGTGGTTTCATCGCGCCAGAAAATATCGCTCTTGCCATTGCCATCAAAATCAACAATGGTAGGGGTCAATGTTGCACTTGTATTATCTAGAACTGTTGCATTAACAACTGTTGTGCCATCCATTTGCCAAATAGCGTTCTCACCTGTTTGAGCATTATGCCAGAAGATATCGGTCTTGCGATCGCCATCGAAATCTCCAATACTAGAAGTCCAACCTGGATCAACCTTATCTAAGGGAGAAAAACTAGCTACTTTAGTACCATCCATGATTGCAATGTTGTTTTCACCAGTCGTCTTATTCCGTAATAAGAAGTCGGTTTTGCCATCATTGTTAAAATCAGCAATGTTGTAATCCCAAGAAGCTAGATCAAATTGACCTAAAGAACCTTGTTCCATTACTTTAGTGCCATCCATCAGCCGAACTATAATCTCACCAGTCTGAGTATTAACCCAAAGCTTGTCCGCTTTACCATCAGCGTTGAAATCAGGACTAACTGCTGCACTAGTTAAATAAGGATTTGGGTTAGGGTTTGCTCCTCCTACCAAAGACTGTGGAATTGGCACAGTTGACAATGCTGAAGAAGAACTACTACTACTTATTAGTGGAGACACATCAAATTTCTGCAAATCATTACCATAATTGACCAAACTTTGTGATTTTTTTAAGGATATATCAAAGGTACTAGCTAGCGAGGAATTTTGATTGGCAAACATGGCGTGTTTTTACGACTGGTTGTCATAAAGGTTTTAGCTTTTTTAGCGAATATCTTTCTGTTAACGAATAACATTTGTTAGATGTTTATTATTTCTTTATAAGCATTTTTTGTTTATAAAAATCAACATCTTATTACAATTATCAATTAATTGTTTTTACCTAGTATCTGGAAGCTAGTAAACATTGAAATTAAAAATCAAAGATTGAACATATTTAATTTGAATATCTGTATCTGAAACTTATAAAAAATATAGCAATCCTCAAATAAGATCCCCGACTTCTTTGAGAAGTCGGGGATCTGATACCATTTCACGAAATTACTGATACAAATTACTTTTCTTACTCCCCCTGCCTCCTCTGCTTCCCCTGCTTCCCCAAATGTATCAACTTTAAAGTGAAACGGTATGAGCCTCTAAATTTTCACAAGTTTTTCTATTCACCGCTACCTATGTGCTACTTTACGAAAGTCTGCTACAAGTATTGTTATTTATGACTGTCATAATTTAAACAATTGCATCCCAACAACCAATGGTGAACTCTACCCTTGTTGCCACACTCTATGTCAACCCTGTTACAGGGAATGATACCAATGCTGGTTTACAGTTGAGTCCGTTCAAAAGTCTTACCCGTGCCTTAAAAGCAGCCAAAATACCTGCAATAATTCAGCTAACACCTGGAACTTACAGCGCCGCTAATGGTGAAGCGTTTCCACTCATCATTCCTGCGGGGGTGGCGGTAGTAGGTAACGAAGCCAATAAAGGTGCAGAAATTGTGATTTCTGGAAGTGGTCAGTATCAAAGTCCGAGTTTCGGTGTGCAAAATATTACACTATTACTACAAGGTGATGCTAGTCTCAAGGGTGTAACACTCACTAATCCTGTAGCTAAAGGCACTGGTATTTGGATTGAGTCAGCAGCCTCTACAGTAGCTAACAATACTTTAAGTAAATGTGGTCGGGAAGGAGTATTTACAACTGGCAATGCTAAAGCCGTAATTTTAGATAATGTTTTTGTACAAAACGCTGCCAGTGGCTTGATGATGGCCCGGAATAGCAAAGGTGAAGTGCTGCGGAACGCATTTACTAAAAATCCTTTAGGCATAGCAATTAGTGACTTTGCTGCTCCTTTAATCGCCAACAATAAATTATCAGATAACCGTTCAGCGATCGCTCTTTCTCGTGATGCGCGTCCGGTGCTGCGTCATAATCTAATTACCAACAATACCCAAGGTGGGTTATTGGTCAATGGTAATTCAGTTCCTGATTTAGGCAACAATCAAGACGCAGCTGGAAATATTTTTCAGGGTAATGGCGAATTTGATTTACAAAATGCCACATCAGGACAGTTGATTTCAGCTGGTAATCAGCTCAATCCTGCTCATGTTAAGGGACAGGTAGATTTTATTGCTGCTATCGAAAACAATCCTATAACCATATCAGGTAGTATCGGTTTTGCTGACTTGATTGGACATTGGGCTGCGGCTTTTGTGGAAGCATTAGTAAATAAAGGTGCGATTAGCGGCTTCCCCGATGGTAGTTTTCGCCCAGATGCCCCCATAACTCGCGCTCAATATGCTGCTGTGGTTGCAAAAACTTTTCAGCTACCCGCTAGAAATAACGCCAGTAAATTTACAGATATAAAACCTGATTTTTGGGCAGCATCAGCCATTGCCAAAGCTGCTGAAATGGGCTTTATTAGTGGCTTTCCTGATGGAACATTTAGATCAGGGCAAAATTTGACTAAAGTGCAAGCAATCGTATCTATTGTCAACGGCTTAAAGCTCAGTGGAGGCAATCCTAATGTTTTAACTGTATACCGCGATCGCACCCAAATTCCCAGTTACGCGACTAATGCTGTAGCAATTGCTACTCAAAAACTATTAATTATCAACTATCCCCAAACAGAAAAACTAGAACCTCTGCGGGATATAACTCGTGCTGAGGTGGCAGCATTAATTTATCAGGCATTAGTAAGCAACAGCCAACAAAAAGCGATCGCTTCACCTTATATTGTCAATCCCGATGCTGATATTCCTTCTTTTACCGATGTTAAAGGACATTGGGCAGAAGCATTTATTCGCGCCTTAGCCAGCATGAATTTAACTCATGGTTTTGCTGATGGTAGTTACCAACCAGATAAACCCATGACTCGCGCTCAGTATGCGGCTTTAGTGGCAGTTACTTTTAACCCCACCGCCAAACGCCCAGCCCCCGATTTTACTGATGTTCCTCAGGACTTTTGGGCTTATAATGCCTTACAAATTGCGGCTAGCGGTGGCTTTGTCAGTGGATTTAGCGATCGCACCTTCCGCCCCGATCAAAATGTGCAAAGGCTACAAGTAATTGTTTCTCTCGTAAACGGATTAGCTTTACCAGCATCCGCTAGCAATGCCCTACTCACATACACTGATAATAAGTCTATTCCTGATTACGCTCAAAAAGCTGTGGTCAGCGCTACACAGCAAAAAATTGTGGTTAATTATCCAGACCCCAAGCAGCTTGCACCTGCAAGAGAAGCAACACGCGCCGAAGTTGCAGCAATGGTTTATCAGGCATTAGTTGCTATTGGGCGAACACAAAATATTAATTCACCCTATATTGTTTCGACACCCAACAATTGACCAAGTAGAATGAAGAACACTTGCTTTGTGCCTGGAAACTCTTGGTAACAAATCCTATAGCTAAAAACACGTTAGGCTATAGGCGATGGGTCGAAAACTTATACCTATTGCCACAAGCCAATAGTCCCATGTTAACACCAGCTTTGGAAACCTCTGCCGAATTGGCAGCAGCCTTATTAGTTCACTATAGTTTTGACCTCAGTGGCCACAGTGCCAGTGAGCTAGTTAACCGTTGGCAAAATCAATATCCCATTGATTGGTTGCATTTAGCAGTAATTGAAGCCCTTTATCAAGGTCGCTATAAAGGAGTCTCAGTGCAGCAAATTTTAGCCTTTTGGCTGCGGCGAGGTCAGGCTACCTATCACTTCAATATGGAATTTGAGCGCCTGATTTGTAGCAAATTTCCTGAAAGCTTAACTGCAATGGCTGCACCAGCACTACCACCTGTCAATACACAAATTACGTTTGAGAAAGCGAATAATTCTCAATCATTGCCAGTTACAGATGATGATCCTTTACCTGAGCAAGTTGACAATGGGTATGTGCAGAGTCAAGCTGCAACCGTACAATTAAAAAATAGAACAGAACAGGAAAAGCGAGTTGAGAACATTTTGGCATCTTCAACTCTGAGTACAGTTACTACTAGTGAAAAGCAAAAGCTGAGTTCCCAAGAAATCAAGTCTTTATTACAAAATTCTCCTCACCAAATAAAGTTACTGCCATCTGCTGTTAATCATCCGCCCATCGGACAATTTACTCCAGAAACAGGCGATCGCTCTGACTCATTTACATCAAAGCTCAAAGCTATATCTGGCGATAACTCATAGCATATAAATGAAATTGCTCATAGTCACGTGCAAGCGATCGCTCTGACGCTGTCTGATGTACTATATTGTTTTGATTCACTTACTTAAATCTCAGCTTTTGACATTTAGGTAAAGGTTGAGTAATTAAACTCAAAAAAGATTTGACTTTACTCATCTCTAAATCACAGTATCTTTAAATCGGTGTTAGCAAAGGCTAGATTAAGATGGTCGAAAAACGTTTACAGTCAGGCGTTTTGGGACTCAATGAAGTTCTCAATGGCGGCTATCTTTCTAATCGAGCTTACCTAGTGCGCGGAGAGCCTGGAACGGGCAAAACGACGGTTGGCTTACATTTTTTGGCAGCAGGAGCCGAAAATGGCGAATCAAGTTTATTCATTACCCTAGAGGAACCCGTGGTTCAACTTCAAAGTGCTGCTCAAGGGTTAGGCTTAAATTTGCAAACAACTAAATTTCTCGATCTTAGTCCGACAACTGAATTTTTTGCTCAAGTTCAAACCTACGATATTTTTTCTCCAGCTGAGGTAGAACGGGAACCCATGACCCGCGCCATTGTAGACCAAGTTGAATCTTTAAAGCCGCAGCGCATTTTTATTGACTCAATCACGCAGTTCCGATATTTTTCAACTAATGCCTTTCAGTTTCGCAAGCAAGTGCTGTCATTTTTGCGGTTTTTGAGAGAAAGTAAAGCAACCATATTATTCACCTCGGAGGACAGTCAAGAAGCACCGGATGATGATTTACAGTTCATGAGTGATGGTGTGATCAATTTAAGTCTTGAGAATCATGAGCGTTTCCTTTGTGTCTCAAAATTTCGCGGGAGTGATTTTCGAGGCGGACACCATTCAATTCAATTAACCCAAAAAGGGATGGTGCTTTTTCCTAAACTAGTGCCAAATGTTTACAGCCATGCCTTTACAATCGAAACGATTTCCTCTGGGATTCCTGAAATTGATGAACTACTAAACGGTGGCATTGAACGCGGCAGTATTACTGTGCTTACAGGGCCAAGTGGAGTGGGCAAGAGTACCCTTGGTTGCCAATTTATGAAAGAGGCTGCCGGACGGGGCGAACGGTCTGTTATTTATTCTTTTGAAGAAAGCAGAGAAACGCTGTTACAACGTTCTAGGGGCATCAATATTGCTGTAGATGTGATGTTACGGCAGGGAACGCTTTCGGTAGTTCAAATCGAGCCATTGCGGTACTCGCCCGACGAATTTGCTTATATGGTGCGTCAAGAAGTAGAGCAACACAATGTACAAATTGTGATGATTGACAGTCTCTCTGGCTATCGTCTTTCGGTGCGAGGTGAAGACTTGCTCAGCAACATCCATGCACTATGTAAATATCTGCAAAATATGGGCGTTGCCGTGCTATTAGTGAACGAAGTGGAAAACATTACTGGTGACTTTCACGCTACAGAAATTGGCATTAGTTATTTAGCAGATAATATTATCTTTCTGCGATATTTGGAAATCAAAGGTGAACTGCGGCGTGCCATTGGGGTTTTGAAAAAGCGCATGAGCAACTTTGAAAAAAGCGTGCGTGAGTTTGAAATTAGCCGCTATGGTGTGAAAGTAGGGCAACCGCTGAACAAACTGCGCGGAATCTTAAGTGGTATGCCAGAATTTATCAAAGACGCTGATTAGGACTATTTCATTTAGCACAGATAAATGATGGCGCAGATTTTAATATTACTAAAGCAATCCGAAAACCGCCGTCTGCTGGTGGAATACCTCAAGCAATATTATGAGATCAGCGTAGGAAATTTGACCGCCCAATCAAAGCCAGCTTCGTTGCTTTTGAATGAACCATTTGACTTATGCATTCTCGATGGTGTGGCGCTGACTTATTTGTGGGAAAAAATTCAGGCTAGAAAGCAGCAAGAGCAACCTGTCTTTCTACCCGTTCTGCTAATCACCTCTCACCCAGATGTGAAACTTATTACCCGGAATCTCTGGGAAAGTATTGATGAATTGATTACAAAACCAATCGAAAAAACAGAGTTACGGGTGCGTGTAGAAATGTTGTTGCGATCGCGGCGATTCTCACTGCAACTTGACGCTTCATTAATCCGCGAACGAAAACTCAACGACTTAAAATCACGTTTTATTGCGATCGCCTCTCATGAGTTTCGTAATCCTCTAAACACTATTTTGGGTTTTACGCGACTTTTAGAAACAAAACGTAACCTTTCTCCAACTCAGCAAGCTGACTTTTTGCAGCGTATTCAAAAGGCAGCGCGGCGAATGAATGTACTGCTTGATGATGTATTAATCACAATTAAATCTGAAGCGAATAGTTTGACCTTAAATCCTGTGGCGATCGCTCTTAAGCTATTTTGTCACAATTTAATCGAAGAAATTAAACTCAGCCTAGATGAACCTCGCACTATTGATTTTGTTCATGAAGGTGAAGATAATGAGGTCTATTTTGATCAAACTTTATTGCAACAAATTTTAACTAATCTTTTATCTAATGCCCTTAAGTACTCATCGTCTGATAGCATTGTTTACTTTAAAGTCAAAATCCGACCAGAAGCCGTAGTCTTTCAAGTTCAAGATCAAGGAATTGGGATTTCTCCTCAAGACCAACAAAAATTGTTTGACGCATTTTACCGAGCAACCAATGTGGGTAATGTTCCGGGTACTGGATTGGGATTAGTTATTGTCAAACAGGCAGTTGATCAATATGGTGGAACCATCTCACTCACAAGTGAAATCAACGTTGGCACAACTTTTACTGTCACCCTACCTCTTGCTTAGGTCAGATCCCCGACTTAAAGAAGTCGGAGATCTCGCAGCCTCTCAAAAATCAAATCAACTCCTCCATTACCTGCTGTAAATCATTCGTTAAATCAGCAACAGCTTGTCTCGCACCCAAACGATTTTTTTTATATGTTGGGTAACGCTCTGATACAGAGATTGGCTCACCAATCGTCATTTTTACCTGTTGTTTACCTAACTGCGGGCGCTGGGACGTTTGATCGCCTTTGATGCGAGCAATCATCTGCCATAAAATCAAAGTTGTCTCTGCAAATCTTTCTAGTGTCGGTTTTTCACGGATATAATTACCAGAAACTACCACAAAACTTTCTACTAAACGCATGTGCCACATCCGGGCGTTTGCTTCTTCAGCAACCCGATCGCCTAAAGCTTTTTCTACAGGCGATAAAGCTTTAACATCCTTAAAATCTTCTCTAAACATATAATTCCAGGCAGCCTGTTCTACTCGCCGACAGCGATCGCTTAATTTTCCATTCGCTTGTAAGTCAAAATACTGTTCTGGTATTTGCAGGGCTGTATTCAATAAAGCTTGTAAACGTACTGCTAGAGCTTCATTTCGATCACTAATTTCTGTTTTCACATCCGGCAAGTTTTGATGATAAAACCGCGTGTAAAATTTCTCCATCAAAGCAAGTAAATGTTCTGCCAAAGTCAACAATCGCGGATAAAGTGACTCCAGACAAGGAATATTGCCTTGATTAGCTGAATTGATCTGCAAACCACTGGCTGCTTCTAATTCACTTAAAAGCCCAGCGATCGCCCTCCAAGGTGTGTCAACGTAACTATATTTAATTCCAACTGGTACAATAAAAACCTGCTCGGCACGATTGTCTTTGTGCAAATCTTCAGCACACCAAAAGCCTAATTGGGCAATCCCAGGTTCTAAAGGGCTAACCTTCTCTGAAAGACCATTAGTACCTCCTTCTGGTGCAGCAGCCATCGGAAATTTGCCGTTGGCAAACAAGTCACGCGCCGAACGTAACCCTGTCCAGTCAGCCTTACCCCGCTGAATGGGAGTTGCACCTATACGCGAAGCTACCCAACCAACATAAGAACCAGCCCATAGAGGAATGCCGCGATCGTAGATAAAATGAGCGTGAATTGGAGATTGTAGTACTGTACCCTGCTCTCGTGCTACCCTTGGCACGAGTTGAGAAAACAAATAGGTTAAACAAAATGGATCGTCTATTTTAGGATGGCGAAATGCTAGCATGAAGCGGATTTTACCTGCTTGAAACTGGCGATAAAGATCCACTAAAACCTCTATGTTATCTGCTTCAATTTGGGTAATAGCTGTTTGCCAACTAATCCAACTTGGTAGCAACAGATGCACAGCTCCTAAAAATAGCGGATTGAACTTCGGAGGGATAAATTCTAAAGGTGGCTGCGCTTGATAAATTACATTTGACAAGGTAGTTTTCTCCTCAAGTTGCAATTCAATTAGAGATTTTAGATTAACCGAATTTGAGAGACTAGCAATTTTGGAAAGGCAATAAACGATGCGACTGTCACAAATGTTATTCGTTACACTCCGGGATGATCCAGCTGATGCTGAGATTCCTAGTCATAAATTATTACTCCGTGCAGGTTATATTCGTCGCATCGGTAGCGGTATTTATGCTTATTTGCCATTGATGTGGCGAGTACTACAAAAAGTTTCCCAAATTGTCCGAGAAGAGATGAACGCTACAGGCGCACAAGAATGTCTGCTTCCTCAATTACAGCCAGCGGATTTATGGAAGGAATCAGGACGCTGGGATACCTACACCAAAGCCGAGGGTATCATGTTCTCCTTAATTGACCGCCGGGAGCAACAATTAGGATTAGGCCCCACTCATGAGGAAGTGATCACAACAATTGCCCGTGAGATGATTCGCTCTTATCGGCAATTACCGCTGCATCTTTACCAAATTCAAACCAAATTCCGCGATGAAATTCGTCCCCGCTTTGGTTTAATGCGTGGGCGGGAATTTATTATGAAAGACGGCTATTCATTCCACGTCGATGAAACCAGCCTCAAGGAAACTTACCAGGATATGTATCAAGCATATACAAACATGCTGCGGCGTTCTGGTTTAGCTTTCCGGGCTGTGGAAGCTGATTCTGGGGCGATTGGTGGCTCTGGTTCGACAGAATTTATGGTGTTGGCAGAAGCTGGTGAAGACGAAGTTCTTTACACCGAGGATGGCAAATATGCCGCTAACGTCGAAAAAGCAGTTTCTTTACCAATTGATGCAGAAGCTTCACAGTTTACAACATATCAGAAACACGATACACCTGGAACAGATTCGATTGAAAAGCTCTGTCAACTCCTCAAATGTTCTCCTACCCAAGTTGTGAAAAATGTTCTTTATCAAACAGTTTACGACAATGGAATGACAGTTTTGGTTTTGGTGAGCATTCGCGGCGATCAGGAAGTAAATGAGGTCAAATTGCAGAATGAATTGACCAAAATAGCTGCTGATTATGGTGCTAAAACTATTATTGCTTTAGATGTACCCAATGTAGAAACCCAGCAAACATGGACAGCTAAATCTCTGCCTTTAGGATACATTGCTCCTGATATTGCTGATGAATATATTAAAGGCGATAAACAGATCCATTCTCAGTTTGTCCGCTTGGTAGATCAAACAACTGTTGATTTAAAAAACTTCGTAACAGGTGCAAATGAGACTGGCTATCACGTAGTTGGAGCCAATTGGGGTGAGCAATTTAAACTACCAATTCAAATAGTAGATATACGTAAAGCAAGACTAGGCGATCGCGCCGTCCATAATCCAGAACAAACTCTCTTCAGCGCTCGTGGAATTGAAGTCGGTCATATCTTCCAATTAGGTACTAAATATTCCCAAGCAATGGGAGCAACTTATACCAATGAACAAGGTGAAGAAAAGCCCCTACTTATGGGTTGTTATGGAGTCGGTGTCTCACGTTTGGCGCAATCGGCAGTAGAGCAATCTTACGATCAAGATGGCATTATTTGGCCAGTTGCGATCGCACCTTACCACGCGATCGTCACAATTCCTAATATTAATGATGCTCAACAAGTTCAGATTGCTCAACAACTCTACACCGAACTTAATCAAGCTGGCGTTGAAACTTTATTAGATGACCGCGATGAACGAGCAGGAGTAAAATTCAAAGACGCTGATTTAATTGGCATCCCTTACAGAATAGTCACTGGACGAGCGATCGCTAATGGCAAAGTCGAAGTTGTAGAAAGAGCAACTCGTAAATCTCAAGAAATTGTCATTGCGGAAGTTACAACTACACTCCAACAGTGGATTGCAGCAGCAATAGCAGCTAAAAATTAAATGCCATAGACAAATTTATACATAGAAAAATGTCTTAGTGCTGAAATTTCTACAGATTCGCACAGAGCAAATACTCTGCGTTATTTTGCTTTGTGATTGTCAAGAATCTCAAGAAAAGATTGAGATTTATCGATTTACATAATTTGGCAGGTGACGGATTACAAAGGAAAATTCTAAAATAAAAGACAAGCTCCCTAGAATAGAGCGGTTTTGCATAACCGCAACATTTTTGAAGTATTAAGTCATCATTTAAGTTTTAGGAAACTCTCCACTTGTCAGTATCGTCCTTAACCAGGCTGCTCTTCACAAAAAAAATTATCTCAGTTCTTAGTCAGGAAGGTTTTAAATATGACAGACCAACAAGGATCTAACCGTATTTCTTCAGGTGTAATTGCAGCCGTTTCAGCTGCGGTTTTAGCCGTAAGTGGCGGCGTAGCTTGGTTAACCTGGAACTCCACCAACCCCACTACACCGTCAAAATCCTCTCAAACAATAACTCAGCCAGGGCAATCACAGCCATCAACCACACAGCAAGGTAACGAAAAAACTGCAAATATTTATTGGTTAAAACCAAAAGAAAAAAGTGTAGATTTAGTTCCCCAACCAGTTCAAATAGCGGCTACACAACCTAACCAAATTCTAGAAAAAGCTTTTCAAAGCTTGTTAGAAGGGCCAACAGAAGGAACAGATGCTACAACCATCCCCAAAGGAACTAAATTGCTGGGACTAAAAGTGAACAATGATGAAGTTCACGTCAATTTATCTGAAGATTTTACCAAGGGTGGTGGTAGCACTTCAATGGTTGGTCGTGTAGGACAAATAGTCTACACTGCTACAACATTAAATCCTAACGCCAAGGTTTACATTGATGTGAACGGCAAACAGTTAGACGTTTTAGGTGGCGAAGGTGTGGAATTACAGCAACCGTTAACTCGTGAAAAATTTAAACAAAACTATCCGCTTTAGTTAATAGTCAGTGGTCAGTGGTCAGTGGTCAGTGGTCAGTAGAAAATGACAACTGATAATACCATAACTAGTATTATTTAAAGTATTTATACTTAGTAGCAACTGACAACTGACAACTAACAACTAACTTAAAGCTTGCTATTTAGCACCCTGAAGCTACGAGCTTGCTGTTCTAGCCTAGTGGCGAGGCGATCGCAAACCCGATTGCACAATTCAAAAATCATTTCATCTTCCACCCGGTAGTAAGCACAAGTCCCTTCACTGCGGCGGCTCAGGATTCCTGCTTGCCACATTACTTTAAGGTGTTTGGACACATTTGCTTGTGAAGTCTGTGTTGCCTCTACCAATTCTTGCACGCATTTCTCTTCATCCCGTAATAAGTGTAACAACCGTAGGCGCATCGGCTCACTTAACAGGCTGAAGTATTCGGCCACTTGTTGCACCACTTCCGGCGGTACAGGCAACGCTTGTTTCATCAGGATTGACCCGCAGATCTGACAGTTTTAGCAATGACTCATTGATATTAATGAATCATTTGATATATACATTAATACTTAATCAGGCTTAATTCGCATCAAAGGATGACCATATTCTACTGGGTCGCCATTTTCAACAAGAATCTCCACTACTTGCCCAGATACTTCAACTTCAATTTCATTCATCAGCTTCATAGCTTCAATAATACAGACTGTTTGACCTTTGCGGACGCGATCGCCTACCTCTACAAATGATGCCTCACCGGGCGCAGGAGCGCGGTAAAAGGTTCCCACCATCGGCGAAGGTACTTCCACCCATTTGTGATCAATTGTTGCGGGAGGATTGGCTGATAACTGCACATTAGAACTACTTACGGCATTATCTAAAACGCGATTTGTCTTCACCTCTAACATTGGAGGTGGTGCTATTTGTGTGCCTATCGGTGAAATCGATGTTGTTCCCGAACTAACCAAACTATTTGATGCTGCTTGAGCTACTGACGCAATGTGACTGCTAACGTTACCAGCTTTACGCACCGTTAGTTCAAAGTCTTCACTTTTGAGTGTGACTTCGGCAATATCTGTTTGGGCAATAGTTGTCAGCAGTTGGCGGATTTCATTAAAGTCCAATGGCACAGTTTTTATTACCTCGACCTATCTGTAAATTAATTATCATTAAGTGTCGCCAGAATTTAATCCCTATTTAGGGATTGCAATGAGAATTTTTTTAGGGATGAAATAAAACTTATTCCCTGCCTAAGTATTTATCATCACGGGTATCAATTTTAATGCGTTCTCCTTGAGAAATAAATAAGGGAACCATTACAGTTGCGCCCGTTTCCAACACCGCTGGTTTAGTACCACCTGTGGCAGTATCACCTTTGACACCTGGATCTGTTTCAACCACTTCCAGGGCTACAGAGTTAGGCAGTTCCACTTCTAGCACTTGTTCGCCCCAACGAACGACGTTAGCTTCCATACCTTCTTTAAGATATTTAACGCGATCGCCAATTTGGGCTGCGCTCAATCTATTTTCTTCGTAGGTTTCCATATCCATAAAGACAAACTCATCGCCTTCTTTATAGGTATGCTGCATCGTTCTTTTTTCTAGGGTGGCTTGTGGCACTGTTTCCCCAGCCCGGAATGTTTTTTCTACCACACTCCCAGTTTGGACACTTTTCAGTTTAGTCCGCACAAAGGCAGAGCCTTTACCTGGCTTAACGTGGAGAAATTCCACCACTCGCCATACAGACCCATCTAAGACAATTGAAACACCGGGTCGAAAGTCGTTACTAGAGATCATGAAGCTTTCAAATTTTGGAAGACAATCGGCATTTATTGTACCCTTCTGGGGTGGTCATTGGTCATTTGTCATCTGTCATTTGTCGTTAGACTCAGCACTAGTACTGTGGGAAGATGATTGATGGGTTACGCCTAGTCAACAATTTGATGCCGAATTTAAGCAATCCCATGTTCAACCTATTTAAATCCTGGCTGAAGAACAGCCTAACGATAATATTGTTGGTAACAATATTTTTAGGCATAAATACTGCTGGCTGGACTTTCTCCAGTAACGCTGCCCTGCCAGCAGGAAATGCAATTACCGACGGCAAGGCTTTGTTGCGGTATGCACTCCCGATAGAAAATGAACCAGTACGGCAACTACAAGCCAGTCTAGAAGACATTTCTACCCAACTGCGAGCTAATCGGCGGTGGGGTGCTATATCTAAAGACCTCAAAAAAGCATCCCGTGTTCTCGATCAACCTGACAAAATCCTAGCAAGCGTTCCCGAAGAACGCCAGTCCCAAGCAAAAGCTTGGATTTCTGAATTGAAATCTGGGGTAGATGCACTACAAGAATCGGTAAACGTCAAAGACAAGGAACAAATTATCGAAGGCAGAAACAAACTGCTCAATCTCATCACCCAATTAGAAGAATCAATGGTGAAGGGATTTCCCTTTGAAGTACCTACCGAGTACAGTAACTTACCGCAGCTCAAAGGTCGTGCCACTGTCGAAATGAAAACTACTAAAGGTAATCTAACTTTAGTAGTCGATGGTTACAGCGCTCCTGTCACAGCTGGAAACTTTGTGGATTTAGTACAACGAGGTTTTTATAACGGCTTACAATTTACCCGTTCCGAAGAATCTTACGTGCTGCAAACCGGAGACCCACCAGGAAAAGAGGTAGGCTTTATTGATCCCAAAACTAATAAATACCGTGCCGTTCCCTTAGAGGTTCTAGTTGAAGGTGACACAGAACCCACTTATGGCATTACTCTCGAACAAGCTGGCCGTTATCTTGATATGCCTGTATTGCCTTTTTCTTCCTTTGGTGCATTGGCAATGGCTCGTCCTGAAACTGAAGTTAATGGCGGTTCTTCACAATTTTTCTTCTTTCTATTTGAACCAGAACTTACCCCAGCCGGGCGCAATCTTTTAGATGGTCGCTACGCCGTTTTTGGCTATCTCACCGAAGGTAAAGAAATTTTGGATAAACTCAAAGAGGGTGACAAAATTGAATCGGCAACTGTCGTTCAAGGAATAGAAAATTTAGTTGAACCCCAAGCAGCATAAATAAAGTGTGAAGGATAAAGAATGAAGCGTTATTTCTTTTGTAGTCAAGGCTTTAGCCTTAGTTTTATTGCTTATTCTTTATCCTTTATCTTTTAACCAAGATTTCCAGCACTGAACACCTGATCAGCTGCGATCGCCAATTCTGGAAAAACCTGTGATATTATTTGCTGACTGGCAGTAAACACGGTTTCTTCGTATAGTCCTTCTTCCAGTAATAAAATTGAAATCTTTGCAGCCATCGGATCTACAATCCAATATTCAGGAACCTCCAACGCCGCATATTCGGATCTTTTATGGCGATAGTCTCGTTTTACCGATTCTGGACTGACTACCTCTATAATTAATAAAGGAGGTGACTGAAATACTGCTGAAACATTGATCAATTCTCTTGCTTGTTCCAGCGTCACCACACATAAATCAGTCAAACGAGATTTACTTCTACCCGTTCTCACCCCACTTTCTCGAAAACACAGCCAAGGAAAGCTACATCGCTGAATTTCTGCGTCTAGCGCTTGCTCAAGAAATTTGGTAATCAAAAAATGTTCAATTGTAGGTGGATTCATTAGCTCTAATTTGCCATCCACCAATTCATAATGAAAACCTGTGCCATCATCATAGGTTAAATATTCTTCAAACGTGATGCTGGTTACTGGTGTTGTTAGCATCCCAACTGACTCCTAAGCGATACTTTGATCGTAACTTTAAAGTAAGTTCCTACTGAGAAAAGCAATTTTAAAGTTGGGAGATATTAATTATGAACAGTGAGTTATCTTCCCTAAAAGTACAAGATCTTGGTGAACAAAATCTTTTGCAAAGGTTGCAGCGCTTCTGCCCTGTTGAAATTATTGGGGATGACGCAGCTGTTTTGGTGACGGAACCAGGACAATCTTTAGTGGTGACAACAGATATACTGGTTGATGGGGTGCATTTTAGTCATATCACCACTTCCCCTGAAGATGCCGGCTGGCGAGCTGCTGCGGCTAATTTATCAGATTTAGCGGCAATGGGTGCTACTCCTGTAGGTATTACTGTTGGGTTGGGTTTGCCTGGAGAAGTTAGCGTCAGTTGGGTTGAGCGCTTGTACCAGGGAATGACAGAATGCCTGCAAAGATACCATACCTCAATTGTTGGTGGTGATGTTGTGCGATCGCCTGTAACAACTTTGGCAATCACTGCTTTTGGTCAAGTTGTTCCCAATAAAATTATTCGCCGTTCTGCCGCTGTTGTAGGAGATGCGATCGTAGTCACAGGTGTACATGGAGCTGCCCACGCTGGCTTACAATTGCTTTTGCATCCCGAATTAAGGCAAAACCTCAACGATGCGGAAAAAACGGCTTTAATCAAAGCCCACCAGCGTCCACAACCACGATTAGATGTATTACCATTATTGTGGAAAATTTTATCTTCCCAATCCTCCATTCTTGTCGCAGGTATGGATAGTAGCGATGGTTTAGCAGATGCTGTTTTACAAATCTGCCGCGCTAGTGGCGTTGGTGCAGTCTTAGAACACAGGCAAATACCTTTACCTAAAGCTTTTAACCACTGGCTAACACAAGAGCAAGCACTAAAATATGCTTTATATGGTGGCGAAGACTTTGAATTAGTCCTGTGTTTACCAAAAGAACCAGCAGATACATTTGTGCAACAGCTCGGTCAAGGTGCGGCTATTATAGGGAATATTACAGCAGGATCAAAAGTACTATTACACGATCAACAACAAAAATCCCCTGACCAAGTTCTCAGCCTCAGCCAGGGTTTTCAACATTTTAGTCAATAGTCAATAGCCGTTAGTATTAAAACAATTGACCACTCACAATTCACAACTAACTAAATTAAACCCATTTTTGCGCTACTAGTTCAGCTAAATCAAGAACTCGCTGGCTGTAGCCCCATTCATTGTCATACCATGCCATGACTTTCACCATGTCGTTGCCCATAACTAAAGTCAAACTGGCATCGACAATCGAAGAAGCATCAGTACCTTGATAATCGGACGATACCAGTTGTAGTTCACTGTAGTCTAAAATGCCTTTGAGTGGCCCTTCAGAAGCATCTTTGAGAGCTTGGTTAACTTCTTCCGTAATAGTACGCTTCTCAACCTGAACTACGAAATCTACCATTGAAACGTTCGGGGTAGGTACACGTAAGGCAACACCATTCAGCTTGCCTTTCAGGTCTGGGATTACCAGCGCCACAGCTTTTGCTGCACCAGTAGAGGTCGGTACGATGTTGATGGCTGCTGCCCTTGCCCGTCGCAAATCCCGGTGGGAAGCGTCTAATATGCGCTGATCACCAGTGTAGCTGTGGGTAGTGGTCATCGTGCCTTTGATGATTCCGAATTTATCGTTCAACACTTTGGCGATAGGAGCCAAGCAGTTTGTAGTACAGCTAGCGTTACTAATGATGTGGTGTTTGTTGTGATCGTAGTCGTGATGATTCACGCCCATCACAAAAGTACCATCTTCATTTTTACCAGGAGCAGTGATCAGAACCTTCTTGGCCCCGCCATTTATGTGCTTCATTGCTCCATCCTTGCTGGTGAACACACCTGTTGACTCAATAATCAAGTCAATATCCCACTCTTTCCAAGGCAAGTTTTCCGGATTGCGATCAGATACGCATTTAATGGTCTTACCGTTAACGATGATAGAGTTATCGTCAGCAGTAATGTCAACATCCCTTAACTTTCCTAGCATCGAGTCATACTTTAGGAGGTGAGCATTCGTTCTGGGATCTGATGTGTCATTAATAGCTACTAGGTCAAGTTGGCTATTTTCTCTTCCTATCCAGCAGCGTGCAAAGTTACGTCCAATACGCCCAAAACCGTTGATTGCGACTCTAATCACAGTGTCTTGCCCTCTGTATTTATGCCTATAAATTGATATCTTTGACCCCAATCATATCGCAAAGGGGGGGGGTATTCATAACCGTAAAGTGTTATATCCATAAAAAAAACACATGTTTTATTCAGATTTATCTGAGTAAAGATTGTGGGCTGTGATATACGATCTCACCGATTCTGGGACTAGATAACGGATTGAGGAGCGATCGCCTGGGATTTTAACAGAGTCATTGTGGCAAAGTTGACGAATTAGACTTGACGAAACTCCCACTAAGGGTATATTCAGTAATTGCCAGCGAATATTAAGTGACTGCTCCTTAAGTAGTTGCTCCACTTGCTTGCAGATTAACTCGCTTTGAGTTATATTCTCACCACTTAGCAGTCGGGGTGCGATTAACCAATCACACATTTGTACTAGTTCATGTCTACGATGCCAACGGGGTAAGGTTTGGAAAGTATCCAAGCCCACTATCCAATGCCAGTGAGTATTTGGGTAAAAAACAGATAAGTCAATCAAAGTGTTGATGGCATAAGAATTACCAGATCGATTTATCTCAATTAATGAGATAGTAAACGCTGGGTTTTCTCTTACGGCCAGCTTCAGCATTTGGACTCGATGCTCAAACAAAATCGCTTTTTTATGAGGAGGATTGAACGACGGTATCCAAATTATCTTTTCTAGAGACACTTGATATAAAGCTGTTTGAGCTATGAGTAAGTGTCCCCAATGAATAGGATCAAATGTGCCACCAAAAATTGCTAATTGTTGCATCCAGTTTATGCCCTGGCTCTATGCAATTGAGAAATAGTTTCACTACCAAAGTACCATTCTACTCAATTCGTGCCTTAGCTTGATGCAATTCAACAACAGTTTCGCTAAGCTTGATGCAATTTAAAAGCTGTTTTGCTAAGAGTTTCCTATTGTAACTAATACCAGTAAGGAATCCAAAAACATGTATTTGACATTACAAGAATTTCTTTCCCGATGTGGCGGAAATTTTCAGAATAATCTTAAAAACAGTTTAGAAATGGCAAAAACCTCTAACCAAGGTAAAATCATTCTCAATCAGTAAAACAACAGTATAAAATCAAGCGAACATTCAGTATAAACATGATACAGGGTCAGTTACAGTAAAAAACAAATTCCTGTTATGATACGCGTGTCATTTGTGATTATGGTGTGGTGTAAGAGGAGTAATCAATGAGTAATTCTGTAGATTTTAGCGGTAGACCATTTCATTTTATTGGTATTGGCGGTATAGGTATGTCTGCTCTGGCATACGTTCTTGCAAAGCGTCAATTACCAGTGTCAGGTTCCGATCTGCGTTCAAATCATATTACGCGCAAGTTGGAATCTATCGGAGCTTATATTTTTGGCAGACAAGAGGCAAGTAATCTCGAATTCTTTCGTCCTCAGGTATCGCCTAATGGAGTATTATTAAATTCACAAGAACCATTATCTACTGTTAATAAGTCCACACTACCCCAAGTTATTTGTTCAACAGCAATTAATCCAAACAATTTGGAATACAAAGCAGCATTGGAATTAGGTTGTCCAATTTTACATCGTTCAGATGTACTAGCTGCTTTGATTGCCGATTACTATAGCATTGGGGTGGCAGGAACTCACGGAAAAACTACCACTAGTAGCATGATAGGATACATGCTGTTAGAAGCCGGTTTAGATCCAACGATTCTTGTAGGTGGTGAAGTCAACGCTTGGGAAGGTAATGCTCGATTAGGGCAAAGCCGATATCTAGTAGCTGAGGCAGACGAATCAGATGGTTCTTTGGTAAAACATGCTCCTGAGATTGGTATTATTACTAATATTGAGCTAGATCATCCTGACCATTACGATACATTAGAAGAGGTAGTTGATACCTTTCAAAAATTTGCTGCTGGTTGTAAGATTTTAGTCGGTAGTATTGACTGTGCAACGGTACGCGAATTGCTACGCAATGCCTTTGGCGATCGCCTCAAACCAACAATCAGCTACAGTCTCCACTCAGACACTGAAGCTGATTATACTGTCACCAATGTTGACTATCGCTCGGATGGGACTACAGCTCTTGTTTGGGAAAAAGGCAAAGCTTTAGGAGTTTTGAAATTGCGACTGCTCAGTCGGCATAACCTCAGTAATGCCTTAGCAGCAGTAGCTGTTGGTCGTGTTCTGGGCTTAGAATTTGGAGAAATTGCTAAGGGTATTGCTACTTTTGAAGGAGCAAGACGACGCTTTGAGTTTCGGGGTGAAGTTAATGGTATTACTTTCATTGATGACTATGCCCATCACCCCAGCGAAATTAGCGCCACTCTCGCGGCTGCACGCCTCCAAGCTAGGCCAGGGCAAAGAGTTGTTGCTATTTTCCAACCCCATCGTTATAGCCGCACACTGACCTTTTTAGAAGAATTTGCCCAGTCTTTTGCTCATGCTGATTTAGTTGTATTGAGCGATATATACAGTGCTGGCGAAGCCGATTTAGGGCAAATTAGTGGTGAACAACTGGCAGTAGAAATTGCCAAACAGCACCCGCAAGTGGTTTATCAGCACACTTTACCTTTGATGTCCGAGTTCTTGCTACAAACGTTGCGCCCTGGAGACTTAGCGCTGTTTCTGGGTGCTGGAAATCTCAATCAAGTAATTCCAGAAATAATTACAACACTTTGTGAGCCTGCTAAAGCCACATCCTAGATTGAGGGTACTTAGAGGTTTATTCTCTTAGCAAAAGTTCTATCGATTCGCAGTATTGCTGTATTTACTACAGCAGATAAATGTAAAATTTCACAAATTGACGTAAGATGAAAATCTCCCAGGCAGCCGGAAACGTCTGCACAGTTTCGACTACACAAAAGCAAGAAACAGATAATTCAGGACAAAGTAAAATAATTCACTTACAGGGTACTGATTGTGTGATTAAATCCCAAGCTTCTTTATCCGCGTTTACTTCATATAGAGTTGGGGGAGCAGCTGAATGGTACACTGCTCCCCGTGATTTAGAAGCATTACAAGCAAGTTTAGAGTATGCAAAAGAACACGATTTACCAGTAACAACACTGGGAGCAGGTTCTAATTTATTGGTTAGCGATCGCGGTCTACCAGGCTTAGTCATTTCTACTCGTCATCTGCGCTATAGCCATTTTGACCTTCAGACAGGCCAATTAACTGTCGCTGCGGGAGAATCAATTCCTAGCCTAGCTTGGGAAGCAGCACAATTAGGGTGGCAAGGATTAGAGTGGGCTGTGGGTATCCCTGGAACAGTCGGAGGTGCGGTCGTAATGAATGCAGGGGCGCACAATAGCTGTATCGCAGATATGTTAGTTAGCGCTCAAGTACTTTTACCGGATGGTACGCTAGAAAATCTGACCCCGGACGAGATCGGCTATAGCTATCGTACTTCATCACTGCAAGGCAGCGATCGCATTGTTACCCAAGCAACTTTTCAACTCCAACCAGGTGCTGATCCCGCAAAAGTTTTAGCAATCACCAAAGAACACAAACAGCATCGGTTAACTACCCAACCCTACAATTTTCCCAGTTGTGGCAGTGTATTTCGCAATCCCAAACCTTATGCTGCTGGGTGGTTGATTGAGCAAACAGGTCTAAAAGGCTACCAGATTGGTGGAGCTCAAGTGGCAATACTTCATGCTAATTTTATCGTCAACCGTGGTGGAGCAAAGGCCAGCGATATTTTTTGCCTGATCAATCATATCCAGGAAAAAGTACAAGAAAATTGGTCGATTTTATTAGAACCAGAAGTCAAAATGATTGGAGAATTTCAAGCAGTGTGTTGACGGACTAGGGATTAGGGAATCAGGAATAATCTACCCAATGCTCTAACATATCCTATACCTAGCATTAATTATTGGTAACAAAAGAGGCAAATTGCCTACCGCATCTATAATTGAATTTGACTTGTTAATCAACGCACACGCGGATAATTAATTATGACCGGAAAAGGACAAGGATTTGGTTTTGGCTTAGGAAAAATGAAAGAACTAGCCGAAGCTTTTAAAAAAGCTCAGCAAGTTCAAGAAGGTGCAAAGCAACTCCAAGAAGAATTGGAGCAAATGGAAATTCAAGGAGAAGCTGGTGGTGGTCTAGTCAAGGTGATTGTCAGTGGCAACCAAGAACCTAAGCGAGTAGAAATTGCTCCAGATGCTTTAGCACAAGGAGCAGAACTGCTTTCTGACCTTGTGACAGTGGCAATGAAAGATGCCTATAATAAGTCCACAGCGACAATGCGGGAACGTATGGAAGATTTGACTAGTGGACTGGAACTACCTGGATTTTAGTCGATAGTCAATAGTCAATAGTCAGAAACCATGAGACTATGGACTGTGGACTATTGACTTTTGACAGATACTAAGCAAGATATTTATGCCTTATAAGCTGCTGTTTGTCTGCTTGGGTAACATCTGCCGTTCACCATCGGCAGAAAATATTATGACTTATTTAATCGACCAGGCTGACTTGAGTGAAGATATCTTTTGTGATTCTGCTGGTACATCTAGCTATCACATTGGTAGCTCACCTGACCGACGTATGAATACAGCAGCTACTACAAAGTTGGGAATTAAACTACGCGGTCATGCTCGCCAGTTTCAAAAGTCTGATTTTCAGCAATTTGATATGATTTTGGCAATGGATCGAGAAAATTATGAAGATATTCTGACTCTTGATCCAACAGGGCAATATCATAAAAAAGTATATTTAATATGTGAATTTTGTTCTCAGCACACCCTCAAGGAAGTTCCAGATCCATACTACGGAGGGACAGAGGGTTTTAATCAAGTGATTGATTTGCTTGTTGACGCTTGTGAAGGTCTGCTCAAATACATTACTAGCCAGCAACCAGAAGCTTGAAGTAGAAAGTTATTAGTTATCTCTTCTTGCTCTTTCCTTTTAACCTTAGAACTTACGCAACTGGCATATTATTTTAAGTTTGTAGTGAGGACTTTAGTCCTCAAAATAAGCGCTGTTCGCGGAGCGTTTCCGTAGGGTAGCCCTTACTACAAGCAAAAAAATTTTATTTTTTGTGACACTTGCGTAAATCCTGAACCTTTCACTTTTATTCAACTAGACCATGCTTAATTGCAAAACGCACTAGTTCTGCTCGGTTACTGGTTTCGGTCTTTCTTAATAAACTACTAACGTACTTTTCGACTGTTCTCGGACTAAGGTGGAGCTGCTGACCCATTTCAGCATTAGATAGACCGTGAGTCAAAAGTTCTAATACTTCCTGTTCTCTGGAAGTTAGAGATGCTATCAATTGGGACTGATGAATATGAGTGAATAAATAATGATGGGCATCTACCGCTTTTGTTGGTGTAGTACTGCCCATGTTCTCTTTATGAGAAAAGCGGTATTCAGATTGAATGATTTGCGATCGCTCTAAAAGATTGCGGATTGCTGCTGCTAATTCTTCTAATTCAAACGGCTTAGGCAAATACAAATCGCACCCTGATTGATAGCCTAAAATTCTTTCTTGGGTCTTAGTACGCCCTGTTAATAAAATTACAGGTAATAAACGGAAAGGCGGTTGTTGACGCACCTGACGCACCAGTTCGTAGCCATTCATTCGTGGCATCACAATATCCGTGACGATTAAATCAGGATGACACTCATCTACCATTGCCAAAGCCTCTTGACCGTCATTAGCCGTGATTACCGAATAGCCAGACAGTTCAAGATAATCACTAATAGACAGACGAGTTCCCAAATCATCATCCACTACAAGGATCGTCAAGGGCATGGATAATACATCCCTAACATTCTTTTACTCAGAAATTTACTTTCACAAGCTTCACGAGTGAACACAGGCAAAAAATAGTATTCTTATGTTTCATACTATGACAGGATTACTAACTCGTACTGCCTAAAGGTTTATTTATAAAGAAAATCTTAAATCTTTAGGAAAGGTTTACGAAATGGATCGTACCTTGAGACTCTAGCTTCGAGCAGGTATAGAGAGTTTTGTAATTCTTAATAATTTAACCATAATTACATATATAGGACTCATATTTGATTTGGTGAAAAACTTAGTACACCCCTAAATCCCTTTTTTCCTATTCCCCGTTAAGAGTTCCCCGTTCCCTCCCTACGCAAATATGTTCATTAATCAAATCGGATTGCTATAAGTAAGTCGATGCAATAAAACCAAACTATGTAAAGAAAAGTAAATAAGGCTCAAACGCTTTCTCCCCCTGCTCTTTGAAGTTGCTCCACTTGGTGAGGCAGCCCGGTCTTGTTGTTCCAACAAAGAGGGACTGCCGAACCCGGAGGGGGAAACCCCAAGACCGCACTTCTCTCCTGCTCCCTGCCCCCTGCCTTATTACAACAATAATTATTTACACCGACCTACTTATGTTGAGCTATTACTTACCCTAATGTAAATTAATATTTAAGTAATAAATTATTTTCCAGTGGCAAAATTTTCTGGAAAACTTTTAATTCAGAACTTAGAAAAGCTAGATTAATAGAATAACACTGATATCTAGTTAAGCATTTATAGTGGTTTAGTGTCCTCTATAAATTTCACAAGATAGTCCCAACGGTTTTTTAAGCAAAATTTCAAGCACGTAAAATTCTCAATGAGCGACAAGAGCGAAAGTTATAAAGTTATTAGTGACAACCGTCAAGCCCGTTATTTGTATGAAATTCTGGAAACCTATGAAGCAGGTATTCAGTTGACGGGAACTGAAGTCAAGTCAATTCGTGCGGGTAGAGTTAATCTCCAAGATGGTTATGCTTTAATTCGTGAAGGTGAAGCATGGTTAATCAATGTGCATATCTCGCCTTACAATGCTAGTGGTCAATATTTTAACCATGAACCGCGTCGTACGCGTAAACTTTTACTGCATCGTCAAGAACTCCGTAAGCTGATTGGCAAAGTAGAACAACAGGGCTTGACATTAGTACCTTTAAAGATGTATCTCAAACGTGGTTGGGTAAAAGTGAGCATAGCTCTTGGCAAAGGTAAAAAGCTTCATGATAAACGAGAAGACTTGAAACGTCGTCAAGATCAACGTGATATTCAACGAGCAATGAAAAATTATTAACCACTTGTCGAATCTAACTACCACATCAGAGTGAGAAACAGACTAAAGTAGAAAACCTTTGTATATCTTCAGCGTGAGTTAAAACAATGCTTGGTTTATAGCCACAGATTGATTTAGGTTTTTTGGGCAATCGATAAAGTTGTGGGTAACTTGGAAGGAACAAGGAACTTACTATGACACACAATATCACCAAAGCAGTGGGTGCTGGTTTTCTGGCTTTGAGTATAGCAATTTTGCCATTAACTCTACCCGCAAAAGCCCAAGTGACTGAACCAAGAGTTGAAACTGTTCCCAGGACGACGGTTTATGAACGCAAGGATTTTGATTGGGGTTGGTTAGGATTAATTGGTCTTTTAGGTCTAGCTGGGTTAGCTGGTAAAAAGCGTAGTGACGAACCAACTCGTTATCGCGATCCTAGCGCTCCTGGAGCCACTACCTACAGAGACTAAACTATTCAAAATTGACAATTCATGATTTACAAACTTTATAGTCGTCAGTTATTAAGAAAAACAACTGACGACTTAATTAATGTTTAGTTGATTGTAGGTTCTTGGTTTTGTGAGTATAGTTCTGAAGATTGGTTTTGATTTAAAGGCATCCAGTAGCTGGCAATTAAGGCAACCATTAGCCACCAAAGACTATTAATTTCAGGACGAAACCAGACAGTGTCTACTGTACCGTGAGCCAACATACCCAGTAAAGCCGCAACCGCTCCAATTAACCAGAATCCCTCTATATTTCTGGATTCTCGTAATCTTCGTAATTGCATAAATGCTGTATTAATGGTAACAATGATTAGCCAGAGAAAACAAGCTAAACCGATAAAGCCAGTTTCTACAGCTACTTCTAGAAAGATCGAATAAGCGCTCAAAGCACTGTAGCGAGGATGTTGGTAGAGTGGATAAATTTTGTTAAAAGCGTTATGACCAGGTCCAATGCCGATAATGGGGCGATCGCGAATCATCTCAAAAACGGCATCCCAAACATTCCGGCGAAAATTATTACTACTATCTTGGCGATCTGCAAAAATGCTGAAAACACGGATGCGTAAAGGTTCTACAAATATCACTGCTAACACCAATACCCCAATCAAACCTCCTAACATAATTGGCAGTGACCAAGTACGCCAAAAAGGAGGCATTTGCACACTCCACCAATAAACTAACAATGCCATCACACTCAAAATTGCTACTAATAAACCAATCCAGCCACCACGACTAAAAGTCAAAATCAAGCAAGCTGCATTCACAGTTAGCATTGTCAATGCTAAAGCTTTTTTGATCCAACTTTGCCAAGCAAAAATTGCAACTAAGCTTAAAACTACTGCTGGTATCAAGTATCCAGCTAATAAGTTGGGGTTGCCTAAATAACTGTAGACCCTTGTTGTTTTAGATAAAGGAGATTCTGGATCTACCCAAGTTGCCAGGGCTGTAGCTCCAAAAAACCATTGCCGCAACCCATAGATGCTGACAATTAGCGATACATGTAAGTAGATAGTGATAATCCAAGACCGGAGGCGGGGAAGCCTTAGTACCCTAGCACAAAGGGCAAACAGCAACAAATAAAGTGTCAATGTTGCCAAATCATTCAACGCCGCCTTCTTCACTGGTGACAATGCTGTAGCTACTACAGCAACACCCCAGTAGAGCAAAACTAATAGGTGAATGGGGGTAACTAAAGAATTATTTGCTGATCTTGCTTCATCAGATAATGTTAATAACAGCCAAAATCCCACACAAGCTACCAGCAATACCCCTACTAGGGAACTGGATACAAAAGGAGCAAGAGTATATACCAGACTGAGTAAAGCAGCTGCTATAGCATCTCCCCACTGTATTAAAATGCTGCTTTGCCGCCAAGGGCGTAACAGCCCAACGGAAAAACGATGTAAGTAGCTAGTAGCAAGATATTCTTTGAGTGGTAAATAAGATAAAGTAAATCGTTGCCAGACTAAATTCATAAAACCCGCTGTGATCAACTAGCACGCCCGCGCAGAACTTGGACTTAATCATAATGCAGGTGATTATAAAAAAGTAATAACGCAGATTGCAAATTTTAAGAGGGAATCGGGAACAGGGGAAAGAGGCAATATAAAGCTATTGTCTTCGTTAATAAGCATGATTTTCCTTGTATATCTACCTTTTCGAGATTTTGCTACGTCAATTTAGCATAATAACTACTGAGGAATCTTTATATTTATGCCCTTGTGAATCGTTAATAGCAGTTACCTATAATTTCAAAGGTTTCCAGTCAATGTTAATTTAAACAGCCATTTAGTACTCAAAAGCATTGAATAGGAGTATATTATTGCTAAATTTCACTTTCTGGCGAGGAAATAGCTAGTTGTAATGGCAAAGAAAGTAAATAGCGGTGTCCAGATTCTGGTGAACTTTGAATTGAAATTTGTCCACCATGTAATTCTGCCAACTGACAACTGAGCAATAGACCCAAACTTTCGCGTGACAAATTACCATGCCGTTTAGCTAAATCTATGCTGGTACTTATACTAAAACCATCCGAGTCCGGAACACTTAGGTTTTGTGACTTCTCTAAGGCTATTGGCCAGCTAACTGGTTTCTCTTGGTTTTCTGGATGAGTATTGTATGTTGCTGTCTCATCTGTAAGTTCCAGTAGGGATAAAGAACTTAGATGAAAATAAGGGTCAACTTCAGTTATGCCATCTCCCAGCCAAGGATGTGAAACCCAAACAGTAATATTGAGCGTATTTTCCTTATAAGAGACATGAATACGAACAATACTACCTGTGGCAGAAAGTTGGATAACGCTAAAAACCAAGTGATACAGCATTTGCCGTACCTTGTCTTTATCTAAAGGCCAAATGCGGCTATGTCCTGGTTCTATAGATAGACGAATGTCTTGCTCACGGCGACTAGCTACTTCTTCTAAAGTATTTATAGCTTGTTGACATAGCATTTCAATATCGACAGGAGTTAAATTCAGCACATTTGCCTGTTCATCCATCGCTCCCAGTTCGGTAATTTCATTTACCAAAGAAAGCAAATACCGACCACTGTGTTGGATAATATCTAGATATTCTCTCTGCTTGTTGGTCAAAGGCCCATAAATTTCACGTCCTAAAACACCAGCCATGCCTAGCACTGATGTTAAAGGTGTACGTAATTCCTGAGTCAGCTGTTCTAAAAGTTCCAGTTTTAGTTGCTTAGTAGAAACAGATTCTTGTTCTAAAATTGGTGGGGTAACTCTAATGTCATTGATATGACCATCATTAAATGACAGGATAGGAGTACTTTTGACAGTGGTTGTTTCTACTCTTTCTTGCAACAATCGGTTGCGTTCAAATTCGCTCATACTCCAACGAGCTATGATTTGTAAAAACTCAATATCTCGTGTTGTGAAATTGCGCGGTACTAAATCCATAACTGCCAATGCACCCAAGCAATACCCGCAAGCATCAATCAGTGGCGCTCCCAAATAAGCGCGGATGCCATATTCCTGGACTAACTTGCTAGCAGTAAGTATCGAATCTGTAATTTTTTGCGTGTCATTAATTACAACTACTTGCAAAGTCTCTACTACTTGGGTACAAAATGATTCCTGACGTAATAAGTGACGATTTTGGGCAAGATGATTCATCAACCCTAACCTAGATAAGCCTACCGCTGACTTAAACCAGTGGCGTTCTTGATCTACAAATCCCAAAATGGAAATTGGCGCTTCCAAAAAATGGGCAGCAGTTTGAGTTGCTTCTTCAAAGACGGGTATTGTTTCTGATTGCCGCAAACCTAATTCTGACAACACTTTGAGCCGTTGCTGTTCTCTTGTCTCTTGGGAAACCCAACCATCTTTTAGGGAAAATAATTTGTTTTCAGGCTCTACCATTGCCGCCGCTACCTTGATAATTACTCGATGTTGTAATTGATATAACCACTGTTTCCGGGTTATGGTTTTCTATTTTTAAGCATTCCCCAATTTGGCTATCGATAAACAAATTTGAAGCAAAAATTTTGTACTTCTTCTGTGAATGGGGGGTGCAATCATCTAGTAGTTGCAATTCACCGATGCCTATTGTCCTATTTTAAGCTGGTACAAACAGTATTGCTTTAGATTTTAATACTAGGTAGCGTTAGTTTTAAATACGATCAGGGTAGTATAACGCTAAGGATAGAAAACGAATGTTATGTCATTCTCATGACATATTCAAACCAAATCTTTTTGCTTATTATACTTGAATTTTATTTACCTAAATTTACTGTATACTAAAAAATAGCGTATTAATTTTTACGTACAAAAACGGATCTAATTTCTCAAAAGTCTTAGTTAGTTTAGTGATCAGATAAATACAAATTTTAAATTTCTCTAAGTCTAAAGTTTAGCTATATAAATAACTAGAATAAATTTATAATAAATCAAAAATTTAGTCATTTTCAATCAAATAAGTTCGTTATATCATGAAATTGTAATCAATTAAATTGGCGGCGATCGCTACAATGAATATATAAATTTTTCAATAGTAGGAATGTATTTAAATCCTATTGTTTTTTAGTGGTCAACATAATTTGTAGAACACAAATTTATTCTTATCACTATTATAATTTGCACAAAATTTATAATTAAGTCATAAATATAATTAGTGATCTGGTAAATCAAGCTTTGATATTTAATTTTGAGGCTAACTGGTAATGAATAAAATAACTATGAAAGTTCCTTTTGTAGATTTTAACTCACAACATCAACCTATTAAAACTCAGCTATATCAGGCAATTCATACAGTATTGGAACAAGGAGACTTTATTCTAGGACAAGCACTTGCAGATTTTGAATCTGCATTTGCTGCTGCGTCTGGCACAGCTTATGGAGTAGGTGTGGCATCAGGAACAGATGCGATCGCTCTCGGTTTGCAAGCATGTAATATTGGTGCAGGTGATGAGGTAATTTTACCAGCCAATACCTTTATCGCCACATTAATTGGGGTATTACGTACCGGGGCAAAACCAGTTTTAGTAGATTGCGATCCTAAAACAGCTTTAATTGATTTAGAAGCAGCCGCAAGGGCAATTACATCCCAAACCAAAGCAATTATTCCTGTACATCTCTATGGTCAGATGGTATCGCCTCAACAATTATTAGACTTTGCTAAAACCTATAAATTATTAATTTTTGAAGATGCAGCCCAAGCGCATTTAGCCGAAAGAGAGGGATATCGGGCTGGTTCGGTGGGAATAGCCGCAGCTTTTAGCTTTTATCCCAGCAAGAATTTAGGTGCATTTGGCGATGGGGGGATGCTATTGACACGAGATCTAGATGTAGCCCAAAAGATGGTACGTTTGCGAAATTATGGTGCATCCCAAAAATATTTTCATACCGAATCAGGTACGAATAGTCGTTTAGATACATTACAAGCGGCAGTGCTACTAGAGAAATTACCATATTTGCCCCAATGGAATAGCGATCGCCTGAGTATTGCTCAGCAGTACGATAGTGAATTAGCACCCTTAGCATCTGCGGGTATTATCCCGATGCAAAACCACAGTGGTACAGGGCATGTTTATCATCTTTATGTGATCAAAGTTGATGATGCTTGTTTACTAGAACGCCAGCAAATTCAAGATAAACTCAACGCAGATGGCATTCAAACTGGTATTCACTATCCTATTCCCTGTCATCTCCAGCCAGCATTTACTTACTTAGGCTATCAACCAGGAGACTTTCCCCAAGCAGAAAAGTTAGCCAAGCAAATATTATCGTTACCGATGTATCCTGGTTTAAGTAGTAGTCAAATCAAGGAAGTTGTAGCAGCGATCGCTAGTATAACTTTGACAAGCTCAAATACAGAAAACTCATCTTCTACACCCGTTAGCAGCATAGTAGGATAATTTGTTATTTATAATACTTAAGGCTAGCGATCGCTTCACAGCAAACAACGGCCTTTAATTAGTGGTCAGGAATTAAAAAACTGACCATTTTTAAATTGTTAATTTTAAATTGCTTAAAATTATGGCACTTCAGCAACAGATTAAAAATAGAACCACGCCACAATTAGTCAATATAGCAATTTTAGGTGTTTTGGTACTGCTCTATTTTCCTATATTGCTACATTGGTTAAACGGTTGGTTGTATAAAAGTATCAGTATAGAACACGAATATTTTAGCCACGGCATTATCGGTCTACCATTTGCTGTTTACCTGATTTGGATGAACCGTAAAAAGTGGCAACGTCTACCAGATAATACTAATCCTCTGGGTGCTATTTTACTTTTAATAGGGGGAGTGTTTTATTTGAGTGGTGTTACAGAGTGGGTTAATCTATCTTTCCCTACTATCTTGACGGGATTGTGCTTGTGGTTCAAGGGCATACAAGGCTTACGATTACAAGGATTTCCTCTACTACTAATATTTCTAGCAACTCCCACAGCATTACCTTACCTGATTGCTCCCTATACTTTGCCTTTGCAAAACTTCATTGCAGGTACAGCTGGTTTTATTCTCAATCAGTTTGGCATGGAAGTTACTGTCGATGAAATGAACATATACGTAGGCGGACGGATTGTAGAGGTTGCACCTTATTGTGCAGGACTAAAAATGTTGTTTACTACTCTCTACGTTAGCTTGATGCTACTTTATTGGACTGGTGCATTATCTTCGCGTCGTACCACTACTTGGTTTTTATCTGTGGCGATCGTTATTAGTATCATTGCTAATATCATTCGTAATACTTTACTCACATTTTTTCACGGCACAGGTCGAGAAGGGGCTTTTCAATGGCTGCATGAGGGTTGGGGTGGCGATGTTTATTCTGCTTTGATGCTGCTGTCATTAGTACCTCTGCTGAATTGGATTAACAGTTATTTTTCAGCAGTTTCAGAAATTCAGGAAGAAAATAGCAATTAAAACTCAGGTTTAAAACGATTTAATGGCTATAAGGAAGACAAAAAAGATTAGAGTGTTCTAAAAAATAAATGATTCAAATCCGTCACCTAGAGGATTTCTCGAAAAGTAGCAATCCCAGTCTTGGCGATTGCTTCACTTCTGTAATAGACGCTTTGCGTAGCTTGCTTCCCTGTAAGGGTACGCTCGCAATGACAATTGGGTATTTTTTACTTGGAGTACTCTGATTGAAAATTCATCCTTTGATAATCTACAAGTCAGATTTTAGTAAAGACAGTTAGCAAGTGTTAATTTTACGGAACTCAGAGTGTTATTTTTTCAAGTAAAATCTTGCGTAAACATTGCAATTTTTACTGATGCTTTCTTTATCTAAGTTTCTCCAGAAAAAGCAGTTGTCTCATGTAGCGGTGCTTTTATTATTGTTACTGTTGTTAGTCATAGGAGGGGTTCCTGGATATTTGACAGGACACTGGCAATGGAAACAACCACCGCCTGTCACTAGCCTCAAGGAATTGAAACAGATACGTAATAAAGGTTTAACTCTTCCTGGTTGGCAAACTACTGACCAAGCCGAACAATTAGTTGGCGAACACAGATGGTCGTTACAGGTTCTTAAGCAAGAAAATTCTCAAGCCCAAGCAATATTACTTTTACTGCCGCAAAACGGGCCGATGGATCAACCAGAGGTCGAGTGGACTGAAATTAATGGCTGGGGAAGATCTCGCTGGGGGAAATGGGACATAGCTCAATATCGCTCAGCTCAATTCACTGTCAAACAGACCAAAACTGCAAAATTAAAAGCTGAAGTCAAAGTAGAAGCGAGGTTTTTTCGTGTTTCTACAAGACAAGAAACTTTTGCGGCGTTGCAATGGTACGCTCTACCGAATGGTGGCAACCCCTTACCAATACACTGGTTCTTGCTAGACCAACTTGCACAATGGCATAAGCAACGCGCTCCTTGGGTAGCTGTAAATATTCTCATTCCTATGGAACCTTTAGGACAAGTGGAAACTACTTGGCCTTTAGCTCAGTCTCTTGGTGAAACAATACAAGCTACATTAATGACAGGTCCTTTATAAAATTGTTATATAGACTGGAAGTTAGCTCAAAAATGTAGTGCGAAGTTAAAAGCGGCACAACAAAAGGAGACATAGAAGATACTTCCAGAGTAAAATAACCACTCGGCGGTACATATTCTGAAGTCAGCTTTATTGCACCAATGTTTATAGTTTCCAATTATCAGATGCGTGCATTCATCGCCCTGTGTTTTGTGAGTTTTCAGGCAGGTGTTTTCTTAACAACTACTGTCAAACCTGCTAATGCTCAAACTTTACCATCTCTAAAAACACAGCCAGAGCAGCCTATCTTGTTCCCGCCTGGTGCTGTTCAAAGGCAATTACCCTCACCTCCACCAACTACTGATACTGCACCTGTAGGTACTAATGACGAAGCTTCTTCTCAACTTAGTCGCTATCTCTTAGGCCCAGGAGATGTCATAGGTGTCGTGTTTCAACGTCCTTCCGGCCCTTATCGTTTAGGACCAGGAGATGCAGTCAGTGTTGTGGTTCAGCGCTTTCCAGATTTGAGTTTTCAAGCCCCAATCAATCCCGAAGGCAACATTATTGTGCCACTTCTCGGCACAGTCTCACTACAAGGTTTAACTTTGTCGGAAGCACAAGAAAAAATTCGGGCGTTGCTTAATCGTTATGTTATTGATCCAGTAATAGTTTTATCTTTAATCGGGCAGCGTCCGGATTTGAGTTTTCAAGCCCAAATTAGTCCAGAAGGCAACATTGTTGTGCCACAGGTAGGATTACTATCCTTACAAGGCTTGAGTTTAGAAGAAGCACAAGAGAAAATTCGCTTGAGTTTAAGTAAGGTTGAGGTCGATCCGATGCTGGTGGTATCACTGGTATCGCCCAGACCAGTACAAATTACCATTACTGGGGAAGTATTTCGACCAGGAATTTATGGTGTAGCCTCAGCAACTCCTCGTGTCGCCGATGCTTTGCTTACTGCTGGCGGTTCTACGATGTCCGCAGACCTACGGCAAATAAAAGTGCGGCGGAAGTTGATTGATGGTTCTGTAATTTCACAAAATATTGATTTGTATGCAGTATTACAAAATGATGGTTCACTACCGAGTTTACGTTTGCAAGATGGCGATGCCATAGTTGTACCACGGCGTGAGGTTGGCACTGATGACAGTTATGATCGCAATTTAGTAGCACGGTCATCTTTGGCTGTACCACAGATTAGAGTCCGAGTTTTAAACTACGCGGCAGGAGGAATTGTAACTCAAGCGCTGCCTAATGGTAGTACTTTTGTTGATGCTTTGGGAGGAATCAATTTAGATACTGCCAATCTCCGAGACATTGCCTTGGTTCGTTTTGATCCAGAACGAGGTCGAGCTGTTACCCAAAAACTTGATGCTAAAAAGGCACTTGCTGGTGATGCGGCTCAAAACGTAGCGCTGCAAGACAATGATGTGATTGTTGTTGGTCGCAACTTAATCGCCAAAATTACTAATGTCCTTGGAACTATTACTCGACCTTTCTTTGATATCCGCAGCTTTATTCGCTTTTTTGACTTCTTAGGCGGCGGCTCCAATTAGTTGATTTGTTGAAGAAGAGATTGACTTATACCAATTCTTCATGAAGATGCACTAAATTTTTTAATTACGAACCGCCAAGAACGCCAAGAACGCCAAGGAAGAAAAGGATAATCATTAAGTGCAAGTTTATAGAGAGTTGGTATCACTTGTAGCCTGTTTCTATAAATGTTGTCAGATAATTGAGGATATAAGCTAATTATAAAATCTTGTCCCCTATCTCCTGTCCCCTGCTATACATGCTTCTGCCATGACCCCACCAATTGTTAAACGCTATTTTATTGCTTTTGAAAAGTACAAATGGATTGGATTAGCCAGTTTTGCTTTAGTTGTAGCAGGGTCAACGGTCGTTGCCATACAGCCCGCACCACCAACTACTTATGTAGCAGACGGCGCACTCACTTACAATCGTCCACCAGTATCGTTTTCTGCTACTGGGAGTGAAATTCAGCAACAAGGTCAAGAACTCAGCCAAGAAGTTTTGCTATCAGACCAAATTATTGAATCGGTGGCGGCAAAAGTTAATGTTCAACCAAAAACGATTGGCACAAGTGTCGCTCTCAATTTGCCAGAAAAAAATAGGGCTGGAGAATTAACATCTACAATCATTAATCTTAAATATAAAGATACTGATCCCAAGCGCGCCCAAGAAGTTTTGCAAGAATTAATGCAAGCAATGGTTAATCTGAGTGGTGAGATTAATACAAGGCGATTAACAGCAATTATTCAAAAAATCAATGAACGTGTACCACAGGCTAAGTCAGAACTACAAGCAGCGGAGAAGAAGTTAGAACAGTACGATCGCATCCAACGACCAGCAATATTAGCAGCTGAAAATGGTACTTTATTAGCAGCAGTTACTAGTAGCCAAAATCAACAACGGCAAATTCAATTAACTATTTCTGGGATTGATGCCCAAATTCGCAGTTTACAAGACAAGCTAGGCTTAAATGTCGGCCAAGCTTATGTTTCCTCTGCTTTGAGTGCTGATCCAATTTTGGCTGGCTTGCGATCGCAAATCTACCAAACTGAATCGCAAATCGCTTTGCTGCGTAAAGACTTGCGGCCTGAACACCCAAACATGATTCAGTTGCAGCGTCAAAAACAAGCAATTGAAGAATTACTGCAACAACGCGCTGCGGAAGTTGTAGGAGGCGGGGGTACAGCGGCTCCTTTAGCTAATAATGTCACAGGTATCCGCGCCCAAAGCAGTCTCGACCCAGCTAGGCAGCAGTTAGCCAACCAGATGGTAGCGTTACAAACTCAACGAGAAACGCTACAACAACAATTCGCTGAACAAATTCGAGAAGAGGCAAAATTACGGCAAGAATATTCTCAGATACCTAATAAGCAATTAGAGCGATCGCGTTTAGAGCAGGAGGTGGGACTGAAAAAAGCCGTTTATGACCAAATGCAGACGAAGCTAACTGATGCTCAGACCGCAGAAGCAGAAACCGTTAGTAGTCTCAGTATTGCTAGGCTTCCTGTTGTCATTGCCGATGTGAAAAAACAGAATAATCCCATTGTCACTTTGGGCGTTGGTAGTTTCTTGGGCTTGTTAGTTGGCGGTGGTGTCATCTTCTTATTGGGGGCTTTAGAAAATACCTTCAAAACCCACGAAGATATCCGCAACAGTTTCAAGCAACGGGAAGTGGCTTTGTTGGGAGAAGTGCCTTTAATGCCAGTTGAGGATGTAGATCCAGCAGCAATGCCAATATTACTGTCTCACGATTCTCCCTATTTAGAGTTTTACGAAAAGTTACGCAGCAATTTACGCCGAATTGGTGGTAAAGATTTGAAAGTACTGCTGATTACCAGTACCATTAGCCAAGAAGGTAAGACTGTAAGTGCTTATAACTTGGGTATAGCTACCGCCCGTGCTGGCAAAAGAACCTTAATTATTGAAACAGATTTGCGATCGCCCTCTCGTGCTACATCTTTGAAGGTTACTCCTGACCCTGATGCTAGTGTTGAACCTCTACGCTACTATGCCAGGTTAAGTGAATGTATCCGCTTAGTTCCTGATGTAGAAAATTTATACATAATTCCCAGTCCTGGGCCGGTGCGTCAATCTGCTGCCATCCTTGAATCAAGTGAAATGCGGCGACTGATAGAGGATGCCCGCGAACGTTATGACTTTGTGATTTTGGATACTACCCCTCTGAGCGTATCCAATGATCCTTTATTAATCCAGCCCTATAGTGATGGCATAGTTCTTGTAGCACGACCCAACTACACACAAGAAAATATGTTAGGTGAAGCTATTGATCAATTGGTTGAAGCTGAACTGGGGCTGTTGGGTGGAATTACTAATGGTGCTGATATTGCCGTTTTTGTGCCTTCTTCAGACGAAACCTCATTAGTTTCTTCATCTCATTTAGAAGATTCAGAAGAAGTTTCGGCTGGTGCTGGCAAAAACTAACAGTTAGTCATAATCACTTCTAAACAACCCAAACAATGGACCAAGAATCATCCCGAAAACAAAGCCGCCAATGTGCGCCCAGTAAGCGACTCCACCTGTTTCCACACTCATATTAGCGGCTGCTTGTAGGCTAGCAAAACCAGATATCAAATTTTGGATAAAGAAAATTCCGATCATTACCAGTGCAGGAACCCTGAAGGTAGTCACGAAAAAGCCTAAGAAAATTAAAGTCGTAATTCTAGCATGAGGAAAGCGAATAATATACGCGCCCAAAACCCCAGCAATTGCCCCACTTGCTCCTAAAGAAGGAATTGTAGAGTTCATCGCAATAAACCATTGACACAGAGCGGCTAAAGCACCACACGACAAATAAAAGATCAAATATTTAAGATGACCCAAGCGGTCTTCAATATTATTGCCAAATACCCAGAGAAAAACCATATTCGAGATCAAGTGCCACCAACCGCCATGTAAAAATTGCGACGTGAATAAAGTCGTCCATTCATCGGCAAAATTAGCAGTTAACTGTTGTGGTATGACTGCATAAAGCTGTAAAAATGACTCTAACTGTTTATTTGACAGACTAACTTCATGGAGAAAAACTAAAATATTCATACCAATCACCCCATAAGTAAAGTACGGGGTGATTCGCGTCGGATTTTGGTCGTAAAGGGGAAACACAAGTGTTTTTCCTAATGATTCACTAACTGCAATATACCTTGTGCGGCTAGTAGCAATCAGTTTGGATAGGAAAAAAGAAAGGATTAAGGAGGTTATTTATAACCAAGATTCTTCTTCAGGTTTATCGCTAAACAAACCTAACAACGGGCCAAGAATTGCTCCAAATAAAAAACCACCTGAATGAGCCCAGTAGGCAATACCACCATTTTCCATGCCAATGTTTGTAGGTGCTTCTAAACTGACAAGTCCGTAGAAAGCTTGTTGAATAAACCAAAATCCTAAAAAGAAATAGGCTGGAACACGAAAAGTGGGAAAGAAAAACCCCAAAGGTACTACACCGAGAATCTCGGCTTTAGGAAAGCGAAGAATGTATGCTCCCATAACACCTGCGATCGCACCACTTGCTCCCAAAGAAGGGATGTTAGAATCTTGGGCAAAGAACCACTGAGTCAAGGATGCCAAAATACCGCAAGATAAATAGAACAATAAATATTTAGCACGACCTAACTTTTCTTCAACATTATTGCCGAAAATCCATAAGAACAACATATTGCCAGCTAAGTGTAAGAAGCCGCCGTGCAAGAATTGGGCAGTAATTAAAGTTGCCCACTCTGGTACTGGTTGATTCACAGAAACTCCCCCAAAGCTTAAAGTAAGTTCTTTGGGAACTACAGCGGCAAGATGTAAAAACCCGTTTAATGCTTGAGGGGGAAGACTCGCTTCATAAAGAAAGGCGAGGACATTAGCAGCAATCAGTCCATAAGTTACATAAGGCGTGATTTTGGTGGGATTATTATCTCTAATGGGAACCACAGGCGTTTTTCCTAATTTGAAGGCACTAGCCTTTACAATACTGAATTTTGCAAGTAGTTTCTTCTACCTCGTGGATGGATATTACCAAGAAGGAGTAAGCGGTTATATCCCACCATTTCACTCAGCAAAGTTGGCTTGATAGACTACTACATCAAATATTTGCTTGCTGCCGTTGATATAGTGACCAGTACAAACCCTTTTGTTGCAACAACTGTGAATGAGTACCGCGTTCGGCGATGATGCCTTGCTCTAAAACCAAAATCAAATCAGCACGTTTGAGGGGAGCAAAGCGGTGAGCAATTAGGAACACAGTACGTCCGGCGGAAATTTTGTGTAGGTTTTGTAGTACTTGTTGTTCTGTTTCACTATCTAAAGCACTGGTAGCTTCATCCAAAACTAAAATTGGCGCTTGGGAAAGAAATAATCGTGCTAGAGCAATGCGTTGTCTTTGTCCACCAGATAAAGCTGTTCCTCGTTCACCAACGTTAGTTTCATAACCGTAAGGTAATTGACTGATGAAGTCATGGGCTACAGCTAGTCTGGCAGCTTCTACTACTTGCTCTGCACTAATGTCGGGATTACCAAGAGTGATATTTTCTAAGATGGAACCGTTGAATAAAAAGTCTTCTTGGAGAACTACACTGATTTGTTGTCGCAGTGAAGCTAAATCGGCACTTTTAATATCAAATCCATCAATGAGAATGCGTCCTGATTCAATTTGATAGAGACGTTGCAAAAGCTTAGAAAGGGTACTTTTACCAGAACCACTACGTCCGACAATACCCACAAACTGCCCTGGTTCTGCATTGAAAGAAATACCTTTGAGGACAGGTTCAACGTTTGGTTGATAGCGAAAAAAGACTTGCTCAAAGCTAACTTGACCTTTGAGAGGAGGTAAAACTAGACCTGTTCCGGGTTCAGCTTCGGGAGCAACGTTAAGAATGTCTCCAATGCGGTCTACAGAAAGTAGGACTTGTTGGAGATTTTGCCACAACTGTACTAACCGTAAAAGAGGGCCTGTAACTCTTCCAGACAACATTTGAAACGCTACCAACTGACCAATAGTTAGCTTTTGATCGATCACCAACTTAGCCCCAAACCACAGAATCAGCAAAGAAGAAAAATTGGTGAGAAAGTCACCAATGTTGCTGCTAATGTTAGAAGTAGTTGAGGCTTTGAAACCAGTGCGGATAAAACGAGCAAATAAGCCTTCCCAGCGATCGCGTGCTACTGGTTCTGCTGCATGAGCTTTAACTGAGTGGATTCCTGTGACTGTCTCTACTAAAAACGATTGACTATCAGCATTGCGGTTAAAAGTTTCGTTCAGCCAGTTACGCAGGATGGGTGTAGCAACTATCGTCAAAGTGGCAAACAACGGCAGCACTGCCAAAGCGACAAATGTCAACGGGATATTATAGTAAAACATCAATGCCAGATACACCACGGCAAAGATGCTATCTAAAATTACAGTTAATGCAGTACCTGTAAGAAACTGACGAATTTGTTCTAGTTCTTGAACTCTAGCTACTGTGTCACCAACACGCCGCGACTCAAAATAAGCTAAAGGCAGACGCATGAGGTGGCGAAATAATTGTGCTGATAAACTTAAATCTAAGCGACGCGCTGTATGGGTGAAAATAAATAATCGCAGAATGCCAAGTGTAGCCTCAAATAAGGCTACCAATAATAAAGCGATCGCCATGACATCGAGAGTTGGTAAACTCTCCTGCACCATTACTTTGTCAATGACGACTTGCGTAATTAGTGGTGTCGTTAACCCCAAAAGCTGCAAGGTAAAAGATGCTAATAACACTTCACTCAGCAATCCCCGGAATTTCCAAACTGCTGGGGTAAACCAACTAAGATTAAACTTTTCTTGCTGAGATATTAGTTCTACTTGCCAAAGTTGTCCATCCCAAGCAGTCTCAACTACCGACTGAGGCAGACTTTCGCAAGTATGATCGGGATTTAGAGGATTAGCAATAATTAAATTAGCGCCTTGAACTCCATAGGCTACCACCCAAGAAGGAGTCGAGAGTGAGTCTGATTTCCACTGTAATAAGGCTGGAAATGATAATTGCCGTAAATCACTCCAATTCACTTGCAATCGCTGCAATACTAACCCTAACTTTTCGGCTGCTTCTACAAGATTTTTCGGGCGTTGTCCTTTCAGTTGACGTTGCACCCACTCCAATTTCACAGCATTTTCGAGCTGTTGCGCCACCATTGTTAAACAAGCAGCACCTGTATTCCAGCCCGGTACAAAAGGATAATGTGATGTTACAGGAGAAGCAGCAACAAAACTAGCGGGGGACAAAGGTAAAATCTCTTCCTTAATCTCCTTATCTGCTGGTTTTTTGATTTCTTGATCTTTTTCTGACCCCAGCCAGAACTCCTCAATTTCGGGTGTAGAAAATTCTGCCCATAAGGCTGTATCCCACCACACTACTACAACTTCTTTACTAGCAGCGACAGCTTTGTACTCTACAGCCAGCTTTTGTAAATCACCAAACCAATCACCCGCTTGTAAGGCTGCCAAAGGTTTACCAACATCTTGTTCTGCAAATTTTTGAACTTCTCTTCGCAAGCGGACTTTTCCAGTCACAATGAAGAACTGATAACCACCTGCTGCGGTTGACCAAATTTTTTCACCAAGCCGATACTGACGGGTTTGCAACTGAGTTTGCAATCGAGTTTGTTGTGCAGGAGTCAGCCAGCATAGAGGTGGTTGGTTCCAAGGTATAGAAGCTAGCACATCTAATTGTAGAGATTCATTATCCAGAGGTTTTAGCTCACTTGTAGTTTGACCGTCAATTTTTGGATTTTCTCTGCTAGCCATTTTTCAAATAATTCATTTTGTAATGCTTGCTTGAGTTGAGTATCTTCTAAAGATGCTGGCAGAAATTGTTCTACTCGAAACAAACCATAACTTCCTTCCAGTTCAATTGGCCCTACCAATTGTCCTGGATTTGCTATATCAACAGCAGCCCTCAATTTATCTGGCATTGTTCCCCGGCTAATTGGCCCCATCATGCCGTTCACCATCCGGTCATCTGACAGCGAATACTCTTTGGCTAATTGTTCAAAACTACCTCCTTCTTCAATTTGAGTTTGTAGTTCTTCACTGAGTTCTTGATTATTAACAACAATTCGAGAGAGTATTACGCGATCTAGAAAAATCTTACGTTCAATGAAATATTCTGGAAGTTTTGTTTCTGTCAGCAGATTTTTCAATTTTTCTAATTTAAAACCAAAAGTAACTGATGAATGAAAAGTCGCGTAATCTGTGCCATTATTCTTTAACCATTCTTGAAAAGTTTGGGGGTCTGTCAGTTGATTTTTGAGGCGGAAATCAATAATTGTCTGTTCTGTTAAAGCGGGACTGATTTCCATATCGTCTCGTATTTGGATTTCTTGCTCAATAACGTGCTGACGAAGAATATCACCAATAAATTGAGCTAACTTTCCAGAGGCTTGCAGATATTTTACTGCTTTGTCAATAGAAAGTGGTTGGTCATCAACGGTCAAAAATGATAAAGATTCCATGAATTAAGCCAATAAAAACAGCTAAAATTTTATAAACTATAAAATATACTGATTAAATTTTCAGTTACGAAGAATTGTTAACATAAAAGAATTTAGTATTGTCATTGACATTTTTTAGGTAAGGGTCAATCGCTAAGTTTATCTCTTGCATAGTAGTATGGCAACTAAGCTGTTAAACCTTTAATTTGCACATTGAGGCAAGCAGGGGGGCAGCACTTCGGCTACGCTCAGTGAACGGGTGCAGGGGGCAGGGGAGAAGGATTAATGGGTTTTTCCCCAAAATCAAAAATATGCAAGTTAAATTTGGAACAGCTTACACCATAAATATGTAGCTAGAAGTACTTTTAAATTTCCAGAGAAATCAACAGAATAATTAAGCAAAAATGCTTGTCCATATCCAAGCAAATAGCATAGCTGCGATCGCCCCAATTAATGTATTCAAAATATTCACGACTTCATTGGTCAGCCAAGTATATTTAGACTGCAATGTTGCCCCAATAACACTTTCTAAATTGGTAGCAATAAACGCTGCTAATACACACCAGCCTATTCCTAATAAGTTAATCAAACCGACACCCCAACCAATTAAGGCGATCGCAACTGAGGCTACCACACCCGCTAAAGTTCCCTCTAAGCTAACCGCCCCTTCCGTACCACGAGGTACTGGTTGTAGTGTGGTAATCAAAAAGGTACTTTTACCATAAGCTTTACCCACTTCACTGGCACAAGTGTCAGAAAGTTTGGTACTAAAACTAGCTACATAGCCTAGTAGTAACAGTGATTGAAGACTAGATACTAAAAATTGAGGACTAGAAGCTAGAAATCCAAAATTGATCACTCCTATTCCTAAAGCACACAACGCCCCAGTCAAAGCCGAACCCCAAACATTTTCTGGGCCTCTGGCTCCGGAACGCTTTTCAGCTATTCCTTCTATTTCCTTTTGTGCCATACCAATGCGTGTCACCCCAGAACCAACCAGAAAATAGAACACAACTACTACATACCCCTGCCAACCCAAAGTTCCCCAAATCAATACACCCAGTAACCAAGCATGGAATAATCCTGCTGGAGTCAGCAACTTTTTAGGAGCAATCCAAACTAAACCCAATAAAATTGCGTTTAATCCTGCTCCCGCTAACCAAGGATTCGCAGAGTCAATTAAAGATAACATCAGCAATGAATCACGAATAGTTTTGCCAGAATATCAACAGAATAACCAATTTTGGAAATTGGGCATAGGGCAGAAGAGGCAGCACTTCAACTACCGCGCAGCGCTGCACTGAGCCTGTCGAAGTGTCGAAACTCAGTGACCTGGGCAGGGGGCAGAGTGCAAGGGGGATGAAGAAAAATTACTTCTTTCTCCCTGCTGTGTTTCCTATTCTCCTGTCAGTCTTAAGATTTCATGCAAACATCGTCACCAGGATATAAGCTAAGATTATCTAAAACTGTGTTCAAGTTGACCACAATCAAAGTTTAAAGAATAAATTGTATATATAGGACAACAATATGCCCGACTTCTTTGAGAAGTCAGGCATTTAAGCCTCGTCTTCTGTTATGGCATCAACTACACGTTTGTTATACATTAGCTATGAGCCAAGTTTTATTTCATCTGGCTTTTCCTGTCACTGATATAGCTCAGACAAAAGCATATTATATTGATGGATTGGGCTGCGTTCCTGGTCGTGAAAACCCCCAAGCTTTAATTCTCAACCTTTACGGTCATCAATTGGTAGCTCACATCACTAGAGAACCCTTGATACCCCAACGCACTATTTATCCTAGACACTTTGGGCTAATTTTTACCCAAGAAAGTGACTGGGAAGATTTATTAAACAAAGCGCAACAAAAACAATTACTTTTTCGTGAACAACCCAAAAATCGCTTTGTTGGCTCTCCTCTAGAGCATCGCACTTTCTTTTTAGAAGATCCTTTTTATAACTTGATAGAACTCAAATATTACCGCCACCCAGAGTCGATTTTTGGGAGTTATGAATATACCCAAATTGGCGATAGGGCTTAATTGGCTGTAGTAAGGTTTCTGCTACTACTGCCAAACATCTAGAGTCTGTTAACATCCAAGAGTGTAGAGCTACTGGTAAAATTACTTCTTCTCCTACGGGCAACTGTGAACTATTTGTAGGAACAATCATCAAATCATAAGGTGTCCAAATAGATGTAAAGTTCAAACGCTTTAACATCACAACATCAGAGTTCAAATCCTTAAGAAAAGCACTGTTAGGACGCATTTGCAAGCAACCAAGACGTTGGGAAGCATAAGCAACTACAGTACCATGATGAGGTGAAGAGATAGTAATAAACCGCTGCACACGGTTAATTCCTCCCAGTCGCTGAACATAATAGCGGCTGACAATTCCTCCCATGCTAAAGCCGATCAAATCGAGGGATTGTTCTGGAGTAAAAGTAGTGGCAATATAATCTGCTATTTGCTTTGCCAACACATCAAGACCTGCATCACCATTTTTGGGCGATAGATCTAGGGTATATACAGACCACCCTAGTTGTCTCAAATAAATTGCCATCTGATCGAAAACTGCGCCTGTATCATCAATGCCATGTACTAATACAACAGGATTATGTTGCTGATTTTCAGTGTTCATCTCCTAAATTCGCCTACGTTAAGTCTGTAGAAAATTTAACTGAGTACCATAACCATCTGTATAGAGGCTGTGACACTCCTGTTACTGGTTTATTAACAGAGGCAGGGAGAAGAGGACAAGGGGCAGGGAGCAGGGAGCAGGGGAGAAGAGGAAAAAATGTTAACCATAAATGGATAAATGCGAAGTAGTTTCAAACTCCCCCTTGCACCCTACACCCTGCTTGTTCTTCCCAATGCCCCATGCCCCATGCCCATTCCTATATTAAATTTTATTAAGCATACTTTCAGAATCTTGCCCTTAGTTACAGTAAAATTTCATAATTAATTTTCAGTGTCTATAGGTTGCAGATGCTTACAAAGTTGATAACATTTGCCCTGTAGTGTTACTACAATGTTGATTAAGTACAAACCTATAAATCTGGCCACCAGAATAGCGTGGCGTAAAAAAATGTAACATTCTGCTGTAGTTTTTAACATTACGGCCAAGTTTACAGATATTAAGAGACAGGAGCAATTCTAATGTTCGATTCTATCAAAAAGTTAATCACCAATTTAATCACCAAGATTGTGGGTTTTGTTACAGGGCTGTTACCTGGGAAGAAAAAAGGCAAAAGTAACGGTTACTATCTGGAATTAGATGAAGCCAAAGAAGTTGCTAAAGATACTGCTAAAGAGGTTGCATCAAACGCACAGAAATTTGCAGATACAGTTGCAGCGAATGCACAAAAAGCAGCAGATACAGTTACATCGACTGCAAAAAAAGCAGTTGAAACTGTTACGTCAGATGCACCAGAGTCATCTGCGCCAGCGTCATTGAACGGAACAAAAACAGCTGCAACTAAAGCCAAGTCTAAGACAAAGACTAAGGCAAAAACAGCTAAAAAAGAGGCTAAGTCAGCCGATGTTGAAATGGTTCAGACTGCTGAAGGTCTTAAAGTTCAACCTGGCAAAAAAGAGAAAGCCGCAGCGGCTAAAGTAGTAAAAGAGCAGCCAAAAGAAACAACTTTTGCGCCTAAATATCTTGCTCCTTCGGCTACTAATTCTAATGGTCGTCGTCGTCCAGGGGCAAATATGAGTGCTTATTTAGATATGGCACGTCAGGTTAAAACACCTAGCTAATATCAAGCTTGGGTATATGAAGATAATTAATCGCGTTTGTATCAGTGGTTAATTAAATTTGCTAGAAGGGTGAGCTTTGCTTGACCCTTCTTTTTTATATGAATTAAATACACTATTCTAGACCCTAGCCACTAGCCCCTAGCCCCTTTTCACCACCATTCTTAACTAATACTAATCCACTATACAAATGAAAAGCTGAGTCCCAATTGGTCGGTTCTTTACGAAATAAGTGAATGTGAGATGGGATTTTATCCAGCAAATCTGTTTGATCCAAAACAGTCTCTCCAAAAGGCCGGAAGTCTGACCAAACTTTAACTTGTTTGAGATGCTCTTCTAGCCAATTTAGCAAGCTATTCCAATTGATTCTAATTGTATTTTGGCTGGCTTGAGGATTAATTTCTACACCTTGGTCGAACTCGTAACCTTGATCACCAAGTCGCAAAATACAACGTCTACTAGGTAAGTGTAAATCACAAAACTGAGCATAGTCTTGTGTTTGGGTTTTACGTTCTAGTTTCCGGCGAACGTCAACATCTACGACTTCCTCAAAAATTGGTAACAGTCCTGTAACTCGCGCTGTCACTTCTGACCATTCAAAAGTTAGAGAACCAAGTTGATTTGCTTCATTGCGACAAACAACAGTAGTTTTAAGGCCAGATTCGGAAAAATATAGGACTTGAAAAACTTGAATTTGCCTAATAGCAGTTACGGTAGTCCAAAAACAAGGAATTTCAACTTTTTGTAGCTGTGTACCATAAAATTTCAGTTCTCCTACTTGTCCAGTGCGGTATAGTTTCCAGCCACGACTAGGTAATACTAACCTAGCTGTATAAGGATCTAATTGCATAATCTGGGCAAATTTTGGTGCTGCTGTGGTTTTGAGTTCGCTACTGAGAGGTTCTAAAACTAGTAAACCAAATTCGGTGTTGCTAGGTTCAGCTGTGGCTTTGGCTATGGCTCTTTGTCTTTCTTCCTGATCAATTTCTTGCAGCCGTTGCAAACCTTGACGAGCTTGGGTGACTATCTTAACATTGTTCGTACTCCGCAGCAATTGGCGATAAATTTGTTCAGCATCTTGATGCTTTTGGGAAACTTCATGCAGCCTTGCCAAATAAAATTGCACCCAAGGATTGTCTGGTGATTCTTTTAGCAGCTGTTTGAGTAAATTAGCAGCTGTGTAATAGTCTTTACGCTCAAAGGCGGTGGCAACTTGCTCAATCATCGCTTACCTTCAAAGCAAAGTAGTTAGATATACATCATTTATACTTCAGTTGCTGCGGAAATTAGGGATAATGCTACTACTGGTGCTGTGACTGCTCGCAGGATACGACGACCAAGAGAAACAGGTTGAAATCCTGCTGCGATCGCAGTCTCAATTTCTGTTTTTGTCCATCCTCCCTCTGGGCCGGTAGCAATAATAATTTCGCTGGTGTCAGATTTAATCACGTTATTTAAATGGAGATAATCACCACGCGCTTCACAGATATAACTATGAGTTGCTACATTATTAGTCAAAGCAGAATTAAAAGTAACAGGTTCTAAAATTGTTGGCACAAAAGCGCGTTCTGATTGTTCTGCGGCTTCTGCTGCGATGCGTCGCCACCTTTCCAGTTTTTGGGGACTGGGACGAAGTAAAGTGCGATCGCTTAATACAGGCGCAATACAAGCTACTCCTAATTCTGTACAACACCGCACCACTTCATCAAATCCATTACCTTTTGGTAATGCCACCATGAGCGTAATTGATACAGGTAATTCTGTTTTTACCAAAATTGGTTCTAAAACCTGCGCTTGCTCTGTTTCTAGCTGTGCTAACCACCATTTACCCTTGCCATCCATAGCAATAAAGCGATCACCTACACGCAAGCGTAAAACGCGTACCAAGTAATGTTGTTGCTCGTTGGTGAGTATAATTTGCTCTTGTTGGAGTTGAGAAGGTGCGATCGCAATTCGTTGTAGTTGAGCCATCCTAACTTACTTATCTGGAGCCGGTGCTGTAAATTCCCGAATTGGAATTACCCGCACATTTAAAGTTAGCGGTTTTTTTAAGCTTTGTTGTAAAAAATCCCGTACCATTTTGACTTGATTTTCGGAAATTGAACCGACAGGAGCCGCTACTTCTAGGTCAACGATCAAGAAATTCTCTTGGCGCTGTACTTGAATATTGCGAATATCTGTACCAGAAAATGTCAAAGTTCTCCGGTATAGCGAATACTCAATACTGCGACGTGTTCGTTCTTTCAGGAGTAAATTATCTAGAGATAAACCTAACGGCAAGCCAAGAATAAATATAGCTCCAATTGATAAAATTAGACCTTGACGCGCTCTTTGTAAAGAACCGTAGCGCTGTAAGAGAAATACTAGTGCGCCGCTAAAAATAATGCCGATCAAGTTTGCTAAAAACAATAAGGATGCGCCAATAGCAACTGATTTTGAACCCATTGCTACGCCAATACCTATAACACTCAAAGGTGGTACTAAAGCTACGGCGATCGCTACTCCTGGCAAAGCATCAGCAACGTGACGGCGCGATTTAGCAAATGCCCCAGCTGCACCTGCTGCCAACGCTACAGCCAAATCTAGCAAAGTGGGGCTGACTCGTCCCCAAATTTCTGGGCCAAAGGTTCTGATACCCACAATTTTGGCAATTACCATTGACGTGACAATAGTTAATGCAATCCCCGATAAAAGTGTAATGCCAGAGCGCTTTAACAAACGCTGATTTCCTACTGCTATGCTATAGGCGATCGCAATAATTGGCCCCATCAAAGGAGCAACTATCATTGCACCAATAATTGTCGCCGCACTGCTAGCCAGAAGTCCTACAGTAGAGATAATTCCAGATAAAAATAACAGTATGTAGAAAGTCCAAGAGGGAACGGCTCCTCGCCACAAGCTGCGGTTAAGTCCAGCCACTGGCATGGGATTTTCTGCTAACCAATGCCACTCGCCGCTGTTACCTTCTCGTATTTGGATAATTTGTTCTTTTCCCCAACTACGAACTTTTTTTAGTAGCCACATTTAATTACTGAGAATTGAACTTTGAATCAGGAAAAGCTGCATTATATTCAGGTTGCTGGATTTAACGCTATTTTCAGCTTACTACCTGTCGCTTTCCTTATGCCAAACTCAGGTTAACTAAGATAATTTCAAGAAATAAAACGAATGCTAGTTTAAATCACCGAGTCAAAAATTTGTTGTACGGTTAGATTCAGCTGGGAAAAAGTCGGAGACACTATAAGGTTTTTTTCTCTAAAAGGTGTCATTTGATATTCACCATCAATAAGTTCACAGACAAAAATCGTCGGAACTTTGGGACTACCAATAAATACACGCCCACCCAATGCTGCATAATCCACAATCCAATATTCAGGTATACCCATAGCTTCATAGTCACGAAGCTTGTCGTAGTAATCATCTCGCCAGTTGCTTGACACTACTTCAACTATCAGCTTGACCGAACTAGCATTATGGATAACTGATTCTTGCTTCCAACGCGTCTCAGTATCGATAGTTTCTTGATTTAAAACAATAATATCCGGTTCGTATCCTGATTTGTCGCGGTATGGTTTAATAATGGATTCTTTCGGTATACTCCAAATACCGCGTTTACCCATCTCTCTAATTGTGATGAGTAATTCTTCTATCAAAAAACCAGTCAAATCAGAATGTTCACCTTTCGGCTTTGGCATCTCCACAATCACTCCGTCATGTAATTCGTAACGTAGTTCTGAGTTTTCTGGATACCATTCGATAAATTCATCGAAGGTCAGTAGCTTTAGTTGCGATTGTGTTTGACTCATAAAAGTTAGTGGATTTATTTTTACTGTTCATTTATCCTTTTTATCATTTATCTTTATCTCATCTGTAGCCTTTTTTTAGAAAATTGGTATAACCTACTTGGCAATAGCTATATCTAAACAAAAAATAAAGACTTGGAGTTTTTCTACATCCAAGTCTTGAATTTAATTTTGATTGCAAAACTACTCTTAGTTAGAGTGTCAAAGATTGCGGATTTGTTTCAATCAACTTCGCTAAATCTTGTAAAAAGGCCGCAGCATGAGCGCCATAAATAATACGATGGTCAGAAGTAATATTCACCTGCATTTGTTGCCGTACACCAAATAAGCCATCACCTGTAGCTATTACCTGTGGCCGAGATGCCCCGATCGCTAAAATTGAACCTTGTCCAGGTGGTAATATCGCATCAAATGTATCTACACCGAACATCCCTAAATTCGACAAGGTAAAAGTGCCACTATTATATTCTTCAGGTTGCAGTTGTTTGGTTCTAGCGCGTTCTACTAAAGACTTCCAATTCCGGGAGAGCGAATAAATATCTATCATGTCTGCATTTTGCAACACAGGTGTAATCAATCCCCCATCATCCATTGCCACGGCTACGGCAACGTTAATACCAGAATGATAAACAATTCCTTGATCTGAATAACTGGCATTTAATAATGGGTGTTTTTGTAATGTCACCGCTACAGCTTTTGCCAGCAGTGCAGTCATTGTTACCCCTTTAGATTTAATTTGCTTATAAAGCTTGTCTAACCCATCGGTGGTAATGGTGTAACCCACATGGAATATTGGCACAGCTAAACTAGCTACCATATTCCGGACTACAGCGTTTTGGAAGGTAGTTAGAGGCACTGTTTGACCAGGAACAGCGGCGACAGCTGGTGTTGGTGCAGGTGCAACTGGGGTAGTTTGTGTCGGTCTGGATAAAGTAACAGGTATGGCGGCGGGTTGCTTGCCTTGATTAACAGCACCTTCCACATCCTCAGCGACAATGCGACCGTAGGGACCACTACCTTGCAAATTACTCAAATCAACTTTTAATTCTTTTGCCAATTTGCGGGCGCGGGGTGAGGCCACAAGTCTACCTTCGCGGTGGTTAGAACCATTTTGAGATGCTAAGGCAGGTATTCCTACCGAAGCTGTAGCTGCAACTGGTTCAGGGGCAGAACTAGGAGTAGCCGCAGCACTACCTGAGTTGCCCAAAGACTTCGCGGTTTCGATTTCGGCTTCTGTCTCTGCTACATAGGCGATCGCAGAGCCTACGGTTGCCGTATCGCCAGCTTGCACTATGATGTGGGCAAGATATCCTTCATAGAAGGATTCCACATCCATATCTGCCTTGTCTGATTCTACAACCACCACGGTTTCGCCTTTTTCCACTTTATCGCCAGGCGATTTTACCCAGGAGACGATTTTACCTTCGGTCATAGTAGAGCTAAGCGCCGGCATAAATACTTCGTGAATGCTCATATAGTGGTTTCAGAATCAATAGTTTATGGACTTTAACAGCTTTTATCAGATCGAATTGTATCTCGGCACGAGAGTTTTGGATTCGAGATTTTCTATTTTAGTTCAGGGTATTGGTAGTGTAGGGGGCAGCACTTCGGCTTCTCTGCGAGACGCTACGCGAACGCTCAGTACAAGACGCTCAGTGACCGGGGCGGGGGAAGCAGGGGAGGTAGGGGAAGCAGGGGAAGCAAGAAAAATAACAGCTGACAACTGACTATTTACCCAGGAACCTGAAGATAAGGCAAAGGTCTATATATTTATAGCGATCGCAAATTATCAGCCTTCGAGATCCACGAGAAAAAATAATTTTTATAACTTCTTTAGGTTTGCTGTAGAAGATTTTCTACAGATTATGATATGTGGTTAGTGGTGAAACTTCAATTTAAAATTCCAAATTGATAGTTGATCTGTTTGAAATTTTTGTTTAGTTTTATGATGTCGGTCAAGTGGAAATTGTTTTTGATTTTGATATTAAGTGTCTTTGCCACCGCTGGTGCTGGCATTTATATCAACCAGCACCAACAATCTGTGTCGGTTGCAGAAACTACCAATAGTCAACAGCAGCAAGTTACAGCAGTACAACAGGCTCAGAATGTAACAATATTCCCAGAGCGTGTCCATTATAAAGATATACCGTTAGAAAGTATCACTTCTGCTCTCCAAGGTAGCGATCCTGAGACTCTAGCCCTGAATGCCTTGGATAATGAAATAACAGCAAAAGTTAAGCCTAAAGTAGAGGTAGCTTATCCACAACAGAACCAAGCCTTAGTAACTATTACTCAAATCCAGCCAAATGCTGATGCAACTAATGTAATTAAATATCGAGTTGAGATGACAACCTTAGGGCGATCGCTTTTAGTTAGTTCTCCTCCTATGTGGCAAATTGTTTGGGCTGGCTCCCAGACACAATGTCAGACTGGAAGCCAACCCCAAAAAAACTTCACTCAAAGCTGTCAGTAAAAGTATGAAGTTTGAAGAAATTAAGTTTCTACGCTACAGGAGTCAGTTGTCAGTTGTTTTTGATTTGGTTTAATACCTCTACCCAAGAGTGGGTAGCCTGAAAATATATTTGCTACTAACTACTAACCACTGACAACTGACCAATGACAAAACTCTATCCCCTTGTAGGTAGAATTTTTATTTAAATATCACCGCGAATTTCTTCTACAACGCCATCCCGGAGAACGATTTCAACTTGCATTTTGCTAATTAAGTTATCGCCTCGTTCGACCTTAAAAAAGCCTTCCATTTGGAATTGATTGACTTCTTGATCCAACTCAAGAAACTGCACTTGTTGGAGATTTTGTAAAAGTTGATTTTTTTGCTCTAACAGTTCACTTTTCTTTTGATTGACTTGGAGTTGGATGTTGTCAATTTGTTGCAGGGTCTGGGGGCCTGGTGGTTGCAGACTTTGCTTTTGAATGGCGGCGATCGCTTTTTGTCCTTCAACATCAAGCTGTTGGAGTTGCTGATCACTTTGATTGATTTGCGCTTGCAATTGCTGCTGTACTTCTTCTTTCCAAAGAGGAGTCACAATGACTTTGACATTAACTACACGCTTGAGAAGCAATTGAGGGTTGGAGACATCCATAAAATTTTCACGTTCACTCTATAGTTTGCAGGCGGAATTATTAGGCAAACATTCCGTTAATAATATCGTGATAGTGTTCGGTAACAATGTGTCGCCGGATTTTCAGGGTTTGTGTCATCAAACCATTTTCGATGGAAAATGGCTCTAGAACTAATCTGAATGGCCCAATGCGGTCATCTGGTCGATAACCTGGACGGTTTTTCACTTCCCGATTCAATTCTTGCCGAAATAAATCCTGGATCATTTTACTCTCCAGGTCAATTTTTTGACTGGATGAGGAGGTAACATTGTCATCCTGTACATTGGAATTGAGGTTCTGACTAGCTGCCCATTTTTCTAAGGCTTCGATATTCGGCACAATCAAAGCACCTAGACTACGTTGATCTTGACCAACAAGCATAATTTGGTCAACAAAAGGCGATCGCAAACAAGCATCTTCAATTGGCTGCGGTTCAATGTTCTCTCCATTGGTTAAGACAATCGTATCTTTGGCTCTGCCAGTCAATACTAAGTCATTCTGTGGTGTTACCCAACCCAAATCGCCGCTATCAAACCAACCGTCAGCATCAATAACTTTCGCCGTTGCTTCGGGGTTTTGATAATAACCTTGCATGATATGAAAGCCTCTTAGCAAGACCAAACCTCGTTGACCAGCTGGTAAAGGTTGGCGAGTTTCAGAATCTATAATCTTAACTTCTGTTCCGGGGATTGGTTGCCCGGATGAACCACGGAAATTGCGCCAAGGACGACGCGCGTTAGCTACAGGAGAAGTTTCTGTTAAACCGTAACCCTGTAAAAGTTCTACACCAGTAATTTCAAAAAAGTTATCAATGTGCCTCGGTAGCGCACCGCCACCGCTAATCACATACTTCATTTGTCCTCCTGTGGCTTGCCGGACTTTGGCATAAACCAAGCGTTCTCCTAAAGCATGGATAGGGTACAAAGCGGATGCTGTCATTTTAGCTGTTAACCTTTGAAAAGCTGAAGAATCAAGATGATCTAAACTCAAGCCTTCAGCAATTCGCCTTGCTTTAATATATTTCTCGCTAGTTTCTAGTAAAAATTTCACTAAGCGTTGCTTGCTGGCTGCTTGTTCACGGAATTGCTTTTGGACTCCCTCATAAATTGATTCCCATAGACGCGGCACAGCGATCATGTAGTTGGGTTTAAATTGTTGTAAATCTCGTTTGACAGAACGCAAATTAGTATAAATTTGCGTACAACCTTGAGAAAGCAAGAAATATTCACCACTGCGTTCATAGCTGTGCCATGTAGGCAAGATGCTGAGAACAATATCTCCTGGTTGTGGTTGGATGACTGCCCCCAGAGCTTTTACCTGATGCATTAAATTGTTATGAGAAAGCATCACACCCTTGGGTTTACCTGTTGTACCAGATGTATAAATTAAAGTCGCTAGAGTATCAGGGCTGGGCTTGACTGGTACAAAAGTATGGTTGATACCAATTTCTATGAGCTGCGAAAAATTGAGCACCTGGAGGGTTTCATCATCTGGTGGTGCTTCATCAGCAAGTGAGACTACTAATTTAATCGGTAAATCATGCAAGCGATCGCGCAGTTTCTCTAGAATTTTTAAATCTTCAACTATGAGTACTGTGCTGCCACTATTAGTAACGATAAACAGCAATTCTTCTTTTTCGGCTTGGGCGCTACGCACTGCATCAATTGCCCCAGTAGTCATGATGCCTTGATCGGCAATAAACCATCTGGGACTATTATCAGCAATTAAACAGACGCGATCGCCTGCTTGGACTCCCAATGCTTGCAAGCCAGCAGCAAATTGTTGAATTTTCTCTGCTAACTGAGCATAGGTAATTACTACTTCTGGTTTAGCATGAGGATTACGGAGAGCAACAATATTACCAAATTGCTTTGCTGCCAATGGCCAAATATCTGGTAACAAATCTACGTTTGTATAATCTACTAAACGTTGTAATTCCTGGCTTTCTCGCCTTGTGATGTTAGATAAAAAATCAGATGTAGGTTGAGTTTTCGACATCATATCACCTCACTGTAATAAATTGTCTATTTTCCAGCTTATTGTGCGATCGCGCTACATTGTTTATCCTTAATATCTACATCCCATACTGTGTAAGTAATTTTCTGAATTAAACGGTTGTATTGATAAAAGTTTATGTTAAAGTTAACTTATATAAAGCAAAAGTAATGGATGCCTAGTAGTTAGTTGCTAGGTATAATGTTGAAAGCTAAAAACAGAGACCACCTATTTTTGCAAGGGGGTGATTACCTATGGGTTTAATAGATGCTGTGCTGCTAACCTTAATTAATGTTGTTGCCTGTCTGGCGTTGCCTAAGCTAATCTTTACAATTCTGGCGTTTAAAACTAAAGCAGCCAAAACATCTCTAGAAGTTGCAAAACTCCGAACAGCTAAAATTGTCAATACCAGTTTCCCTTATTGTACGGTTTACACGTTAACAGGTAGTCAGTTTTGTAGATTTAGTCCTCATTTCTGTTCCAAGTGTTCCCCAAATTAACGGGCTGTCGGAAGTTATAAATCTCTGCATAAGTCATACCAGTTTTGAACTACAGGAATCCGGTTTGATTTGGTGAAATTACTTATGTAGGCAGGGAACAAGGCTCTTTGAGGTGTACTGAATTTTTTCAAAAATCAAATATAAGTCCTATAATTCTTCAGACTTAATATTTACTTGCATTGCGTAGAAACCATTAAACTGATTTAAATAATATCTATAATCATCAACGCTGGAGCAGATGTTCTTAGATCAATCTATTGCCTATTTGAGATCGGTAATAATGATTTTTTACTACCTATTATCTACATGAATTTCAGATTTTCCACAATTAATCCTAAAAAATAGTTTTCTATCTTTTGAAAGATAGATACAAATCAATGGATTTTATAGATAAAGTCTATATATTTATCTAACTTATATAGCTGACAAGAAAATCAAATTTTATCTGTCAACAATCAAGCTAATTTTGATCAAAAATAGTAATATAGCAACCACAAATTTTAAAAAGGAGACATTTATATATGAGTTTGACAGATAGTTTATTACTAACACTGTTAAATGCTGTTATTTGTTTGGCATTGCCGAAACTACTATCTATGGTTATGGCTGCTAAAAGCGAAAGCACTACATCATCTGAGTCTGCACTAAATCTCTAGTTTTGTAGATTTAATCGAATAAGGATTAAACTCTTCCGTGCTTGCTTTTATAGCAATGTTAGACTTTCTGGCACGAAAGAGTTGCGATCGCCCCCTACCTTTCGCTAGGATCTGTAAGCTCTAGGGTATAAGCCAAGCTACTGGGAACATAGCTACAAATGTTGTGAGCTATCCTGTCCCAACCCAACTTCATGAGATTTTACAGGAAAAACAGAAAACAATGGCGAAACGCATACAGTTAGTTTTAAATCAAGATATCAACAAGCTAGGAAAATCTGGCGATTTAGTGGATGTAGCTCCCGGCTATGCTCGTAATTACCTGATTCCCCAAAATTTGGCGACTCATGCCACTCCCAGTATTCTTAAGCAAGTAGAACGCCGCCGTGAGCAAGAACGTCAGCGGCAGTTAGAACTTAAACAACAAGCTCTAGAGCAAAAAGCAGCTTTGGAAAAAGTTAATAGTTTAAAAATTGCGAAGCAAGTTGGTGAAAATGAAGCGATTTTTGGGACTATCACTACTCAAGATGTTGTAGATGCAATTCAAGCAGCCACTAGCCAAGAAATTGATCGGCGCGGTATTACTATTCCTGATATTAACCACTTAGGTACTTATAAGGCCGATATTAAACTGCATTCTGATGTAGTGGCGCAAGTCGATATTGAAGTTGTAGCTAGCTAATTACTCGTTGATTGACCAGGTGGGAACCCACTAGTCACACTTATTTTTGTTGTGGTTGTTGATGGGGCAAGATTGATTTGTCTGTTTGCTCAGTGTTGTGCTTAAATTGCAACACTGAACACGAAAGAGATAAGACAACGCGTCCCGAAATATAGAAATGGTGAGTCTACTCGACGGTGTCAGTTTCTGTCCCGTCGAAGTAGCGAACCCGAAGTATCGGCATGGGGCATCGGCACGACCTGAAACGGACAAAGAGCGACTGTCAGACTACCAAGAGTAGCAAATTGCTGTGAGCCGTCAACATAAGTAGGTCGGCGTAAATAATTATTGTTGGAATAAGGCAGGGAGCAGCACTTCGGCTGCGCTCAGGCTAAACTCAGTACAAGTCGCTCAGTGACTAAGAGCAAGGGAAGAAAGAGTTTGAGCCTTATTTACTTTTCGTTACATAGTTTGGTTTTATTGCACCGACTTATACCATTTCACGAAATTTTTGATACAAATTACTTTTCTTACTCCCCCTGCCTCCTCTGCTTCCCCTGCTTGCCCAAATGTATCAACTTTAAAGTGAAACGGTATTACTTAATTCGTAATTGATAATGGGCTACGCTCTAAGCGCAGCTATGCCGCAGGAGCATCATTACGAATTAGTAGTTATTTGGTCAATATCACAGATAGAAACAGACAAAGTAAGTCCTGATAAGTGTTATGAGTTATGAGTTAAGAAAAAACTTTCAGTTCTCTAGGACTTACGTAAGAACTCTCTGAAACTCATATTTCTCTGTGTTCTCTGCGTCCTCTGCGGTTTAATTTTCCGTTACTTGTGGGTAAGTCCTGTTCTCATAACTTATAACTTCAAGATTCCTAACTTCTATTGTGCTAGATCGATCTATATCTAAATTTTCTCAATCTAGTAGGCGCTTACCTAATCAGCGCTGGCAAATTTATCCACAAAAAGCAGAATTTGCCCAACATTTGGCGGATTTGACAAATATTTCACCTATTGTCAGCCAGTTGTTGATTAATCGTGGCATCGAAACACCAAAACAAGCACAAGCATTTTTAGATCCAGAGTCTTTAATTTTACCTACGCCACTAGAAGAATTTCCCGCTTTAGCAATAAGTGTAGAGTTATTGCAAAAGGCGATCGCTTCTCAAGAGAAAATTGCTATCTGTGGCGATTATGATGCAGATGGCATGACTAGCACGGCTCTACTTTTGCGTAGTCTGCGTACTTTGGGAGCTAAGGTAGATTACGCCATCCCTAGTAGGATGCATGAAGGCTACGGTATTAATAAACGCATTGTGGAAGAATTTCACAGCGAAGGCGTAGGACTAATTTTAACTGTAGATAATGGCATCTCAGCTTATGAACCAATTGCTAGAGCTAGAGAACTAGGAGTAAAAGTAATTGTTACCGATCACCACGATATTCCGCAAATATTACCTCCAGCCAATGCTATCCTCAATCCCAAACTCATTGCAGAATCTTCACCTTATCGGGGTGTTGCTGGTGTTGGTGTTGCCTATATTTTAGCGGTGTCTGTTGCCCAACAATTAGGAAAGATGAAAGGCTTAGTCCAGCCAATGCTAGCACTTTTTACACTGGGAACGATCGCAGATTTAGCTCCTTTAACTGGTGTCAACCGCCGCTGGGTAAAACGTGGTTTAAAGCATCTACCTAAATCCCAATTACCTGGGGTGCAAGCTTTAATTCAGGTGGCTGGGGTACAGGCGAGGGGGACTGAGAGAGCAGGGGGAGCAGGGGAGGCAGGGGAGGCAGAGGAAGCAGGGGGAGATGGAAAGAAACTTCAATCTCAAATCCGAAATGCAAAATCGTTGAAGCCGGAGGATATTGGGTTTCGTTTAGGGCCGCGTATTAATGCGATTGGACGAATTGGCAACCCGCAAACAATGATTGAATTGCTGACTACGGATGATATGGGAATCGCGCTAGAACGCGCTATGCAGTGCGAACAAACTAACACCAGTCGTCAGCAAATGTGCGAGGAAATTGAACAAGCAGCGATCGCTCATGTAGAATCAGAATTTATTGCTTCTTTACAGCAAGACCGAGTACTAGTTATTGTTCAACCTAATTGGCATCATGGTGTAATTGGGATCGTTGCTTCCCGTTTATTAGAACGCTATGGTGTTCCGGTATTTATCGGTACTTATGAAAATGCAGAACACATTCGCGGTTCAGCACGAGGAATCCCTGAATTTCATGTGTTTGCAGCTTTGGAATATTGCCAAGACTTGCTAGGCAAATTTGGTGGACACAAAGCAGCTGGAGGTTTTTCTCTACCAGCAGAAAATTTACAGGCATTGCGATCGCGTTTGTGTGAGTTTGCCAATCAGTGTTTAGAACCGCAGCACCTCAAGCCACTACTCAAAATTGATGCCCAAGTTGATTTTCATCAGATCAACCAGCAACTTTATCAACAGTTAAATGCTCTCCACCCTTGCGGTATTGATAATCCCGATCCCATATTTTGGACACCTAATGTCCAAGTTGTGGAGCAAAAAATTGTTGGTAAGGGTCATATCAAATTGACATTTGCTCAAACTATTAATCAACAACAATATAAGATTAAAGCGATCGCCTGGCGTTGGCGCGACTACTTACCTCTACCGCTGCGAGTAGATATTGCTTACAAGCTGCGAGAAAATGACTTTAATGGTGACACTACCATTGAGTTGGAGTTACTAGGTGCTAGGCTGCCAAACGATCATTACAGTCAGGAGTCAATTCATCCCAAACTACTACCGCAATCTCATTTATTTGATGCTTTACCACCTAAACCGCTAAGAACCAACTTTCAGTACAATCAGCGTCAATATAACTGTGGCATTTATCAAAACGGTGTTTTACCAGAATTAAGGATTAAAAATCCTGAAGGCAAAGTCTTAGTCATGCATCCAGGACGTACAATCGGTTTGCTTGGTACTAATCGTCAAGACGCTACGGAGGTTGACTTGTCTCAACCAAAATATGACAGCATTATCCAAGCTGCCCTGCAAGCGTTATCAATTGTAAGTGCCGAGCTGTGAGTTTTAGTTAGCTCCTGACTCAGCACTGATTACTCTTACATGTTACCGTTACGAAAAGCCAGCACAAAAATTACCGCCGGGCCAGCAAGAATGATTAGTGCAACAAAGGTTAGCTGGAAAATAACTTCCCAATTAATATTAGCTATAGCTTCAAACATTTTTCTTTCTCTCTCCCTATCGTCTTTAGAAAATTAATTAATTTCAGTTGCAAAACCCGCAATTATCATATCCGGTGATTGGCTGTTACATTTAATTTACTTAACAAAATTATAGGAAAAGACATAAAATGGCAAACTGGCAATGTGTCAAGCAATGTGGGGCTTGCTGTCATCTTGATCCAGCAGAACGTCCAGATTTAAAAGAGTATCTTTCACCAGCAGAATTAGAAAAATACCTCAGCATGGTAGGTGAAGATGGATGGTGTGTTAATTTCGACCATACCAGCAGAGAATGCCGGATCTACGCCAATCGTCCGCGTTTCTGCCGTGTGGAATTAGAAACGTTTCAGGATATGTATGGAATTGAGCCAGAAGAACTCAACGAATTTGCGATTGACTGCTGTCGGCAGCAAATAGAAGGAGTATACGGCGATCGCAGCTTAGAAATACTACGCTTTGACAAAGCTGTTGGCTTGTAGATAATTACGTTTTGTGCAGTGGGGTTGCAATTTATGACAAAAATCTGAGAAAATGAGAGAAATATGAAAGCACCCTAGTAATAAAATTATTGCCTGTGAAACTTGACTCTGCACCTATAAGCCTTTCTAGCAGATTTCAGACTGAACTAAAACACAGCACTGAATCTGACTTAACTACTGCAATCATTGAGCCACTTCAGCCTATAGTTGTCGATAGTCAAAAAAAGCAGAAATCAGCAACGGCAATTTTTGGTACTACCTTCATCACCATTTTTCTGGCAGAAATTGGTGATAAAACTCAGTTATCTACCTTATTAATGAGTGCGGAATCTCATTCGCCGTGGGTGGTGTTTTTAGGATCTGCGGTTGCACTCGTAACTACTAGTTTTTTAGGCGTGCTTTTAGGTAGTTGGATAGCCAATCGTCTAAGCCCAAAAATCGTAGAAAAATCCGCAGGGGTAATGTTACTATTGATTGCCGTGATGTTGTTTTGGGATGTAGTCAGTAGTTAGTTGTCAGCGATGCACTGAGTTTCGACTGCGCTCAACTGCCGCGTAGTCGAAGTGTTGTCAGTTGTGTATTATCCCCTATCTCTTCTGCACTTTTACTTCTCTTAATTAATATGGACTGGCATCTTTTAGGATTGAGCTTTATTACAGTTTTTTTATCAGAGTTAGGTGACAAAAGTCAGTTAGCAGCGATCGCGCTTTCAGGCCGCTGTAAATCTCCACGGGCAGTGTTTTTTGGCACAGCGGGCGCACTATTACTCACCAGCCTATTGGGAGCATTAGCAGGAGGAGCTGTAGCAGAAGTTTTACCTACACGCTTACTAAAAGCGATCGCGGCTGTAGGCTTTGCCATTCTCGCTGCCCGTCTGCTGTTGTTTAATAATGAAGCATCCGCAGAAAGTCTTAAGGATGAATGTACTGAAGGCTGATTTATATTTTATCTTTCTAAAACAATGCCTACCAGCCGAGTCTATCAGTCTGGTAGGCATATTTATTTAAGGCGATTTAATAATTAAACCTGCTGTTGTCGCCAGCACCAGCTTAACAATGCGCCGCCTGTAATTAGTTTGACTACTTCTAGTAGAAAATAACTACCGTGCAAGACATTCATTTGTGCTGGAATTGTCGATGCTGCTTCAAATAAGTTGAGATGAGTTCCCACAGCGCACATTTGCGGAGTTAAGAAATAAGTCTCTAACAGAACTATTGCTAGCAACATTACAGAGAAAATAACACCGTTAGAACTCCAGCTAGATTGAGTTTTTCTCAAAGCTAATATGCCAGTCAGTACTACAGCCGCAGATAATAATTCTATGCGGTTAAAATTCCAAAAAATTACATATCCTGCTGTAGCAAAACCTGCTTGACTCATCATGCCAGACAAATAAAGACTAGGCATAATTACCCAATCTAAAAGTAGACTAGCACTTAGCCAAAAGCCCAAAGCAAACATCACAGCAGTTTGCCAATTGGGTCGTTTTAATTCAACTGTAGAAATGGTATTCATAGGGATAATTGCTTGTGCTGTATTTTTAGTTTGTAACTCAAAGAGCAGATTTGACAACACATCTCAATTATACTTTTGCAAACACAGTTTTAATTTAAAAAAGTAACGATTGTTATTTTTTTGATGTATTGGTAACTAATCTTAAATTAGTTGAAGAAGATTTAAAGTACTAAAATAAATTTTAATAATTAGTAACATTCATTATTCGTGAATAATCAAGATCCCGGACTTGTTTGAGAAGTCTGGGATCTGAGTCTTTCATTTTCAGTTAACTAACTAAGTAAAGCTATGCGCCTTCCAATTTTATTAGGCACTGCGATCGCCACCGCAGCCATAACAATGGTACAAGTAGATACTTTCAAGCAAAGTCAAGCAATTCAGTTGCAAGATGGCACAGTATATTTTGCCGAACCGCCGCGCCTTGTTAATGCAGCAACTACTTACAATGAAGTTTATATATGGGGCGCAACTTACTATTTTACTGTCAGTATGCCAGAAAATGCGGGTGAACCCTTGCAAAAGGTGACAATTAACCAGCATGAGGGAGTAGATCACATTCACTTTGACTTGAAAAATAGTTTTGCCTTTGAAGGTACACGCTCCCACAAACAACAGAAAATAAAATTGAAAAATGTAGTCAGCGATCGCAAAACTCGAACAGTATCGTTAACATTCGACCCGCCAGTATCTCCAGGTAAAACCATTACAATTGGTCTGAAACCTTGGCAAAATCCTACAACTTCAGGTGTTTATCTCTTTGGAGTTACAGCTTTTCCAAGAGGTGAAAAATCTCATGGACAATTTCTCGGTTTCGGACGATTGCATTTCTATAGCCACGGCAACAATTCTTTTCTCTTACCCTATAAGTGGTAATGTTATTTCACTAGAATAAACTTTTGAGTAAATTCTAAAAAATTCTCTACAACAGGAATTAAACTGTTTTCCTGCCAGATTACAGCAGTTTCTATTACAGGTACTTCTGCCAATAGAGGACGATAAACTACACCAGATCTTTGAAGATTCTGTAGAGAAGATGGTGTAATTGCCACACCCATTCCAGCCGAGACTAATCCAATAATTGTTTGCATTTGAATCGCCTCCTGAGTAATATTAGGTTTGAAATTTTCCTGCTGAAAAATACTCATGATGCGATCATAAAGTCCTGGTGCTAGATAGCGAGGAAACATGATCAAAGGTTCACTGAAGAGCGATCGCACACAGATATCTTCTTGTTGAGCCAATGGATGAGTTGACGACAAAGCTACAACTAAGGTTTGCCTGTGAATACACTTATAAGATAGTGTGTCATCTTCCAAAGGTGGATGAGCAAAACCTACATGAATCCGGGAATCCTTCAGTGCTTGCTCCTGTTGACTTGTAGTTAACTCTAATAAAACTAGTTCTACTTCTAGAAATTGTTCGCGGAATTGTCGCAAAATCAAAGGTAATAGGTCATAAATTACCAAACTAGTAAATCCGATTCTTAGTTGCCCTGTTTGACCTCTGCCAATCCTTTGAGTCAGTGTCACTGCTGTTTCTAGTTGTACCAATAGTTGATAAGCCTCTTGTAAAAAAACCTGACCAGCTTCTGTTAGCTGTATTTGTCGCTTAGTTTTGCGATGAAAAAGTTTTACTCCTAATTCTGCTTCTAGCTGCTGAATTTGTTGACTCAGAGGCGGTTGAGCTATATGCAGTCTTTCGGCGGCTTTACTGAAATGTAATTCTTCAGCTACAGCAATAAAGTAGCGCAAATGTCGTAGTTCCATATTTTTGATACTTTATAAGTCTTAATTTTAAACAAATATATATTGGACATCTCAAAATAGTCTACTTATGATACTCATATAAAGATTTGCATGGGTGAAAAAACAATGTCAGAGAATTTGAGAAGTCAAGTTGTCACACAAGGAGTACAGCGATCGCCAAATCGGGCTATGCTGCGTGCTGTAGGTTTTCAAGATCAAGACTTTAACAAAGCAATTGTGGGTGTGGCTAATGCTTACAGCACTATCACTCCCTGCAACATGGGAATTAATCAACTAGCACAAAGAGCTGAAGCGGGAATTAAACTAGCCGGGGCAATGCCGCAAATGTTCGGCACAATTACTATTAGTGATGGGATTTCTATGGGAACCGAGGGGATGAAATATTCCTTAGTGTCACGAGAAGTGATTGCTGACTCTATTGAAACCGTCTGTAATGGTCAAAGTATGGATGGTGTGATTGCGATCGGTGGCTGTGATAAAAATATGCCAGGGGCAATGATTGCAATGGCCAGAATGAATATTCCAGCTATCTTTGTTTACGGTGGGACAATTAAACCCGGACATTACAATGGTAAAGATTTAACAGTTGTTAGTTCTTTTGAAGCTGTAGGTCAACATAGCGCTGGGAAGATTGACTCTAAAGAATTATTAGAAATTGAAAGCCGTGCTTGTCCTGGTGCTGGTTCCTGTGGTGGAATGTTCACAGCTAATACCATGTCTTCAGCATTTGAAGCAATGGGGATGAGTTTGCCCTATTCTTCTACAATGGCAGCAGAAGATGACGAAAAAGCCGATAGCACAGAAGAATCAGCCAAGGTCTTAATAGAAGCAATTCGCAATCAACTGTTACCCCGGCAAATTATCACCCGTAAATCTATCGAAAATGCAATTTCTGTAATTATGGCTGTGGGTGGTTCAACTAACGCCGTGTTACATTTTCTGGCGATCGCTCGTGCGGCTGGTGTAGAACTAAATCTTGATGATTTTGAAACTATCCGTGGCCGTGTTCCTGTTTTATGTGACTTAAAACCCAGTGGTAGATATGTTGCCACAGACTTACATCAAGCTGGCGGTATTCCCCAAGTAATGAAAATGTTATTGATGCATGGATTACTTCACGCTGACTGTATCACTATTACAGGTAAAACCATCGCCGAAATTTTAGCAGATGTCCCTGATGAACCACCCACTAATCAAGATGTGATTCGTCCTTGGAATAAACCGATGTATAAGCAAGGTCACTTAGCCATTCTCAAAGGAAATCTCGCTACCGAGGGAGCAGTAGCAAAAATTACAGGGATAAAAAATCCCCGCATTACTGGTCCTGCACGGGTATTTGATTCCGAGGAAGAATGCTTAGATGCCATTCTTGCAGGTAAAATTCAAGCCGGCGATGTCATTATCGTTCGTTACGAAGGGCCTAAAGGCGGCCCCGGTATGCGGGAAATGCTAGCACCCACCTCAGCAATTATTGGTGCGGGTTTAGGTGATGCAGTCGGGTTAATTACTGATGGACGCTTTTCTGGTGGTACTTATGGGATGGTAGTCGGACACATTGCTCCCGAAGCCGCCGTTGGTGGTGCGATCGCTCTGGTTGAAGAAGGCGATCGCATCACTATTGATGCTAATTCTCGCTTATTACAAATAAACATTGATGATGCAGAATTAGCTAATCGCCGCGCCAAATGGCAACCCCGTCCACCCCGTTATCCAAAAGGGATTTTAGCAAAATATGCTAAGTTAGTTTCCTCTAGCAGTTTTGGTGCTGTCACAGACTTGGATTTATAGAAAGCGGCGGGAAACGTTCGGTGTCATTAGTCAGTAATTAGTAGCAAAAACAACACTTTAAATAACGGCAGTTGAACCTCGACTTCGCGGCAGTTGAGCGCACTTGTACTGAGTTTAGCCTGAGCGTAGCGTCCGCAGAGAAGGGCGTAGTCGAAGTAGTCGAAACTCAGTGCATCACTGGCTACTAACAACTGACCCTTGACCACTGATACCATTTCACGAAATTATTGATACAAATTACTTTTCTTACTCCCCCTGCCTCCTCTGCTTCCCCTGCTTCCCCCGCTTGCCCAAATGTATCAACTTTAAAGTGAAACGGTATGACTACTGACCACTGACGCAAAATCCCATCCCTTCAAGGGGTAGGATGAGCTTAAGCCATCCTCTGCATAATTTTTCATTTCTCATTAAAAGTCCAAACTCCTTCGTCCCAATCTAAATCTGTTGGGGGTGATTGTAACCAATGCTGACAACGTAAAAGATGCAACATCGCAGCCTTGTCATGGTTGTCAGCGGCTAAAACTTGGGCAAATTCAGCTCTAGCACGGTTAAAATCGCGTCTGAGATAATAGGCTCGGCCTTTGTGATAATGCTCAATTACTTGTAGTTTTTCACTATCAATAGGATCAGCACGTAAGCCAATCAATTCGTAGATAGCTACTGGCTCATTTCTGCCTTTGACACGAATATAATCTAGTTCTCTAGCCCAAATATTTTCTTGGCAGGGTTTAAAAGTGTTGTCACTAATAATAATGTCACAACCATATTGCTTACTAACACTTTCTAGTCTAGAGCCAAGGTTAACACCATCACCAATAGCGGTAAATTCCATCCGCTTACTAGAACCAATGTTACCACTAATTACAGTATCAGAATTGATCCCAATACCAATATTAATTCTGGGCTTATTATTTGCATAGCGACGTTGATTAAAGTCGTGCAAACGATGGCGCATTTCTAGAGATGTTTGCACTGCCATCCAGGCATGTTCTTCTAATGGTAAAGGAGAACCAAACACAGCCATAATGGCATCACCGATGTACTTATCGAGAGTGCCTTTATGTTTAAATACTGCCTCTACCATTGATTCAAAATATTCATTTAGCATACTCACCACTTCTTCAGCTTCTAGGTTTTCTGTCAAAGTGGTATAGCCCCGAATATCAGAAAATAAAATAGAAACTTCTTTGCGATCGCCTCCGAGTTTAGCATCATCTAATTTCAACAATTCTTCCGCTAATTCTTGGGTCATATAGCGGTACATCGTACTTTTGAGGCGCTTTTCATCACTGATATCTTCCATTACTACCAATGCGCCGCGCACTTGTTGCTGATCGCTAGCATCAGCGATGGTGTTGATTGATAAATTAATACTGTGTTGTTCTGAGCTTGTACTTACAAGCGTGCGGTCAGGATAATACTGCTGGCGACATTTCAGACTATTTCCATGTAAAGCACTCTGACACCAGTTGCTAAAGTTACCTTCTTTAATAGCGATCACATCACTAATTAATTTACCTTCCAAACGGTCTTCTGCTTCCAATCCTAATAAGCGTTTAGCACTTTCATTGGCGGCGATAATTGACCCGGTTTTATCAGTAGAAATCACACCATTAGAAAGACTACGCAAAATATCCCGCTGCATTTGTTCTTGTTGCTTGACAGTAGCAAATAGCTGGGCATTTTGCAGTGCTACCCCCGCTTGAATATTAAAAGCTTCCATAAACTCTTCATCATTACGGTCAAAACTAGCTTGGAAGTACTCAGGAGCATTAGGCCAACTAGCCGGATCATAAGCTGGGAAATCTCCTGCTTTTCTTTTATTCACTAGCTGAGTCACACCAATCAATTCTTGATCGGCGTTAAACACTGGCATACAAAGTAAGCTACAAGTACGATAGCCATTTTGTTGGTCGATTTGTTTGGCAGTTTCCGAGTCAGGATGATCATATAAGTCAAAAGGAATATTTAGCTTCTTGCCAGATGCCGCGACAATGCCAGCAAAACCTTTACCTATAGGTACTCGTAACTCTTTAGTTAAACCATTGTCTTGAGTAATTTTTGTCCATAATTCATCGCGATCGCGATCTATCAGCCAAAGAGTACTGCGATCGGCATTCATCAGTTCTTTTGCTTCATCCATCACCCGCTTCAGGGTATCTTCTAAGTCAAGGCTACTTTGACTTAAAGATTTAATCGCCTTCATCAGCGCCGCTACTGCTCTTTGTTTTTGAGTAGCCATGTAAAAAGAGCGCGAAGATTCTAAAATCAAGCGAATTGAAGGAGCAAATTCCTGAAATAATTGTTCATCAGCCCCAGTAAAGCCTCTGGTGTCAATCCGGTCTGAAAGTGGGGCTTCAAGATTGTTAAGGGAATTTAATTTATTAAGTAATTGTACTACCGCTACTAATTGCCCTTGTTCATTTAATAATGGCAAAGCTAGCATTGTGTAGGTACGATAGCCAGTTCTTTTTTCTTGTTCTTGGGCAAATACTGAACGCGGATCTTTATAAAAATCAAAAGGAATGTTGACTACTTTTTTAAATGTGGCAACTTCACCAGCAATGCCTTTATCCGCTGGAATGCGAATTTCTAAAGAGCGATCGCCTTCTCCTTCAGCCACAATTGACCAAAGCTGTTTATTTTCTTCATCTAACAAAAATATAGTTGTCCTATCTGCTCCTAATAATTCACCTGTTTTTAAGGTGATTGAATGCAACATTTCCTGGAGGATTGTTTCAAACCCGTGAGAGTCTAACATTGACAGAGTTTGATGAACAATCTGTAATTTTTGTTCGACTTCTGTCACGACCTGTTTAAAAGTATCCTGAGTCAAGGGAGCCAGAAATGTAGAGATAGTCCCCTTTCTTCTGGACAGAGTACCAACAGGTGCAGAATTTGGTTGCAAATAGTTATTTTCTTGGTTGCGAACACCAATAATCAAGTCGGCAGTCTCACCAAAACTACGTTCATGCACTGACATAAGTAATTGTTGCTATAGCAGGATTAGATGATAGAAATAATTAACAATGACATTAAAATTATTTAAATGTTGCTTATAGCAACAATCAATACAAACTCCCCACAGTTTAATCGGTAGTTAAGCCAGTGTCATTCTACCTCCTCATTATTTTTCTCAATTTTTTGTTTCGATAAAAAGTTGACAAAAATCAATAAATATAACTTGCCTTATAACGAATAAATCTCAAATTTATTGGCAGAAATATGAGACCCTATTGAGCAAAAATGAAACATCAATAACATTAATAAACAGGGTGTTTTAGGCAAAATTTCAGCTATTTGTATGAGCATTGAGCAACAAACTAGTATACATATACTACATAGAGAACAACTGTGCTTATTAAGATTCGCAGATGTTAGCAGCCTACATAAGTATTACCTACTTGATTGGCTATGCTCCTGGGTGTACTCTATACATAGTTCCCAGAAGTCGAGCTAAGTTAACAATTTCTTGTTTAAAATCACAAAATTGCCACTAGTACCGCTGCCTTGGAAGTCAAAAGTCAAAAGAATTGTATTGCGGATTTTTGCGGTATTTTTAATGGTTGGTTTATTTACACCGTACTGTACTAGAGTTTGGTGAAAGCAAAGGCTTGAAGTGACTGGAGTTAAACCAATGAATTTATGTAATAAATCTGGAACTGCTGCATAAAACTTAGATCGCAACCCTAGATACCAAAGGAGATACAAAATCTAATTAAAGCAAGTCTCCACAGTTTTAACATGCTGTTTGAGTGAATTTATAGTAATTCACTTCCAATTCTTGAACTAAATTTTGTTTTGTGGAAGAGGTTAATCAATATTATGACTCAATTTTGGGTGTTCAGCAGACTATCAAGCGCTTTTGAAAAGATTGGGACAGAGATCTTTGCTACTGATATTGGTAATGGCTGGCCTTTGTTGCCCAATAGAAAAAAAAAGCCATTTCCTAACAAGCCATCTACCCCGTTATCACCAATTCCTGACGATAACGATCTATCTATCCCTCCAACATCAATTCCTAAAGATTCTGAAGAAAAGCCATCTACCTCTTTACCACCAATTCCCGATCAGACTGAAGAACGATCTGTCCGTTCGGGCAACTCCTTCATATCATTCCAGGTCATTTATCAAGTCTTTACGGCAGTAAAATCTCAGTTTAGCTGTTGGGAAAAAGAGATTTGGGTATAAAGTTTTGCCGTCTTTAGTGATGAACTCAGTTTTTTCAAAACACAACTTGATAATTTTAGATTAATTTGAAATGACTAAAAGTGGCAAAGGTTGCTTTTGGCAACTAGTTTTAGCAAATTCTCTAGCAACTGCTGGAGTATTAGCCCTTATTAATTCTGCTTTTGCAAATTCTGCCTTTGCCCAGAGTGTCATCACTCCCGATCAAAACTTAGGAACTGAAAACTCTCAAGTTATTACAAATTACCTTGGTAATCCTACTGAAGCCCTTACTGGTGGGGCAATTCGCGGTAATAATTTATTCCACAGTTTTCAAGAGTTTAACATTAAAGAAGGGCGATCAGCTATTTTCTTGAGTCCTACCAGTAATATACAAAACATTCTAGTTAGAGTTACTGGTAGTAATCGCTCGGAGATTCTAGGCAAGCTTGAAACTTCGGCTGGTTCTAATGCCAATTTATTTTTAATTAATCCTAATGGCGTTATCTTTGGGCAAAAAGCCACACTTCAGATAGGTGGTTCATTTGTCGCTAGTACAGCTAGCGGTATCAAGTTTGCTGATGACACTGTTTTTAGTGCAACTACTCCCCAAACAACACCTTTACTAACGGTGAGTGTACCGCTTGGTTTGCAATTTGTGAGGATGGGGGGAGAGATTAATCTACAAGGAACATTAGAAGTTCCAATAGGTAAAACTTTAGCGTTAGTAGGCGGTAATGTCATTTTAGATGGTAGCAATGTCAGCCTAGACATAGAGCGTAATAATCTACTAACACAAAATGGTCAGATCGCATTAGGAGGTATTCTTGGAACAGGAACAATAGGACTGAATATAGATAGCAATAACCAGCTTTTAAGCTTTTCTAATGACGTAGCTTTAGCAGATGTATCGTTCATAAATCAAGCTCGAATTGATGTTAGTGGTGATGGTGGCGGTTATATTCAAGTACAAGGAAAACGTATCACTTTTAATGATGCGTCACAAATTTTCGCAGACACTCTGGGGAGTCAAAACGGTAGAGGAATTTCTATCCAGGCAGAGCAATTAACTCTCAAAAATGGATCGCAAATAAAAGCTTTTGTTCGTAAGAGCGCGACAGGTTCTGGGGGAAGCGTAATAGTCAGGGCAAACGATTCCATACTAGTGAGTGGAGAAATACCAAAGGGTAATTTAAAGGCTGGTAATCCCAGCGCTTTGTTTACTGAGACTTCTGGTGAAGGTTCGGCGGGCAAGTTGACCATTACAACAGGACGGTTAATCGTTGAAAATGGGGCAAACATTGCAGCCAGCGCACGAGAGGGTAGCCAAGGTATGGGAGGAAAGTTGGAAGTGACAGCCTCAGAGTTTGTAAAATTGAGCGGAACTTCAGCTTTTAATCGCCCTAATGGCTTCTTTGTTCAGACTGAAAGTAGCGGGAAGGCAGGTTCTTTAAGTATCGATACTCGTGCATTGATTATTAAGGATGGATCAGTAGTATCAGCTGGTAGTCTTGACAAAAGTAGTGGCAATGGCGGAAGTTTGACTATAAAAGCTTCTGATTATGTGGAACTGAGCAAAAAAGCACCAAATGGTTTTCCCAGCGGTTTGTATGTTCGCAGTCGAGGCAGCGGAGATGGAGGTTCCTTATTCCTTACTACAGGGCAGTTGATTGTAGACAATGCTCAAGTAACTGTAAGTGCTTTAGGAAAAGGCAATGCAGGCAATCTTGAGGTAAAAGCCCACGACATCCGTTTGAATGAAGGAAAGTTGATTGCTGAAACCAGATCGGGTAATGGTGGTGATATTAAACTGCAATTACAGAATTTACTACTGTTACGCAATCATAGTCAAATTTCTACTACAGCAGGTATTACTGGTCAAGGTGGAAATGGTGGCAATATTACTATCAATATACCTAATGGTTTTATAGTTGCTGTCCCTAGTGAAAATAGCGATATTAGTGCTAATGCTTTCACTGGTAAAGGTGGCAACGTCCAAGTTAACGCCTTTAGTGTATTGGGTACTCAATTTCGAGAAAAATTGACTGAATTGAGTGATATTACAGCCAGTTCTGAATTTGGATTAAATGGCACAGTCGAAATCAACACCCCTGATGTTGACCTTAATCCAGAATTAATCAATTTACCAAACCAACCAGTTGCGCCTAAGATATCCCAAACTTGTCGAACAGGTGCAAGTGGCAATCAAAACAGTTTTACCATAACTGGACGTGGCGGCTTACCTTCTAGTCCTACCGAAACCCTCAATGCTGATGCTGTTCTAGCAGATTGGATTATTCTTGACACAGTTGAAACAAAACCCTCTAGTGTGAGTTTGAGCAAAAATACTGCTAGCCTCACACAGACAAGTATTGTAGAAGCTACAGGATGGGTATTTAATACTAAAGGTGAAGTTGTACTAATTGCTAAAGCACCGACTGTCACACCTCATAATTCCTGGCAGAATTCAACTGACTGTAGTGTGCCTCAATCACCTTCTTGAATTAATTGTCTGTTGCATGAGTTATGAGGAAATAATAAGTTCAAAGTAAGAACTTTATCTTTCCCTACTCTTCTTTTAACGGAAATCTACAAGAAAGTGACGCAGGAGCGTCTGACTTGTTAAAGTTGTGCGATCGCTCCTAGCATACTCTCTCGGTAGAAGACAAAGCTAACTCAATACATAACTTAAACTTGTTCAAGTAGTTGTGCAATTAATTCTGTTTAGGTATATGCACAAGAAACGTAACAAACAACTTAACTCTTGGATCAAAAGTTTTTTTATTTACTTAAAGGGTCGCCACAGAAAACTGACTAGAGTTGCTGGCGTATCTTGGGTAGGTGATATTACTCTGGTTTGAATTCTAGAATGGTTTGGGCTAAGTCCTGCTATCAGATGGAGCAAGAAGGTGATAATGGCGGCTTGCACAAGTTTTTCTGGCATGGCAGGTCTCCCTTGATTGATAGCATTGCAAATAAGATGAACTACTGTAAATACACGCCGTACTATTGGTTTACCGGATTTTGACATAAATAACCGGATAACTGCTTACAAAAAAGCTAAAAAAATGTTGAAAAAGTTACCAATAGCTGACGAAAATTTATTAACACTTGTGTGGTGATTCGTCTGGTCGCTAAGCTACTAAAAATTGTGTAGCAAATCCCATTTTCAGGGTTGACAAGGGCGAGGAATTTTTTGATTGTTTTTTCCTAACCACATAAGCTTATTTCTTTAAGACGCTTTTCCCTATAAAAAGTGCCTAGAGGTATTTATGCATCTACCAAGTAGAGAAGAAATTAGCTTACTTGAGGAAGAGGACAACAATCAGCCATTGTCATAGATAAAATAGATGTAAAATAGCTACAAGAACGCTGCATGATTCCTATCGTTATTGAACAATCGGGTCGAGGCGAACGCGCCTTCGATATCTACTCACGGCTGTTGCGTGAGCGCATCATCTTCTTAGGACAACAAGTTGATAGCAATTTAGCTAACTTGATTGTTGCCCAACTACTGTTTTTAGATGCTGATGACTCGGAGAAAGATATTTACATGTATATTAATTCTCCTGGTGGTTCGGTAACTGCTGGTATGGGCATTTTTGACACGATGAAGCACATCCGTCCTGATGTCTGTACTATTTGTACCGGACTCGCAGCAAGTATGGGAGCTTTTCTTCTTAGTGCTGGTACTAAAGGTAAGCGGATGAGTCTACCCCATTCTCGGATTATGATTCATCAACCTTTAGGTGGCGCTCAAGGACAAGCGACTGATATTGAAATTCAAGCGCGGGAAATTCTGTATCACAAACGCAAGCTAAACGACTATTTAGCTGAACATACAGGTCAACCAATTGAGCGTATTGCTGAAGATACTGAACGCGACTTTTTTATGTCACCAGAAGAAGCTAAAGATTATGGCTTGATTGACCAAGTAATTGATCGTCATGCAGCTGGTAGCCGTCCAGCAGTTGCTGCCGTCAATTAGTTGACACTCTCCTACCACAGCGTAGCTTGGTGGGAGACTCTTAATTTAATTGAAATAATTTCGTAGTAAGCGGCTCTAGCCCTTAAATCTTTCATTATTTACGCTGTCCTACTTAATTTTCAGAGCTACGTAAGATTATTGACACTTGCAATAAGCAGCAATTAGTACAACTTTATTGCTCGTGTTTTGCAAGCTACTATACAACATGGACACATTTCAGCACAAAGCATACCAGTCCGCTCAATAAAATTAAAACCTGTATTTACCGACCATTTTTTGAACTTATAGGCAGAATTATTGATAGATTATTGAGAATGACTATTAATACAGCGCTGCTATGAAATCTCTGCACCGTCCTGATTTATATGGCTGGTCTATCTTCAATCCTGCGAGAAATATAGATTTTAATGGGATTGCCTGGATTCGTCCCAGTGGTAATATCTTGATTGACCCAGTAGCCCTATCTAACCATGATTGGAATCATTTGCAATCTCTGGGTGGTGTGCTTTGGATTGTACTGACGAACTCTGAGCATATTAGGGCGGCTAAAGAAATTGCTGATCAAACTTATGCTAAAGTCGCTGGACCCCTGGGAGAAAAAGACTCTTTTCCCTTACTTTGCGATCGCTGGCTCTCTGATGGCGATGAGTTAGTACCAGGACTCAAAACTATTGAACTCCAAGGCTCTAAAACTCCAGGTGAATTAGCTTTATTGCTAGAGGAAACAACCTTGATTACAGGGGATTTGGTACGGGCGCGCAAAGCAGGTAGCTTGACTATTTTACCTGATGAAAAGTTGCTGAATCGGGAGGAAGCAGTTGCTTCTGTGCGTCGGCTAGCAGATTTAAGTCAGGTAGAAGCGGTGTTAGTGGGAGATGGTTGGCCTGTCTTCCGCGACGGACGCGATCGCCTGAAGGAACTTGTAGCAACCTTATGATTATGAAAGCCAAAAAATAGTCTATTGAACTGTAGGATGGGGCGATCGCTTACTCTTCTTTTAGTAGCTGTTCTACATATCTTTACAGCTAAAATGACATATCTGCTCAACTAACCAGCTTCAGTAGTTGATTTTTGCAAGAAAGATTTATTAAAATCATTTGGTGCAATTTGAGGATTTTCGTTAGGCGATCGCTGTTCTTGTGTTTTTATGGGATGAACTTTTAACAGACTTGCTGGAGGATTAAGGCTTTTTCTGAGCAAAAGTTGAATTTCTTTTTCAAACTCTTCCCTTCCCTGCCTAAAAAACCTTGACTCTTGATGCAATACACCATTAATTACTTGCGGTGGAACCTGTTGAGCAGTAACTGGAGTCGTTAATAATAATGTTAGTAGCGTGGCACAACTAAAATGACGCATTGATAAAATCTGTATCATTAGTGTTTAGTGACGGTTAACTACTATTATTCTAAGCATACTTAGAATTAGCTTAAATCTTCAATGCCTCCGCCAAGCATTCATCTCGTCCTGTTCTGATGTGTCGTCTAGTAAGGTATCTGCGGGTTAAAGTGTCCAAACCCCCACTGGTGTCAACTTAACGCAAAACCGATGTCCCGCAAGAAATAAATTTCTTGGGGGGTGACGAAGCCAACAGATAAGCGATTTCTAGCTTAAGTTGACACCAATGCCAAACCCCCGATTGTCGAGAGTTGAGCGCACTTGTGCTGAATGCAGTCAAAGTAGTCGAAACTCAGTCTGCTGGTACTTTTTTTCCACGCAAGTCCCGAAGCATAGTTTTTGAAATTAAAAAGCGCGAAGGGTGAAATTGAACTTTTCTCCCTTCACATTTTTTTTACTCCCCAGACTGGATTCGAACCAGTGACCAATCGATTAACAGTCGATCGCTCTACCGCTGAGCTACTGAGGAACGCTCACGATTTATAATCTTAAACCCAATAGAACGATATGGCAAGTACTCTGGGCTAAAATGTTTTTCTTAAGATGCTTAATTATAGTTATATTGTAGCTATAAGCTTTACTGGAGGTTAATTACAGGCTTTCATCTACATCTACTGTAATCCCATTCGCAGCTCAGCCAGACGTTGCCGCGCCTTGGCATCTATAGTACTAGCTAAAAATCTACTCTTAGATTGCTTGCGTGATTGATACTTATGCCGCATTCGACAAACGGTGGTTTCTACTTCGCCACAGAGTTGTTGTGCCGACAACCATTCAGCTCCATACCCTTGTACCATTAACTGTTGCGCCCGGTCTGATGTGGCCACAATTACGCGAGAAACCCGCGATTGGGTGATATGTGGACGCAAAGATGCACAAGCTTTTTCGATGTATGTGTCTGCTGTTTGCCCAAAATCAGTAAAATGAACTGATAAAAGCTCGGTAATAATTTGTTTATTACTAGCAGCATTTTGGTATTGAGCATCAAAAACTATTTGAGTTTCATAACCTTGAAATGCACTGTAATTTGTCATTGCTTCAACCAATTCTCCACGCGCCGCTTCTAATCCAGCATGATCACGGGTTTTTTTCAAGCAAGGCCAAGCACCAATTATGTTGTAGCCGTCCACTAATAAGACGGCTTGGAGTATGGAACGGGGCATGGTTTTTAATCACAATTTTCTAGAGTTAACAAGATTCATTCATAAGTTTTATAGTAATTGAAGCATTGCTTGTAACACTATGTTACAGAAGAGTAAAAAATATGATATTATTCTAAAATTCACGTTAATAAAGACTGTAACAACTGCAAACGCGCCCTTGAGAGGCGCGCCGCAGTTGTTAACAATTACTGATTAATTAACTAGAGAAAAAGGGCTGAACGCTAAGAGGGTGTTTGAAAAGTCGGATAGGGTGTAAAAAAGCTCTCTCAGTATAAGCTGTGAATGAATAGTAAACAGCACCGAGAGAGTGACATGAGTAAAGCTTACCCCAGCAATTTGAGCCGTGACCAATATGAATGGATGAGTGACCTGATTCCAGAGGCAAAACCCGGTGGACGCAAGCGTGAAGTCGATATGTGGTCAGTCCTAAATGCAATTTTCTATATTTTGGTAGAAGGAGTGAGATGGCGAGGGCAACAGGCGTGACTTTCCGCCCTGGCAGACAGTGTACACATATTTGCGGAATTGGCGCAAAGACGGGACTTGGCTGTTAATCCATGACAGTCTTAGGGAGTGGGTGCGGATAGAGCAGGAACGACACAAGAACCCATCGGAAGCCATCATCGATAGTCAAAGTGTCAAAAGTGCGGCGATGGTGAGTCAAGATGTAGGTTTTGATTCAGGTAAGAAAATTAAAGGGCGTAAGCGATTTATCACAGTCGATACCTTGGGATTAGTACTAAGAGTATTGGTTACGGCTGCCAATGTGGGTGAACGCGCTGGTGGTCAACAAGTTCTCAAACGAGTTAAACAATCTCAAGCCAAAGATCGCTTAACCACCATTTGGGTTGATGGTGGCTTTGATGGGCAACCGTTCATGCAGTGGGTCATGAATTTTTGTCGCTGGATTGTACAGGTGGTGCTGCGACCAGAGCAAACCAAGGGCTTTGTTTTGCTCAAAAAACGTTGGGTGGTGGAACGCACTTTTGGTTGGTTCATGGGATGTCGACGATTGGTCAGAGATTACGAATTATTGCCCGAAACCTCAGAAACGTTTATCTACCTTGCAATGATCCGTATTATGCTGAAGCGATTGGCTTAATTTTTGACTCCCTAAAACTTTTCAAACATCCTCTAAATTATTTGTCAGTTGTAAGTTTTCAGTAGCGAGAAAAGGAAAGTCAACATAATTTGTAGCGATTCTAAGTGGGGGCTTGAACCTACCACTGATAGCGTAGCGGTAGCGAGCTTGCGAACGTCTGGAAGACCACCAATTTTTAATTTGGTGGGGGGGCTATGACACCAACTAATTACGAATTACGTTAGCGCAGCGTAAAGCCTACGGCATGGCTTCGCTTAGAGCGACGCAGGAGCGTCATTACGAATTAGTAATTATTTGGTCAAAATAATAGGATATTTTTTAGTTGGAAGTCCCATGTACCTCCATCAGACGTTCTTTGAGACGCTGAGGTTCACCTTGATCTATTAAAGAACCTTTTTCTAGTAGAAAAGCGCCGTCACAGTAATTTAGCTCATCTAAGCGATGCGTTACCCACAGAGCTGTAATACCCCGACTTTTGACTAAACGGCGAACACTAGCCACTAAGTCCAGTTGGCTGTCTGGATCGAGTAAAGCTGTAGGTTCATCTAATAATAAGACTTCGCAACGACGGGCGATCGCACCTGCGATCGCCACTCGCTGTTTTTGTCCGCCACTTAGGGCATAAATAGGGCGTAGTTGTAAGGCACTCAAATTTACTGCCCCCAGCGCCTCATTAACTCTTGCTCTCACAGCAGCAGGTGGCAATTTTTCTTCCACCAATCCAAAAGCCACATCAGCACCAACAGTTGGCATCACTAGTTGATGATCAGGATTTTGGAAGACAAAGCCAACAGGATGTAAAACCCGAATTTCACCAGACTTAAGAGCTAATAGCCCCGCCAGTAATCGGAGTAATGTTGATTTGCCACTACCATTTGTACCTAAAAGCATCCAAAATTCTCCTTTGGGTACTTCTAGAGAGCAAGATTGGATTGCCTTCTCGCCATTAGGCCAACTGAAGTGTAAATCCTTGACCTCGATGCCTACTTCCGCCATTTGTAAACCTTGGCTACTCAGCAGCTACGGCAAAAAAGCCTGGAGGTCTTCCACCACCAGGAGTCATACCATCTTTCTGAACAATTTGTACTCCAGAAATCTCACTAGCGCGTACAGCAATTTTTTTCTCTGTCTTGCCCTCGCACTTAAGTTCCACAAGGTCAGGATTACCAGAGCGCATTGCTGCCAAAATTAACTGATAGACTGCCTCAGCATCCTCTGCTGACTTACGTTGTACTGATACAGGAAAAGCAGTGTTTCTGATGCTCAAGTCAATGGTAAACATTTAGCATTAATCAAATTTAACTGATAGGACTCATTTTAGCGTCAGCTGACTGATTACTGGGGGAAGGAGAATTGATTATTGGATAGAGTTAAAAATCTTTTGCAATAGCCGATAGCCAGTACCCAGAACCCTTTTCTGTATTTAAATATTAAATTCAACTCAGAATCTACTGGAAAAATTAGCGATTTTCACTTAAAATTATTAGAGTCAGTAAAAAATTGTAAACTAGATTGACAACCTAGTTATTTTTCTGCCTATGGGTAGCTATAAAATGCGACTCTTTAGGTAAACCTGTACTTATAAACATTTGGAGATTTGTTGTAATGACCATCGCAGTAGGACGCGCCCCCAGTAGTAGAGGGTGGTTTGACGTACTAGACGACTGGTTAAAGCGCGATCGCTTCGTATTCGTAGGTTGGTCAGGAATATTACTATTTCCCTGCGCCTTCCTGGCACTAGGCGGTTGGCTAACCGGTACAACCTTTGTCACCTCTTGGTACACCCACGGGCTAGCGTCATCATACTTAGAAGGCTGTAACTTTTTAACAGTAGCAGTATCATCACCCGCAGACAGCATGGGACACTCCCTGTTGTTACTGTGGGGACCAGAAGCCCAAGGCGACTTTACTCGCTGGTGTCAATTGGGTGGATTGTGGCCATTCGTAGCTCTACACGGAGCCTTTGGTTTAATTGGCTTCATGTTGCGGCAATTTGAAATTGCTCGGTTAGTAGGGATTCGTCCTTACAACGCCTTAGCATTTTCAGCCCCAATAGCGGTATTCGTCAGCGTCTTTTTGATGTACCCCTTGGGACAGTCTTCCTGGTTCTTTGCACCCAGCTTTGGTGTCGCAGCCATCTTCCGCTTTCTGTTATTCCTGCAAGGTTTCCACAACTGGACACTCAACCCCTTCCACATGATGGGTGTAGCCGGAGTATTGGGTGGAGCGCTATTGTGCGCGATTCACGGTGCAACAGTAGAAAACACCCTATTTGAAGATGGTGAAGGTTCAAACACCTTCCGCGCCTTCAATCCCACCCAATCCGAAGAAACCTATTCAATGGTGACAGCAAACCGTTTCTGGTCACAGATATTCGGGATTGCTTTCTCTAACAAACGCTGGTTACACTTCTTTATGTTGTTTGTACCAGTCACAGGTTTGTGGATGGCATCAATCGGGATTGTCGGTTTAGCACTCAACTTGCGGGCGTATGACTTCGTGTCCCAAGAATTGCGGGCGGCAGAAGACCCAGAGTTTGAAACCTTCTATACCAAAAACATTTTGCTGAACGAGGGTATCCGCGCTTGGATGGCTCCTCAAGATCAGCCTCACGAACAATTTGTATTCCCTGAGGAAGTTCTACCTCGCGGTAACGCACTGTAAGCATGATGATGAATTAAGATTCATCAGTCTTTAATAATCCTCCGCTAATTAGCGGAGGATTTTCTATTTTTAGCTAATAGCAAATAAATTGTGTTATATTGTTTCAAGGTGAATAACCCAGAGCGACATGCTCTGCCTTTTGAAACTAAGACCACTTAGGCAACAAGGAGGTGATGCCCATGATTGAAAGTAGTAAATGCGTGGGTCATCAGGTTGCAGTTAGCCGGCTGCGCGCCGGGGCTGTTCTTTAAAAGTTAGTCTTAGTTGTCCTTGAGATACTAAGTTAGCTCAATTAGCTAGGCTAAGCTAGAAGTTCCTTCCGGCAGTCTGGTTGCAATCTGAAGACCCGCTAGACCGCTTTGATTGTGTTCAACCGAGCAAAATCAAAGCGGATAGTTTTTAAGGGTAAGTTTTGATTAATAAATTGCTAATTGTTGACAATTAACTGAGTATTACTCTTTAAGTCTTTTTCACAAGAAATTGTACTTTGCATATTCAAAAAGATAAACCATTGTTATTATCCTCATAAGTTCTCATAAGTGAGCCAGTAGGAAATAACCTTGGTCAATATCTATAAAAATGCCATACGCAGCTAAATAAGGTTTTTTTGATATGGCACAACTATTAAGGGATGCAGAAATCCAAGCACAGGTAAATGGTCTGTCAGGTTGGACAGGTAAAGAATCTAAGTTACAGACCACTGGCAAATTTAAAGATTTTATTGCAGCAACTGGATTTATTAATCTCCTAGTCGAACCTGCTGAGTCGGTGGGACATCACCCAAATTATAGAGATTTCTTATAACAAAGTGAAGATTTTACTTACAAGCCATGATGCAGGTGGGTTGACACAAAGTGATTTTGATATGGCAGCGGTAATTTCTCAAATCAACTAAACCCGATTTCGTTTTACCAGCTCTAAGTATCTATATTGATGGGAAGTTCAAAAAGCTTTAACCATACTCATAACTAAAACAGATCAGTGATTCTATGTGACAGTTAATTAGGCGATCGCTAAGATGTTGCCATCTACTTCAAATAGCTTATAATGATATGCTATAAAGCTATGTTTTTGCATAAGTTAATTACATCGATTTTTAATACTAAATTGATCATTTATTAGCTTCGCAAAAACTAAAATTGTAATAGTGGCAACTAGAACCTCATCGATAGATTTCCTACAGATGTCGCATTTTTGAGAAAATAGGTGCAGCGAAAACAATTATCTATACAAGGTGTGAGGAGAAAAGGAAAGATGTCTAATCTATTGTGGAAAGCCCTGGTAGTTAGCCCAGCAGTTTTGGGAGCAACATTGTTAGTTTCAGCAACAGCAATTGCGGCTCCAAGTACCACCAAAGAAGTATCAACAACAGAAGCACCAGCTGTAACGGAATTTGGCTTAAGTTCAGAAGTTCTGGCTCAAGCAACTCCAGCAGCTAACGATGCCAAAGTAATAGATCAAGTTAATCGCTATAGCGAAGAAGGCAAAGAAAATACTTCTTTGTCTCAAGTTACATCGGTATCACAATTTTCCGATGTCCAACCGACCGATTGGGCATTCCAAGCATTGCAGTCCCTGGTTGAACGCTACGGTTGTATTGCTGGGTATCCAAATGGTACTTATCGCGGTAATCGCGCTTTAACTCGTTATGAATTTGCCGCTGGTTTAAATGCTTGTTTGGATCGGGTTAATGAATTGATTGCCACAGCTACCGCTGACTTGGTGACAAAGCAAGATTTGGCTACCTTGCAGCGTTTGCAAGAAGAATTTTCCGCAGAATTGGCAACCCTACGCGGTCGGGTAGATTCTTTAGAAGCTCGTACTGCTGAATTGGAAGCGAATCAGTTCTCCACCACTACCAAGCTAGTTGGTGAAGCAATTTTTGCTGTCACTGATGTTTTTGGCGACAACACTGGCGACGTTAACAACACCGTCTTCCAAGATAGAGTACGTTTAGGCTTGCAAACCAGCTTCACTGGTAGAGACTTGTTGACCACTCGTTTGGCTGCTGGTAATGCAACACCGTTTGATATCAGAGACACCAACGATGTTACTCTTCCCAGTGCTGAAGGCACTCAAACTTTCCAAATCGGTAGTACTGGCAACAATAGCGTTGAGATAGACCGACTGACCTACGAAGCTCCTATTGGCCCAGCTCAAGTTTACCTTGCTGCTGCTGGTGGTCGTCACAGCCATTATGCTGCGGTTAATAACCCTTACTTTTTCGACAAAACTGATGGCGGTAACGGCGCTTTGTCTGCCTTTTCTGCTGAAAGCCCCATCTATCGGATTGGTGGTGGTGCCGGTATAGCGCTAAATATACCTTTTGGTCAAGGCGGCGGTATCCTCAGACCAAGTTCAGCTACTATAGGTTACTTGGCTAATGAAGCCGATAGTCCTGGTGCTGGCGAAGGTGTATTCAATGGTAACTATGCTGCTTTAGGTCAATTGAATTTTAGCCTTGGCGATCGCATAGGTTTGGCTGCGACTTATGTTCACGCATACAATGGAGAAGGTAGTGCTTTATACGATTCGGGCTTAGGTCTAACTAACAGTGCTGGCGCTCCAGTTGGTGTGGTAGGTACTCAACAAGCGAACGTTCTACCAAACTCAGCTTCTAGCAATTCCTATGGTTTGTCAGCGGCGTTTAGACCAAGTGAAAAACTTTCTGTAAGTGGCTTTGTAGCCTATACTGACGTTATAGGTTCCGGTGCTGGTGATGATTTTGAATCTTGGACTTACGGTGCTGGTGTTGCCTTAGCTGATGTTGGCAAAAGAGGTAACGTGTTAGGTGTTTTCGCTGGTGCAGTACCTTATTCTCTAAACAGAACAGGTTTTGCCGGCAGTGGAGATGTACCTTACCAAATTGAAGGCTTCTACAAGTATCGCGTGTCTGATAACGTTTCCATCACTCCTGGTGTGATTTATTTGACATCTCCTAATCAAAATAGCGACAACGATGATGCTATTATCGGTACTCTTAGAACAACCTTTACCTTCTAGAGATTTCTTGAGCATCGAAAATTTATTTACAGTTTGAAACTCTATTTTTCCCCGTCATTTGACGGGGTTTTTTGTTTTTGGTATAGGTAATCAGCAAACACCAGTGGAGAACCGGAGTATACTAAATAAAGGATGAAGTAAAGAAAATTTTTATTTCCTAGCTTTGACAATTCATCTTAAATTCTCTAGCCTTCATCCTCTATTCTTCATCCTTAACTGCTGCTTGTGGAACTATCGTGCAAATCTGAATACGCAATTCTGGCCTTACTAGAGATGGCAACTCATCATGAAAGCGGTGAACCAATGCAAATTCGCCAAATTGCCGCACAACAAGACATACCCGACCGCTATTTAGAACAGCTTTTAGCAACCTTGAGGCGCGGAGGTATAGTTAAAAGTCAACGTGGGTCAAAAGGTGGCTATTTATTAGCGCGAGAACCTTGGAAGATTACTCTATTACAAGTTTTAGAATGTTTAGAAGGCTCAGATATGCAAGCTAGTAAGGATAAAATTAATCCTAAAAGTTTAGATAGTTCTGTCATAGAAGACATCTGGCAAGAAGCACGTCAAGCAGCAAACTCTGTGTTGCAAAAATATACACTTCAAGAATTGCGTGAAAAGCGAGATTCTCGGCAGCAGTTGGATATTATGTATTACATTTAGTCAATAGTATAAAAGTTTTTGATCATTGACTTCATAACTCTAATAACAAAGGAATAATTATGCGGATTGCTCGTAACGTTACAGAACTTATTGGTTATACACCTTTAGTACAGTTAAATCGCATACCCCAACAAGAAGGATGTGTGGCTCAAATTGTTGTGAAATTAGAAAGTATGAACCCGTCCGCATCAGTCAAAGATCGGATTGGGGTAAGCATGATTAATGCCGCCGAAGCAGAAGAGCTAATCACTCCTCAGAAAACGGTATTGGTAGAACCAACTTCTGGAAATACAGGCATAGCCCTAGCAATGGCAGCAGCAGCGAAGGGTTATAGGTTGATTTTAACTATGCCGGAAACGATGAGTGGGGAGCGCCGGGCTATGTTGCGGGCTTATGGAGCTGAATTAGAGCTAACACCGGGAATTGAAGGCATGAGTGGGGCAATTCGCCGGGCCCAGGAAATAGTTGACAGTACACCACACTCTTATATGTTGCAGCAGTTTCGTAATCCGGCGAATACAAAAGTGCATCGGGAAACTACAGCAGAGGAAATTTGGGAAGATACCGATGGACAGGTAGACATGATTGTGGCAGGGATCGGTACAGGTGGTACGATCACTGGTGTAGCGGAAGTTATTAAAGCGCGTAAGCCTAGTTTTAGGGCGATCGCAGTTGAACCAGCCAATAGCCCAGTGTTATCTGGGGGACGACCAGGGCCACACAAAATTCAAGGAATTGGTGCTGGGTTTATTCCTCAAGTGTTACAAGTTAAATTAATTGATGAAGTAATTGTTGTCACTGACGAAGAAGCGATCGCTTATGGTCGGCGTTTGGCACGAGAAGAAGGGCTATTATCTGGCATTTCTAGCGGAGCAGCTTTATGTGCTGCCATTCGCGTTGCCCAACGTCCAGAAAATGAGGGACGCTTAATTGTGATGATTCAGCCTAGTTTTGGAGAAAGGTATTTGAGTACACCGTTATTTCAAGACTTAGAAACAAAGGTAGCCGCTAGCATCAGCTAACGATAATTAGATGAATGGTAGATTATAAGCAAGATTCTAACCACTACAAAACTCTCAAAGTTAGTCCTCATGCCAGCCAAGCGGAGATTAAACAAGCTTATCGTCGCTTGGTTAAGTTGTTTCATCCTGACAGCAATCAAGAAACATCAGATAAAGAGCAAACTATCCAGATTAATGCTGCATACGAGGTTTTAGGGGATAATCAAAGCCGCCTTAGTTACGATCAGCAATTGCGAGATGATTCTCAAAAATTGAATAGCGATCGCCAGCAGCGCGCAGCTGCGGCTCAACAAAGTTATAAAGCCAGACGACAGACAGGAAAAGATGCAGATGAACAAGTTGAAGAATGGCTGCGTATAGTTTATCAACCAGTCAATCGCTTGCTTTGTGGCATTATTTATTCCCTAGAAGAACAAATGGAGCAGTTAGCAGCTGATCCCTTTGATGATGAATTATTAGATGAATTTCAGGAATATTTACAGATTTGTCGAGATGAACTCAAACAAGCCCAACTAACTTTTCGTTCTCGACCAAATCCCCCCAGTCTGGCGAGAACAGCAGCTCACATTTACTATACCCTTAGTCAAGTAGGTGATGGCTTGGATGAGTTGGGTTACTTCCCTTTGAATTATGATGAGCGTTATTTGCACACAGGGCAAGAACTATTTCGCATAGCCACAAGATTGCATTGCGAAGCACAAGTATCTGTTAAGTAGTTAGAAGTAAACTGACAACTGACCACACTTCGACTACGCGGCAGTTGAATCTCGACTTCGCTCGATTGCCGCGCAGCGCCGCACTGAGCCTGTCGAAATGTCGAAACTCAGTGCATCGCTGACCACTGACAAACAAATTAGTTTATGCTGGAAACAGTGAAAGATTAAGAAAATTTAAATTTTGTTTCCAGAGTACTCATGCAATGCATTGTAAATCGCCGCGCTCAGTTTTCGGCAAGTCATCGTTATTGGTTGCCAGAACTGAGTGAAGCTGAGAATATTGAAAAATTTGGTGCTTGCTTCAAATTTCCTGGACACGGACATAATTATGTCTTATTTATCTCCATAGCCGGAGAATTAGATAAATATGGCATGGTGTTGAACTTGTCCGATGTCAAACAAGTAATCAAGCGCGAAGTTACAAGCCAATTAGACTTTTCTTATCTCAATGATGTTTGGGTAGAATTTCAACAAACTCTGCCTACTACTGAAAATATTGCACGGGTTATTTGGCAAAGGTTAGCACCGCACTTGCCTTTAGTCCGCGTGCAGTTGTTTGAACATCCTGAACTTTGGGCAGATTATATGGGAAATGGAATGGAAGCTTATCTTACTGTCAGTACTCACTTTAGCGCCGCCCATCGGCTGGCTCATTCTCAGCTGAATAACGAAGAGAATTACGAGATTTACGGTAAGTGCGCTCGTCCTAACGGTCATGGTCACAACTACCATTTAGAAGTTAGTGTCAAAGGTGAAATTGATCCGCGCACTGGCATGATTGTTGATTTGGGTGCTTTGAACCAAGCAATAGAAGATTATGTATTGGAGCCGTTCGATCACACCTTTTTAAACAAAGACATTCCTTACTTTGCCGAAGTTGTACCCACTGCTGAAAATATTGCACTTTACATTAGTAATTTACTGCGATCGCCTATCCAAGAATTGGGAGCTACACTTTACAAAGTAAAATTGATTGAAAGTCCGAATAACTCCTGCGAAATTTACTGTACAGACTTAGAATCAGATACCGCAAGTTTAGGGCAACAAAAACCAGTTTTAGCGCGGATTTAGTGCTTTTTGTGCTAAATATCTCTTGTTTTTTCTCAGCGTTCTCAGCGCCTCTGTGGTTAAAGAATAAACCGCAGAGGCGCTGAGGACACAGAGGTTTTAAACCTCGACTTTTACACCTTTCCAGAAGGCGATGTAACCTTCGATATTCTTAGCTTTTTCCTTGGCGGTGGGATAGTACCACGCAGCGTCATTGTTGACTTGGCCGTCAACTTCGATACTGTAGTAATTAGCGACACCTTTCCAAGGACAAGTACTGTGAGTGTTACTTTCTTGGAAATACTGCTTGTTAATGGCATCAGCTGGAAAATAATGATTGCCTTCTACAACTACGGTGTTGTCGCTCTCGGCTAAAACAGTTCCATTCCAAATAGCTTTCGGCATAAGTTGAGATTCCAAATAAAGTTCATATATAACATTTTGACACTTCTGTTATTTCTTGACTTGGGTTTATCGAAACCTGAAACTCTTAATGATGCCATAACAAATACAAGTTTGTAGTCGGGACTTTAATGCTGAAAAGATTTACTACAAGCTGTGATACCAGTTTTTCATGAAGATGGACTAAATTTTTTAATTACGAACCGCCAAGAGCGCCAAGAACGCCAAGGAAGAAAATGCAAGTTTATAGATAATTGGTATGAGTATATTTGAAATTTAAGTTTGCTTATCCATAAGATTTAAATTTTTCTCTGAAGATTGGCAAAATAATTTGCCTAAGGTGAAAAAGTAGAGCAAAATATTGTTAATTTTCGTAAAATTGCGGTGTTCAAGACTAGAATACTGATATTTACCTAGCTAAACTATCAAAGAGTGCATCTGTACTGCTTAGTTAATCAAACGTAGACGTGGCGCTATAGCCTCAATGATCCCAGTACAACTTATTCTTAAAAACTTTCTCAGTTATCGTGATGCAAGTTTAGATTTTTGCGGTTTGCATACGGCTTGTATTTGTGGTTCTAATGGTGCAGGTAAATCTTCTCTTCTTGAAGCAATGACATGGGCAGTTTGGGGCGAAAGCCGCGCCGCTGCTGAAGACGATGTTATCCATTCTGGTGCAAAAGAAGTTCGGGTTGATTTTACTTTCCGAAGTAATCAGCAAAAATATCGAATCATTCGCACTCGAATGCGGGGTGCTACTGGCGTTCTAGAATTTCAAATAGAAACACCTTCTGGGTTTCGCGCCCTGACTGGCAAAGGGGTAAGGGCAACACAAGATGCGATTTTAGAACACATCAAGCTGGATTATGATACTTTTATTAACTCTGCTTATTTGCGTCAAGGCCGTGCCGATGAATTTATGCTTAAGCGCCCCAGCGAACGCAAAGAAATTTTAGCAGAGTTGTTAAAACTCAATCAGTACGATGATTTGGAAGAACGGGCTAAAGAATCATCACGCCAGTTCAAAGCGAGGGCTGAGGAATTAGGGCGTTGTTTGGAATCGAGCAAAATTCAACTACAACAACGTGAAGTAACACATACCCAAAGAGCAGAGTTAGAAGCCCAGCTTAACCAACTCCAACAAGTACAAGCTTTTGATAATATCAAATTACAAAGTTTGCAAGTTGTTCAGCACCAGCGCCAAACAAAAGTAGAACAACTCAGCTTTGTTAAGCAACAATATCAGAATTTAAGTCAAGATTGCGATCGCCTGCAACAAGAACACTCAGCAGTTAAAAGTCAAATTTCCGGTCTAGAAGCCATCTTAAACCAAGAAGCAGAAATTAAAAACGGCTACGCTCAATACCAAAATCTACAATCTCAAGAAGAAGCTTTTGCCACTAAATTTGAGGAACACACCCGCGCTACAGCGTTGCGTCAACAAAAGCAACAACAACTAACCAAACAAATTCACGAAATTGAACGCCAACTGCAACAAGTCCAAGGACAACTAGAAGCATTGCAGCAGCAAGAGCAAGAAATTCAGCATACTCTCAGTAAATCAACTGAGGTGGAAGCTGCTTTAGCCCAAGTTGCTGTCGCGCGTCGCCGTGTGGCTCATTTAGATGAACTGCAAATGCAAGTTAGTCCTCTATTACAACAGCGGCAAAATTTACAAAGCCAAATCGATAGGGTTCATGCTGGTTTGATTGCACGGCTAGAACAGCTACAAACGACAGAGAACCAACTGCAAAGTTCTTCACGCCGCCAACCACAACTGCAACAAGCAGTGATGGAAGTGGGAATGCAGATTGATCAAATGGAAAAAGACCGAGTTTATCTGCAACGAGTCCAAGAAAAAGGCCAGGAAAGACGGCACTTTATCGAACGTCTACAAGCTCAACAACGAGAGTATGAAAAACTATTGGGAGAACTAGATCAAAAACTGCAAATGCTTCGTAACCCCGATGCGATTTGTCCCTTGTGTGAGCGTCCTTTGGATGAGCATCACTGGAATCGGGTAGCAGAAAAAACTAAAACTGAGTACCAAGATACTGAAGGGCAGTTGTGGGTATTCCGAGAACAAATGGCAGTTTCAGATCGAGAAATTCAGTTATTGAGGCAAGAATACCGAGAAATTTCCCAAAAATTGGCAGTTTATGATTCTCTTAGAGAACAAAGAGGACAATTAGCAGCACAACTGCAATCTACAAGTGATGCTGAACAACAACTGCAACAACTAGCGGCGGAAAAGCAACATTTAGAGCGATCGCTACAAGTCGGTGATTATGCACCTGATAAACAAGCTCAATTGCAGCAACTAGATCAATATCTGCAACAACTCAATTACAATGAACAAGACCATGCTCTAGCTCGTAGTGAAGTCGAACGCTGGCGATGGGCAGAAATTAAACAAGGGCAAATTAAAGATGCTACTAAGCGACAAACTCAAATAGCTAGCCGTAAGCCAGAATTACAAGCAACTATTGCCCAATTAAAAAACAGAATCCAGCAAGAACAAATTGATTCTGATTGTGCTAGAGAAATTACTGAATTGACGCGTTATATTGGCGAAATCAACTATAGTTTAGAGCAGCATAATAACCTGCGCCAAGCTGTACGCCAAGCTCAATCTTGGCAGCTGCGTTATCAACAAATGTTGTCAGCCCAGCAGCAATATCCCCAACTCCAAGGGAGATTGCAAGATTTAGAAACCTCCAGAAATGCAAGATTAAATGAGCGACAACAACTTGCAACTCAAATTGATCATATTACCCAACAGCTAGCCGAAACAGCCAATCCAACTGAGCAAATTCAAGCTTTAGAACAGCAGTTGGCAACCCGCAGACGGCAACTTGATGAACAAATAGCCAATTTAGGACGTTTAGAACAACTAGCTCATCAACTGGAAACCCTACAAATTCAGTATGAGCAACAACAACAGCAATTACAATCTTGTAAACGACAATACCGAATTTATCAGGAATTAACTCAAGCTTTTGGTAAAAATGGTATTCAGGCTTTGATGATTGAGAATGTGTTACCACAACTGGAAGCAGAGACGAATCAATTACTTTCACGCCTCAGTGCTAACCAATTACATGTACAATTCGTTACCCAAAAAGCGGGACGGAGTGGTACTTCTAAGAGGAAAAATGCCAAGTTAATAGACACTTTAGATATTTTAATTGCCGATGCCAGAGGAACGCGAGCTTATGAAACTTACTCTGGTGGAGAAGCATTTAGAATTAACTTTGCCATCCGTTTAGCTTTAGCGAAATTATTAGCACAAAGGGCGGGAGCAGCATTGCAATTATTGATTATAGATGAAGGGTTTGGTACGCAGGATGCTGAAGGATGCGATCGCCTGATTGCCGCAATCAATGCGATCGCCTGTGATTTCGCCTGTATACTCACTGTTACCCACATGCCCCACCTCAAAGAAGCTTTTCAAGCCCGGATTGAAGTAAATAAAACTCAGCAAGGTTCACAATTACATTTGCTAATTTAACCGATATCTCGGTTTGTCATAGTTTTATGACATTTGTTACTACTGATGATTGTAGTTTTTACATAAAACACTTCATAACTTATGTGTTTTTAAACACTAAAAAATATTGCCATATAAATTATAATAATAGGCTCATAGTCTTATACATTATGGGCTTTATTGTGATGAGCAAAGCTAAATTATCTCAAATAACACTTATACTTAAGTATAAAATTAAGGAAAAACCTTTTGTAAGGAATATACTCCCTTAACATTTTGTAACCATACTGAGTGTTAATTAAATATAAAGATTGAAAAAGTCAAACCAACTAAGAGTTTTAATATGAAATGTTAAGAAAATTTAAAATGTCATAATAAATACCTCTTAGGACAAACTTAATAAAATATTTGGTTTTTGACTAAAAATTACTTCTTGTAAAGTTTTATACTCCATAAAATCTATGAAAACTTCAGATTCCAGTTGATATCAAAATGTCAACAAAAATCTTGGCTTAATTCAAGAGAAATATTTCAACTAAGTTGAAATTACCTGAGCAACTAAATCAAATTTTTGATTATTAAACAAAAAAATACACTCTATCGACGATAGCAGAGACTACCATGATACTTCTGATGGTTGGTTTATTTACCTGCTTAGGCGTAAATTTAATTGTCTTATGTATTTCAAATACTCTTTTAGCGAAACTCAAAAATATACCTGTGCTTGAGCATCATATTCCCTACTATCTAACCATAGGATTACAGGGTGTTTTATCAATTCTGGTACTACCAGTAATCAGTAAAGTTGATTTTGTGGACTTTATCGGCTTTGATACCTCTACAGAATTAAGATTTTGGAGAGTAACAGAATTTTCATTTTTACAAGTTGCAGCCAGTCTACTTGCCTTATTACATGAACGTTTATTATTAGAAAAACAAAACTTTGTCTCTCAACTAGAAAATAGCGTTCGAGAACAAACTACCGAATTACGTCAAGGGATTGCTGAACGCAAACAATTACAAGCACAATTAGATAAGTCTCTCGCTTTACAAAAGGCAATATTAGAATCTACTGCGGATGGTATTTTAATAATTGATCATCAAGGTCATGTTGCAGGCTTTAATCAAAACTTTGTGCAGATGTGGCAGATTCCTGAAGCATTATTAAATTCAGGTAATCTCAAAAAAGTACAGAGAATAGCTTTGAAACAGCTAAACAATCCTCGAAAGTACCTAGCCACAATTAGAAAATTATATCTTCAACCAGATACAGAAATTAATGATGCGATCGCCTTAAAAAATGGCAGCATATTCAACTATCATTCTCAACCGCAGCGCATTAACGGTAGAATCGTCGGCAGAATTTGGAGCTTTCGTGATATTACTAATCACAAGTTAGCAAAAAGTATAACCCAGCATCAAGCTTTATATCATGTCAGAAATCAATATCAAAAACTTCATCCCCTTGTGGGTGAAGTTTTCGGGCATAGGGAACTTGTACTGACTTGTGCTGAGCGTAGTCGAAGTAGCGTAGCCGAAGTATGGGGAATGGGGCATGGTGAGGCAGCGCTGTGTTCGTGTAGCGTCTCACAGAGAAAAGAAGTGCCTCGCGCGGGTTCCCCAACCCAGGTAACTGCGTTCGTCGCAGGCGTTCTCGAAGAGTATCCGCAGGAGGAAGAATTTACCAATGCCCTATACCCTATACCCCAAGCGGCGGTAGGAGCAACCTTGACCACCCATGAAGGGATGGAGTTTCCCGCCGCTTTCAATGAATTTTATCACTCAGATATAAATTCCCAGACTTCAAAATTGTTAATCTTGAAAAATAGCTTACAGTATGCTTTAGAACGACAAGAATTGAAAGTTTTTTACCAACCACAGGTGAATATCACCACAGGTAAAATTGCCAAAATGGAAGCACTGCTACGTTGGCAACATCCTCAATTAGGTTTAATTCCTCCAGAAACATTTATCCCCATTGCTGAAGAAACGGGACTAATTGTAGCAATTGGTGAATGGGCTTTACGCACTGCTTGCGCTCAAAATAAAGTTTGGCAGGATATTCTGAATTTACCAACATTAAAAGTAGCTGTTAATATCTCTGCACAGCAATTTCAACAACTAAATTTAGTCAAGATGGTGACTGAAATATTGTCAGAAACCCAAATGAATCCTTATAGTTTGGATTTAGAAATCACCGAAAGTAGTGCCATGCAAAATGTTACTTTAACTAAGGAAATTTTGATAAAATTACGTAATCTGGGTATCTCTATTTCTATAGATGATTTTGGTACAGGGTATTGTTCTCTCAGCTATCTGAAAAATTTTCCTATCCACTGTTTAAAAATTGACAAGTCTTTTGTGTGTGGGCTGATTCATGAAACTAATCAAGCAGCTATAATAACTGCGATCATTACTTTAGCGCATAGTCTTAATCTTACAGTTGTGGCTGAAGGTGTAGAAACTGAAGAGCAATGCAATTTACTACGAATTTTGCAATGTGAACTCATGCAAGGATATTTATTTAGCTGTCCGTTATCGGTAGAAGATGCCACAAAATTACTACGAAAGTCTTCTACTCAAAAAGTTAATAGTTCTTGTTTAAGTAAAAAAACACCAATAAAGATAACTATTTAAGCTCATCCCACCCCTGGAAGGGGCGGGATTTCGTGTCAGTGGTCAGTAGTCAGTTGTTTTTGCTACTGACCACTGACCACTGACTACTGACACTTTACGGTGGCGGGGCGACTATTCCTCCCACTCCTTGAAGAAGTGGGCTTCCCGCCGCCTTTTGGTGACAACTTTTCACCTAATAAAAATCAAAAGTATTCTACCCGTGCATCTAAACCATTAGAGCGTAACATTTGAGAGACGCGTTCTGCTGATTCGCGATCGCCATAAGCTCCAGCATTGATATAATTCCCTAAACTCGATTGTTCTGAAACAGCATAAGGTACATACAGGCGTACTCTATTAAGAATATCGTTATCGTTAAACGGTACTACTACTACATAGCGGTTATTTTGATAACTATAGACGACAGATGAACCAGTATTGATAGGTGGCGCTACTGTGATATACCCGTTATTTTGATAACTATTTATCCCTGTCGCATATTTATTTTCCCAAACTCTACGTACTGCCTCTAAGACTTCTACATCTGCATTGCCATCGGCATAAAGTCTATTATCTCGTTGAAATCGAGCGATCGCATCCCTGGTTAAAGGGCCAACAGTACCAGTAGGATTAGTATTAAAATATCCCAAATCCCGTAAATATTGTTGTAAATCTCTCACTTGCGAGGCTGCGATATTACCTCCGGTGGGAAATCGAGAGTAACCCAAGAGTGCATCCCAAGTTTGTTGATTTGCAATCCCAGTGGCAGATATACCAGCTTGTCTTTGAAAGGCAATTACAGAATCTTTAGTGATGCGTCTAAAATTACCAGTGGGTTGAGCATTAAAATAGCCTAACTCTCGCAAACGCTGTTGTAGTCTTGTAACTGCTGCGCCACTACTACCTTCTGAAAGTATAGGATATTCACCACCTTCACCAATATTATTTGGTCTTTGGTTACTCAAAATTGCTTGTATAGTTCTAGTACCGACAATCCCATCAGCAGCAATGCCATTAGCTCGTTGTAATCGGATTACTGCTTGCTGAGTTTGTGGCCCAAAATAGCCTGTGCTAGGGCCGTTAAAGTAGCGTAATCGCCGCAAATCTTGTTGTAGTTTAGATACCGCTGCACCTCTACTACCTACTCGTAATCCGTTACTGTTATTTACACTAGAAATTCTACTTTGACACGCTCGCTGTAAAGCTTGTTGAGTACTAGCGCCTACAATCCCATCAGCAGTTAGTCTATTAGCTTGCTGAAATCTCATCACCGATGTCTTAGTTAAGGTAGCAAATTTACCTGTCACTGGGCCGTTGAAGTAGCCTAACTTTTTTAAACACCTCTGGGTGTTTCCTACTTGAGTACCACTACTTCCTGGTTTTTGGAGTGCTAAAGTTTGTCCTGCTACACTCAAAAGTCCTATAGTCAGTGCTACTGATAAAAGACGCATTGCAGCAACACTAGATAGCTTTTGCCACTGCAAAAATTTTAAATTGACTCGGATAGGAATAATTTCAATATTTTCGGATACTTCGTATACTGAGGCCAAATGAGAATAAACAATAGCTTCCATCTTTTTCTAGCAATTTTTTTAAAGGGTGATATAAAAATTATGGGTATCGGTTACTTTTAACTGGTAAAGAACTTGCAAATCTTGGCAAGGAATTAAGCTACCACCAAAAATTTATTGCTTTTCCCAATCTCCAGTCTCCAATCCCTTGGAATTACTTGCTACAAAGTTATGACTACAAGAAAATATACCACTTTAAATCTAGTAAGTTAAGTTTTTGAGCTATTCTTTACGCCGTCTTAAAATGCAGCTTATGAACAACACCGCCGCAATTTTATACAAAAGAGATGGTTACGATACTTCTGGGAATAGACTGTTAGGTCGTCAGGCTGCGGGTGAAGGTTTTCTTAAAGCCTTAGTTCAGTATGGGACAAATGATTATCTATACTGTTATGCAGATAGCCAACCAGAATTTGTGGAATTTTGCGATCGCATTCAACCTTGGATGAAACGTCCTCGTCAAGTAAAATGGCTACCTACGAGCAATCCTCACACTCTTGCACAAGCAGGGACAATTTATCAGCCTGATCCGTTACTCTCCAAACTTGCCTGGAATAGAAGATATTTTGATCAGCAAGGATATAGTATTTGTGGAGTAACTCATACGATTGCCAGTACAGGAGTTATGGGTGGTGTTGGCGATTTGCTAATTGCTCCTGTTCAGCCGTGGGATGCTTTGATTTGTACTTCTGTGGCAGTTAAGACTGCGATTGAACGTCTGCTTGATACTTGGGCTGAATATTTAGCTCAACGTATAGGCGCTAAACCTCATATTAATATTCAATTACCAATTATTCCTTTGGGTGTTGATTGTGACGCTTTTGATCAAGGCGATAATACTCCAAATATCAGAAAAAGTCTGCGTCAAATACTAAATATCTCTGAAGATGACATTGTTGTGCTATTCGTAGGCAGATTGTGCTTTTATGCCAAAGCACATCCTATACCAATGTATTTGGCTTTGGAAAAAGCAGCACAAGCAACTAAAGCTAAAATTCATTTTGTGCAAGCTGGCTGGTTTGAAGATCAAAGAGAAGAAGTTAGTTTTAAAGAAAGTACTCAAATATTTTGTCCATCAGTTAATTGTATTTTTGTTGATGGACGCAAACCAGAAATTCGTTCAGGAATCTGGTCTATTGCCGATATTTTTCTTTCTTTAGTAGATAATATTCAAGAAACTTTTGGACTAACGCCTATTGAAGCGATGGCGGCTGGTTTACCTGTAATTGTCTCAGATTGGGATGGTTATCAAGAATCTGTGCGTCATGAAGTTGATGGTTTACGGATTCCGACTATGATGCCTCCGCTTGGGTCTGGATTGGATTTAGGCTCTGCATATTTGAGTGATAACTTAAATTACAGTTCTTATATTGCTCATTCATCAATGGTAATTGCTGTTGATATTGATGCAGCATCAACAGCGTTAATAAAGTTAATTGCTAATCCTGAAATGATAAGGCGCTTAGGAGAAAACGGACGACAACGTGCTAGGCAAACTTATGATTGGCAAGTTGTAATTGCAGCTTATGAAGAATTGTGGCAGGAGTTAGCCACCATTCGCAATACTGCAACCATGTCTGCACCAGTACTACGAAATAGTCCGCCTGTACCTTTATGTGATGATCCTTTTAGATTGTTTGCCCATTACACCCCAATAAAGCCAACTCCAGATTTAATTTTAGGACTAGGTAGTATGGCTACACCAGAAAATTTACAGCAACTTAGGCAAAACTGGATGACTAATTTTGGTACAGACAGAAGAAGCACAAATTCTACTATAGATGAAATTTTAACTGCGATCGCCCAACATGGTGCAGTCTCAATTGAGACAATTCTCAATCAACATCCAAATCTTTCTTCTACAGAATTACTTCGTACTGTGATGTATTTGCTGAAATTTGATGTTTTGCGCGTAGAAAATTTGCCTTCGTAAAGTACTAAAAATATTTCAATTGAATTTGGATATTAGTGTTTGGCCCTGCTACCAAAATAGCAGCATCGCTAAACTTGGGCGCACTCGTGCGAACTTCTGGATTTCTAGAAAATCCGAAGCCTTCGATAGGCATTCCTAGATCATTACGATTGAGATTAAGGTCACTATTTTGATCGTGCATCACAGCAACGGCGTAATTACCTGCTTTTAAGTTATCAAAGGTAACTTTCAAGGAAGTATCGTTAATTTTAGTACATTGCCTTTGTAAGATGCGATCACGGTTATTAGGAAATCCTTGACTACTAGCAAATATACTGGTGCAGACTTGCCCTACTTTGTTTCTCAATCCATCAATTTCTACTGTAAGTTTGCCGTTGAGATTTGCTTTAGCGGTCAATGACCATGCCAGATTTCCTATCACAGCAAGTAACAATACGCTAGATTTCAATCCTTTGCTCATAATATTTTTAGGAGTGTCAAAATTGTCAAAATTAGGATAATCTAAGTTGGCCATTATTCTGAGTTTCCCAAGCGATCGCTTGCTAGTCAAAAGTATCTACCCAATTGTTCATACTACTCCTTGCAGATGAGTACTTCTACGAAACTTTTAAAATTACTTTTTATTTCTACTCCTGTGGGACACCTTGGTAGTGGACTCGGAGGCGGCGTGGAATTGAGCTTGTATAATGTAGCACAAGAAATGATCAGGCGGGGTCATCAACTGCAAATCGTGGCTCCTGCCGATTCTACTGGAAATAATCTGCCCTTAGTACAGATTCCTGGTAATTTACAAATCATTGCTCAAAGTCAGTCACGCACAGCCCCCATCAACATGCCAGAAAACTCTGTGCTGGCGAATATGTGGGATTATGCTCGTCAAGTCCAAAATAATTATGACTTGATTGTGAACTTTGCTTACGATTGGTTGCCATTTTATCTCACACCTTTTTTTGACTGTCCCATCGCCCACTTAGTCAGCATGGGGTCACTGAGTAACGCTTTAGACGCAATTATTAAACAAATAGCAAGTCAGTTTCCTGGTACGATTGGCTTTCATACTCAAACACAAGCGGAAACTTTCGCGCTTAAGCAACAGTGTCCCATACTCAGTAATGGTATTGATTTATCGTTATATAATTTTTGCACTCAACCAAAACACCAATTAGCTTGGGTAGGTAGAATTGCCCCAGAAAAAGGTTTAGAAGATGCAGTAGCAGCATCGCAGATTACAAACATTCCCCTGAAAATTATGGGGAAAATCCAAGATGATTTATACTGGCAAAAAATTTGTCAAGATTATCCCAATGCACCTTGGGAATATCTAGGATTTTTATCGACAAATCAAATGCAGCAAGTAGTACGAGAGTGTAAAGCATCATTAATGACACCTCATTGGATAGAAGCATTTGGAAATGTCGCAATTGAAAGTTTGGCTTGTGGAGTGCCAGTGATTTGTTATCGTCGGGGTGGTCCAGTAGAAATTATCCAAGATAGCAAAACTGGCTTTTTAGTAGAACCTGATAGTGTTACTGGTTTAGTTAATGCGATCGCTCGTTTGGATGAAATTAACCGCTATACCTGTCGTCACCAAGCAGAAACAGAATTTTCTCTTTCAGCATTAGGCGATCGCTTTGAAAAATGGTTTTACTCAGTGACTCTTGATAAAATACTTCTCTAGAAAAAAGCATATTTGTTATCTAACAAACAATAGTTTATCGCACTATTACTATATATTGAGGTATAGCTTTTCTCAATAAACCTTGTATAGATTATGGCGAGTAGCGCTGTCATATTTTCCTAATGGGAGTGTGACTGATGTGCCTACTCGCCTTTTTCAGTATTCACGTTTCATAGAGGTAGTAAAGAATTTGTATACATAGGACTCTGATTTGATTTGTGAACAAAACTCAGTCTATTCCTATTGTCTTTTCCCTGTTGCCTGTTACATCATGTTCGCTTAATTAGTTATGATTCCGGGCATCTATGCAAAAATATTAAAAATCTCTTTCCCCCTGCTCCCTGCTCCCTGCCCCCCTGCGGTCTTAATGATAAGCCTTTTACCGAACATGATATTACCTGCCTCTACGAGTGATTCACCAAATCAAACCTGATTATTATATAAATATATTTGCTAACTTTAAGTGTGGTGCTAAATTTGCTCTTAGGTTCTATTTATGGTTATTCAGGAATTTTACTATGTATCGTCGTTGGATATTACTTGCTCTAGCAATCTCATTAAGCCTATTTTTAATAGCTTGTGCTACTGCAACTACTCAACAGCCACAAGCACAAGTTTCAGCAACTACAGAAACACCTAATAGTAAATCTCAACAATTTGCCAAAAGAATTGTTACTCTTTCCTCTCTGACTACAGACATTATTTATCAACTTGATAAATCAAAGCTAGTAGGTATTACTGGTAGCAACTTATTTAATAATGATCCTAGATTTCAAAGTATTCCTCGTGTGAGTGAAGGGCAAAGTCCTCCTAATTTAGAAAAAATTGTTGCTCTCAAACCAGATTTAGTAATTGGTGCAGAAGGTTTTTCTAACCCAGCAGTTCAAAGACTCCAGCAACTAGGCATTGATAGTTTTTTAACTCAAGTGAAAAATTGGGAATCTTTAGAAGAACTGACTAAAAAGCTGGCTCATTTAATTGATGCTGACCCTCAGCCTTTATTAAACCGCTACCAAACTTTTTTACCAGACAAGCCAACCCAAAACCTGTCAACTCTTGTACTAGTTAGTCGTCAACCAATTTTAGCACCGAATAAAAACAGTTGGGCTGGAGATTTACTAACAAAATTTCAGGCGAAAAATGTAGCAGCAGAATTACAAGGTAATAGTCCCATTGGTGGGTATGTGACACTTTCGGCTGAGAAAGTTTTGCAAGCAAATCCAGAAGTAATTATTGTAGTCAACCCTCCACAAGGTGGTTCGGAAAAAACTGTTTTAGCATCCTTTAAAAAAGAGGCTTTTTGGCAAAAATTACAAGCTACTAAAAATAATAGAGTCTACACCTTTGATTATTATGGATTGGTAAATCCTGGTAGTATAGATGCCATAGAAAAAGCTTGTCAGCAACTTAAGCAAGATTTATTCTTGACAAATAACCAAAAATAGAACTTCAAAAAACCTTTGCGCTTCTTTGTGTTTAAAAAGTTTTAACCCTTAATCTTTGGCAGAACTAACTGGTTTTTGAGTTACAGAAACCTCCTTTTTAGCTTGAGAAGAACTACCATTTAAACTACGGAAATATAGCCCCCCAACAATTAATAAAAACACAACGTAGCCAACTGCTTGCACTACATAAAGATTATCTCGATAACCAAACAAAGCTTTAAGAACAATTCCCGGAAATTGTCCATCAGGCAAAATATTAGAAGTATCCCAAACCATCGGCCCCAAAATACAAGAATGGACTTTGGTAAAGCGTTCATAATAGAAACAAAGACTTTCAGAAGCACGGCTGCTAAGAGCAAGGTTATTCGCGGCTTCATCAAAATTTTTCAAGCCAGAAACTACCAAGCCGGCGACAATCAACACTAATAAAACGCCCATTACTTGGAAAAACTGGCGGATATTAATTTTAATGCCCCATTTAAACAACAGTACCCCAATACCGGCTGCTGCTGCTAAACCACCAATAGCACCCAAAGCAGGTATTAATCCCTGTTGAAAATTAGCAGAGACAAATAGAACAGTCTCAAAGCCTTCGCGGACAACAGCAATTAAAATTAAACTAAAAATGCCCCAGCCAGCATGGGAATTTTGTGTTAATGCTTCTGTAACTGCGCCCTCAACTTGCGCTTTCATAAATTTAGCTTGTCTAGTCATCCAGATTAGCATCCAGCTGAGCATAGCGATCGCTAACACACTAAACACACCTTCTAGCATGGGTTCAACTACAGAGGTGTATTGAGGATTAAGCGCCCCTAAAGCTTGAATCCCCCAACCAAATAGCACACCAATCAGCGCACTAACAGCAATACCAACGCCGACACCAGCGTATACCCAAATGTTGAGTCGGGATTGTTTAGCTTTTTTTAGCAAGGCCAGTACAATCCCCACCACAAGGGCAGCCTCGACTCCTTCTCGGAGTGTAATTACAAAAGTAGGTAGAGCAACACTAAAATCCATCAATAATCCTTTGTCTTGTGTCATTAGTCAATAGTCATTTGTCATTTCTGACAAACGACTAGTGACTTTTAACTATTAGCTAAAATCGCGTAACATCTTTTTCAATTCGAGATTATGCATCTCTTCTTGTCCAATCATGCCACGAGCAAATTCTTCGAGATAAATGCTAGCATTACTGACAGTTTCTAGCAGACTTTTATACAAATCAAGTGCCTTCTTTTCATGAGATAAGCTTTCTGCCAAAATATCCTTGACTGTATGTTGATAAGTTTCTTCCATTTGAGCGATTTTGAGCGAGGGATGCCCATCTAAGCCCGTCAAAATTTCTCCTACTTGTTGAGCATGAAGTAAAGATTCACTAGCCTGGGCTTTAAAAAAATCTACAATTGGAATCCGATTTGGGCCAGTTACCATCAAGGAGTAATGTGTGTAACGCACTACCCCCGCTAGTTCAAATTCCATAATGGCGTTCAGTAGACCGATGGTTTTATTCTGGTCAAGCTCTTGCATTAGTTGTTAATTCAAGTTACAAATGGAGCGTCATGGGTAATGAGTTAGGAGGTATACTTCTTACAGTTATTCAAAGCTCAGATTATCTACACTCTTCACTTCGTAACTCCCAACTATTACCTCACTTACATTCATTTTAATCTTCTTAATCTAAGCTTCCCATTAAGTTCAGAGTACTAAGCTGTTCCACATTTAGCTTACATACTTTTGATTTTGGGGAAAAACTCATTAATCCTTCTCCCCTGCCCCCTGCACCCGGCCACTGAGCGTAGCCGAAGTGCTGCTCCCCTGCTTGCCTCAATGTACAAATCAAAAGTTTAACAGCTTATCGTTGGGCTTGAGTGCTAGATTGATTAATTACTTTTTGAGAGTTTTGCTCAATGGTTGTCACCAGCTTAGTAACCTCACTGGGAGTTTGCACTGGTTTAGCGGGTGGAATAACGCTAGGCCAAACTTTTGTAAGTTCAGTGAGACTTGTCTCAATTGCTTTATGTGCTTCAGGATTTACTTGAGCTACTTGGCTAGAAATTCCTTGATATAATTCGTTGGCGTAATTTACAAAGCCACGAGAGTCTTGATATTCAATCGCTGCGGTAATTTTACCATTTGCGATCGCAGCCCCATATTCTGAATTAGCTGCATCCAATAATTCATTCATTACTTGTAACACAAATCCCGGCTTGGAGCGTTGATCTTGGGGTAGAGTTGCGATCGCTCCATCAACGGCTTGCACTGAAGAGGTAAGATCAGTTTTAACTTTGGCGTTCTTAGGATTAGATTTTACCAAATCTTCTAAGCTAATCAAAGTTGTCTTAAATTCTTTAACTTTGCGCTCATTTAATTGATCTTCTACATCTACATAAATTTCTTCAACTGGGTGTCCAATATGAGGTTCAGCTTGTTTTGGCAGATTTTTATCTAAAAGTTCTTGTGCTACCAAAAGATGTCCTTTCATCAACCCCAATTTTGTCATGTAATCAACATCTTTGGCTTCGCCTGTTAACACCACTTCTTGCACAGTTACCATATCTTTGATCTGGTCAAACTGTTCTTGATTTATGACTTTTTTAGTCACTAAATCTTCTGGACTGGCGTAGGGACGACTGGCTTGAATTTTGTTTGATAAAGCTGGTACACCTAATTTAGCTTCAAACTTATCCAACTCTGACAAGATAGCATTATTAATATTAATTTTTGCTTTACCGCTATGACTGCTATGAGTGGCGGTTTCAGTCACCTGTGCAGTGGAATTAGCTGCCGGTGCAGATGGGTTTTCGGCTTGTGGTGCATTATTACATCCGCTTAAAGTAACTATGGCAGCAGTGGCGACGCTTAGACAGACATAACGAAATTTAATCATTTTTATTTTGGGGGATATTTTAGAAGGTAGTAATTAAAACCTTTCCAACTACCAGCAGCAGTTGGATTTGACAGAATGTCATAGATTTAACTTTTGCATATAATGCTACTTTTTATCAACTAGTTGCTAATTTTTACTAAAAATGAAATGATCAAAGTCATCCAGCCATCACAACACTGGCAAGACTGATAAATCTTGCTGTCTATGGAATTTAAGTTTTAAAGAATACTCAGAAATTTTCCGAAGGATTTTGAGATTTACTAGCAGCAACAACTTCAAATTGTCCCATGCAACCGTTTTCGGCGATCGCATCTTGATGAGGATGAAACATATACTTACCTGGATAGCGAAAAGCAAATTCCAAGATGTGTCTTTCGGCTACACCCATTGTAATTACATCGGTTTTCTCGCTGGGAGTCATCGTCATCCCAGAACGATAAACATCAAAAAAGTTGGCGTGGAGATGAAATGTCACTGCCGGATCGTATTCAATAATGTTGAGGACATACAGCCGAATCAACTGATTTTGGTAAATACGGATAGGATTATCTATGAAATGGTGAGGCAATCCATTAAAGGCGTAATATTCATTACGACTATCGTCATTCACGTCATAGCCAGCCATTATTAATACAATCTCATCAGCGGGAGGACGCGGCGTGGGAGGATCGACGATAAACATCCCGTACAATCCCTTAGCAATATGACGCGTAACTGGTGAAATATGGCAATGGTATAGGTGAACGCCATAGGGTTCAGCATCAAATTCATAAATTGTGGCATTACCATTTTTGACTGGACGGACACCATCCATTTCGGCGGGATGAACACCATGAAAATGTAGAGAATGAGAATGTCCCGCCTCATTTAAAAATAATACCCGCACGCGATCGCCTTGTTTAGCCCGTAGGGTTGGCCCTGGTATACTACCGTTTAAATCCCAAATGTTGTAAGATACAGCACTGTTAAGCTGAATGACGGAAGTACCAGCGGTTAACTCAAATTCTCGGATGGTACGGCCATTTTCTTGCTTCACTGTTCCATAATCAAAATTTCTCAGCATTTTCATTGGGTTAGCAACGCCCTCAGATGCTGCCATCTCAACAGGTGGTATTCTTACCCTGGAGCGAGTTTGTAAATTCAAAGTTTGCCAAAGCACTGCTGCACCAGCTACGCCAGCACCTGTTAATCCCAATTTCAGCAGTTGACGGCGACTCAAAAGGTCTTCTTTCCCTAAAAGAAATTGCTTGGGCATGATGTGATTAACAGTTTTGCGGCAGAGAAAATTGCTAAAGTTTCGCAATTATTTTGGATACTACCTGAATTAGCAATTATTGTCAACAATGCTTCAACGTATTTGTCAACAAAAAAAACTTATACCAATTCTCTGTGAAACTGCACATTATTTTGACCCTACCGCAGACGATGGAGTTCTCTTTATGCATCTTCATCAAGAGTCAAAGCGATCGCCCTAGAAGATAATTTAAAACCAAAAATTATTCCAGACTTTTTAACCAAAGAGTACTAGAACAGACACTTTTTTATTTTTAGAGTTACTCAAAAATTATTGGGACTTTTATTGATTAAAAACAGAAATTAAATAGATAAGCGTCTATTTAATTCCCTGACTAGCTAAAAAAATCCTTGTAAATCAAAAGATTTAACTAAGGTTTAGTGCTATAGTAAACATAGACTTAACAAAAATTAATATTTTACTAAATAAGTATATTATTTGACGCATATTTTATTGCAAATCTGTCCTAAGTAACACTATAAAATCCCCCAAGAGGGCATTGAAAAAGGGATAGAAATTTTGTTTCCTATTAATTTAATGCCGTAGTTACATTATTCAAATTGTGTGAGCCAACACATTCAAGATAGGGGACATCATGCATATTCCAGATGGTTTTGTTTCTCCACCAATCGCAGTGGCTACTGGTTTGGCGAGTGCAACTGCGCTATTTTTTGCCTGTAAGCGATCGCAAGCAGCTTTTGGTATCCGTCGCGCTCCTGTACTGGGCTTGACCACTGCCTTTATTTTTGCCGCCCAAATGATTAACTTCCCTGTAGCCGGAGGTACTAGCGGTCACTTGTTGGGGGGAACCTTAGCAGCGATCATCTTAGGTAGTCCTTGGGCAGGGACGTTGTGCATTGCTACGGTTTTAATCATTCAAGCTGTGTTATTCGCCGATGGTGGCATTACAGCTTTAGGAGCGAATATTTTCAATATGGGAGTGATTGGTGTTTGGGTGGGATGGCTGTTAACCCAAACCTTACAACGGTTATTTGGTGGGTCTAAAGGACGCTTACCTTTAGCTGCTGGAATTGCCGCTGCTGTGAGTGTCGTAGTAGCAGCTGTAGCTTGTGCTATTGAACTAGCTCTTTCTGGTACTGCACCTGTAACTATAGTTTTACCAGCCATGACTGGTGTGCATATTCTGATTGGTATTGGCGAAGGCCTAATTACCGGAGGTGTACTAACTTACTTAGCTACAGCACGACCAGATTTATTACCAGGAGAACAGCAGCAGTTCAAAGGTTGGTCAGTACCCGTGATCAGCATTTTCTTAGTTGCTGGTGTATTGTCATTATTCGCCTCAGCATGGCCTGATGGTTTAGAAAAAGTTGCTGAAGACTCAGGCTTCATTGACTTGGCTAGCAAAGTCCGGGTAATTGTACCTACACCCTTAGCCGACTATGGTATTGAGGGCTTAGGGCCAATCGGTACGAGTATTGCTGGTTTAGTAGGGGCTGCGGTTTGCTTTGGTGTTGCCTTTGGAATTGCCAAGGTGGTGAAACCAAAGAATGCTTAAAATTGCTTTGCCGTTACGCTTGCATCTATCTCTAGTGATTGTTATAGGAGCAGCTTTACTCAAGTATGATGCTTGGCCTTGGCTAGCTGTTTATGCTGCGATCGCCTTTGTCTGGGCAATAATTTTACGTGTACATATTCGCCATTTGGGAGGATTGTTAGGTGCTGAATTAATTTTCCTCTCATTACTAGCATTGCCCTTGGGATGGGAACGAGCCAGTTTTTTGCTGTTTCGTTCTTTGGTATGTCTGATTGTGATGAATAGTTTTTTGTTAACTTTACCTCCCCACAGTTTCGGTATTGCCCTCAAAAGCTTACCCGTGCCAGCACCCATCAAAGAAAATTTATTATTAGCTGGACAGTACCTAGAAATTTTGCTAGCAGAAGTCACAAGAATGCAGCGCAGCGCTCAATTGCGTGGTTTAAATGGTGCAGCCGGATGGTTGCGCTACGCCAGTGCTGCGATGATTGGAGCCTTATACCTCCGCAGCCTAGACAGAGCCGAACGAGTCTATGCAGCAATGATAATTCGTGGTTACAACGGAAAACTGCCAGTAGATTCGACCTTAAGACCAAAAGAGCGTTTTGCCCTGTTAGCCGCAGGAGCGATCGCTATTTGTTTAACCTTAACTTCTTACCTTCAAAGTTCCGTTAACAGTTAACGGCAAGAAAATTGTAAATTTTTGAGTTGTGCATCTTGAAATCTTTAACATTTAACTCCCAACATTCAACTTGTGATCCCCAAGCTGCTGTAGTCAAAGTCCAGAACTTGGTATATGCTTATCCCCGGCAGAAACCAGTATTGCAAGATATTTCTTTTACCTTAAATCCAGGCGATCGCGTAGCATTAATGGGAGCAACCGGGTCTGGTAAAAGTACCTTGTTAGAAAATCTGATTGGCATAAAACAACCACAATCAGGCAAAATTTGGATTAATAACATCCAAGTAGCACCTCAAACTCTGCCCCAAGTGCGTCGTGACATCGGCTTTGGCTTTCAAGATGCCAACGACCAACTATTTATGCCCACCATATTAGAAGATATTACCTTTGGCCCACGCAATTACGGTGTATCACCAGCAGTAGCAATTGATCAAGCGCGGCAATTATTAGCCGACTTTGGCTTAGAAGCTTACGCCAACCGTTCGGCTCATGAACTTTCTGGTGGACAAAGAAGATTAGCTGCCCTAGCAGCAATTTTAGCCTTAGAGCCTACAATTCTAATTTTAGATGAGCCGACTAATGGTCTTGATCCCGCATGGCGGCGACACTTAGCGCAAGTGTTGTTAAAGCTGCCTGTGCAGGTAATGTTAATTGCCTCCCATGAATTACAGTGGTTAGGAAAAGTGACTCAACGAGCTTTGGTACTTTCTGGTGGCCGCATTCCCATCGATGGCGAGATTCAACCACTTTTAGAAGAAGGAGACACTTTAGACCAGTTGGGTTTACCAGTCAATTGGTAATTAGCTATTAATTATGGAGTTATACCATTTCACGAAATTACTAATACAAATTCCTTTTCTTACTCCCCTGCCTCCCCTGCTTCAAATGTATCAACTTTAAAGTAAAACGGTATTACTGGGCGTTCAAATCTGGGGAATTTATGCAACAAGCATCTGCCGCTAATCAGGCTATAGCTGCAAAAGACATTAAATTACTGGTTCTAGACATAGACGGGACAATTTCTGGAGAGTCTAACACCTTAAGCGAACCTGTCAAACAAGCGATCGCAGCAGTGCAAACACGAGGCATTCAAGTAGCAATTGCCACTGGTCGGATGTATCGTTCAGCCTTACGCTTCCACCAAGAAATTAGCTCTGTTCTACCATTAATGGCTTACCAAGGAGCCTGGATTCAAGATCCAACCGACCAAAAAATTCATCGGCATTTAGCGGTTTCTAGAGAAATTGCCTACAAGCTACTAGATTATTTTGAACAGCCACAACTGCGATCGCTTTTATCTGTTCACTTCTATATCAATGACCAGTTGTATGTGCGAGAGTTAACTAGAGAAACCCAAATTTATGCACAACGTTCTGGTATTACTCCAATTCCTGTAGGCGATTTGCGTCAAGTTCTGCATAATGAACCAACTAAGGTTTTAGCTTTGTGCAATGATACAGAAGTGATTAATGATTTACTGGGAAATTTGCGCCGTCAATATACACCAGCTGAACTTTATCTGACAACATCCGTTGCCACTTTCTTTGAAGCGACTAACGCCTCTGTGAACAAAGGAACTGCTGTACGTTATTTAGCTGAAGAATTATTGGGATTAGCAAGCACCAACGTTATGACTATTGGTGATAACTTCAATGATCTAGAAATGCTAGAATATGCTGGCATTGGTGTAGCTATGGGCAATGCGCCAGCAGCAGTCAAAGCGATCGCCCAGTGGGTAGCTCCTAAAGTTGAAGAAGATGGAGCCGCAACTGCGATCAAAAAATTTTTATTGTCATAAGGGCAATTGTTTATATCTGCCCTCTACAAAACTAGATGAAATCAGAAAGAGCACCGACGACTGGCCGTGTTTCGTCTCGGTGCTCTTGCTGGTTCGCTCCTCACACACCTGTAAATATAACCGAGGTGATTACATGAGTCAATAGATCTTATATGAAGTTTTTATTTTGTGCCTGAAAACACTGTTGAGAAATGGCAAGCCCATTCAAGACAAAATCGCATAACCGTTTTTTGACAGTTGACAGTGATAACTGATAACTGAATTTTATGCTAATTAAAAATTCTATAGTTTTTCTTTACTCATAACTCCATCAGAGCTAAAACTCCCAACTTTTCGACCAGCAAAAATCTTAATACAGACTGAGTAGTCATTAACAATCCCACTCTAGCCTGAGCTAGTTCTGGAGATAAAGTTTTTACTTCACCCCAAAAGCGACATTTGCACCAAAAGTTTTCCCATGCTTGACTCAAATTTAGCCCTGCTTTTTCCCAACTACCGACATCCTTACACTCGAAAGCATCTACCACTTGCACTAACTCGGTAATTAAACGACTTTCATCTGGATGATTCAAACAAAGTTTGCCATCACAATTTAGCCAAGGTATTTGCTCTGGGAAAATTACACTCCAAAAAGCTGGGCTAGTATCTGGTAGTGGTTCTCTAAGTTTAATTAATCCTTCTCGATGAGCTAGCAGCACTAGCGAACAGCAACGTGCATGGGCATGTTGAATTGTAAACAAGTGGTCAAGATTATGGATTTGGGCATGGGGGAGGCAGTGCGTTGGGCCGCTCTGCCGACTTGTAGCAACTGCCGTCATGGGGCATTGGGAGTTTGTCTGAAAAACATGGGAGGAAACAGAATTGATGCTTTCTTTGTTGGCTTCCTCTGCTTTTCCTCCTTCTTCTAAACTACCCATTGCAATATTTTGTAACCAAGACGCGGTAAAAGGCGGACTTACTTCTAAATGAATCCAACCTGGAGGAACAATTCGGATACTAAAAATACCATCACAGGTCTTTGATAAATAAGAAACAATACTATTGGCTACCTCCATAGGTTGTGAATTATGAGATTTTGATACCTGCAAAGCAATACCTGAGACATATAAAATTTTTTCATTATCTCTACCTTTATGCAGAGGAATTTTTTTGTTATGTGTGCGTTTAATTTTGTGATTATAAGTATAAATGCTATGAGCATTTATCATTTGACTATATATTAGCTGTTTAATTGAAGTGTATTTGCTTACTAGTGAGTTACAATGCACGTAGTTATGAATAAATAAATTAAAACCTTTTTTTCCGGATTTTCTGTCATCTGTCTTTAGATATAAGATTAATCTAGATGAAGAAAAATGAGAACTGCATAAAATTTGATAAATATTTGATGAATAAAGAGTAAACTTTACTACCATCATTGTACAGTAGGAAGTATAACAAAAAGTAGAGAGCAATATTGCTTTCTGCTCTTTGGATGGCTGGCGCTGTTGGGCGTTAAGCCTAAACCGCCAACACAAAGACACTCCTTGCACTTTTTATAACGTCTTTGTCTTCAGCCGAACGCTCTTTGTTACCTATGCAATCTCCATCTTCTTTTTCTGAGGCATCACGGCCTTTTTTGACTTGGCAACGAATTCTTGATTGGGCTCAAGAACACTACCGCTGCCGCACCTTTAGCAAAGATGAACGCATTCCAGCTAGACCTGGATTGCTGTATTTGGTGCAAAGGGGTGCAATCCGCATGGTAGGAACCGCCCAAGTGAGCGCTACTGCCAGTCAGCTAACGTCTCGACGAATTAACAGAACCCCAGAAGAAGCTTTTTTGGGTTTTGTAGGAGCCGGACAACCATTTGAAATTGTTGCTCAGTCACCATTCACGCTCCAGTCATACGCTCATGTAGACCAAACTGCTGTGTTGTGGATGTACTGGCATGATTTAGACAACTGGCCTCACTTCCGTCGTGAAGTTATGGATGCCTTTAGGTATCAGCACCAGCGTAAATTGCTGTGGTTGAGTGCCTTGGGACAAAGGCGTACAATTGACCGACTCTTAGGATTTCTCACATTGTTGATTGAGGAATATGGAGAGCCGTCCATGAGTGAAACAGACCCCGATGTGATTCGCGGTTATTGTTTACCCTTTCCTCTTACCCATGCTCAAATTGGTAGCGCTATTGGTTCGACTCGCGTTACTGTCACCCGCTTAATGGGCAAGTTGCGTCAACGCGGTTTAATTCTCACCCAAGGGGATAATCTTATTTGCTTGCCAGCAGAGTCGATTAATCGAGTCAGCTAAAGCGTATTTCCCATCTTTCAACAAAAGCAGCCATGCCTTATAGGCATCTACTGTGGGAACTGTCGCTATATTTGTCACCGTAAGTATCAGCGAATTTTGAGACACCAGCTTAAGTCATCAGTTCCTACCCCCGGTCAATAAGCAGTAAGTCGTTACCAGCAACATACGCTTGCTGCTCAGTCTGACCAATCTGTTTGACCACCACAAACAGGTTGGATGTAATGGGGTAGCTTCTTTGATTGAAAAATTTCAATGTTCAATCTGTTATGTTTATCAGGACATTCACAAAGGAAGACAAAGGGTTTTTGCCCTTGTGTTCATTTCAATTACAAAGGCTAAATTGAACATTGAGAAACAACTTCTAGAGCAGAAGCGTACTAGATGCTACCAGCAATATCAGCTAATTTTGACATTACTTGGATGGTCGTGGAAACAAAATTCCACTTGTAAACTGAAAGTTTGACCATCCAAGATGTTTTAGTAAATGATTTTTCTATGACTAGTACCGCTGCGCGTAGCTTAATTAGCTTTATACCCAGGTTTTATAGGTTTATCATAGATTTTTTCCAATCTATATGATTCTGCCGTGTTGTACTAGTAATGCTATATATTGCAGAAAACAATAAATAGGCTTGAAAGCCCTTTCGGGTCTAACTTTTATAATCAGGTTATCTTTTAAACTACTTGGCGATCGCTATATTAAAATATTTAATATTTTGAGATTTTTAGCTGTATTTTAATAGCAACTTGTTTGCTTTCAATTTAGTCTTTAGTCAGTTGTCAAAAGTCAACAGTTATTTAACAGTAAACAGTGAACAGTTATCAGTAGTGTATTTATTTTGGGTTTAAGTTCCCGACTTCTCACAAGTGGTAGGCTTCAGTCGGGGCTAAATCCACGACTGAAAATGTGATAACTGATAACTGATTTCACAACTACTGATTGTCGACGTTAGCCCGCGTCAGAAGAAGTGGATGTCGCTACATCCAAAGTGTTTACTACTAGCTTCTTTTGCGATAATGTTAACGCTTCGTGATTCCATCCAGGAGTAGCAAACTGGGGTAAAATTTCTTGGCTGAAGGCTTCTGCTGCCTTAGATCTGTAGCGATTAGGATTAAAAATCAGCCACAACGTTCGCTTGACAACAACACCTTCAATAGGTGTGCAATGCAATACACCCATTTGTAATTCTTTAGCGATCGCCGAAGTAGAAACAAAGGCAGCCCCTAAACCAGATTGTACAGCATTTTTTATTGCTTCTATGGAATTTAGCTCCATCTCAAATTTAAAACGCCTTGTATCAATTTCAGAACGTGTTAGCACCTGATCAATGACTTTGCGAATAGTTGATTGAGAATCTAAAGCAATGAATTGTAGTTTATAAAGGTCTTCTTTTTGGATTGTTTCCAGTTTGGCAAAGGGATGAAAAACGGGCAAAATCAGAGCTAATTCGTCCTCAGCATAGGGAAGGATTTCTAAAGATTCTGCTAATTCACCGGGAATTTCGCCACCAATAATCGCTAGATCAACTTGTCCATTAGACACGCTCCAAGCAGTCCTTCGAGTTGAGTGGACATGCAATTGTACTGCCACATCTGGGTATTTTTGCCGGAACATGCCGATCATTTTGGGCAAAAGATAAGTCCCGGTGGTTTGAGAAGCGCCGACAATCAAAGTACCGCCTTGGAGATTTTGTAAATCTTCGATCGCCCGGCAGGTTTCTTGACACAGACTGAGAATTTTTTCACCGTAGCTTAAAAGTAAATGCCCGGCTTCGGTTAACTGTGCGCGTCGTCCTCCACGGTCGAATAAAGGGACATCCAACTGCCGTTCGAGATTTTGAACTTGTAAACTTACAGCAGGTTGGGAAACGTAAAGGCTATCAGCGGCGCGCTTGAAGCTTCCTTCTGCGGCGATCGCTTTGAGAATACGTAACTGATCTAAAGTGAAAGGAAGGTCAGACATAAGGCTCAACCCACAAACTTTGAAAGGAGCAACTTTGGCAACAAATCAAGTTCACAACTTTCTTGTGTGGCGTGATTCGTTGCATTTTAAACTCGGAGGTTTGACTTGAAAAAGACCGTACCACAACATTTTGACTAAATTCTCCTTTTGAATACTTTGTGGTATTGGTTGTACTAAGTTAAGTTTTATTTAAATTACTTCACCCATGTATTATGATGCTGAATCCTTGGTTTACTCTCAGTCATTTTGTCATGCTGGGGTTACTATTAGCTTTTGCGATCGCCCACAGTGGCGGAGCTGCCTTGCGTCCTTGGGCAGAAAAGCACATAGGACCAAGGCTTTATCGCATTTTCTTTGCATTAGTCAGTTTACCGTTGGCTGTGGTATTAATAATTTACTTTTTTAATCATCGTTATGATGGCTTGCAACTTTGGCAAGTGCAGGGTGTACCGGGAGTGCAGGCATTCGTTTGGGTATTATCAGCAATTTCTTTTTTATTTTTGTATCCTGCCACCTTCAATCTACTAGAAATTGCTGCCATTCAAAAGCCCCAAGTCCACCTCTACGAAACAGGGATTATTCGTATTACTCGTCATCCTCAGATGGTGGGGCAAATTATGTGGTGTATTGCTCATACCTTATGGTTAGGTACTAGCTTTACCTTGGTAACTTCTATGGGATTAGTGTTACATCACTTGTTTGGGGTTTGGCATGGCGATCGTCGTTTAGCCCACCGCTATGGAGAAGCCTTTAAAATAGTTCAACAGCGCACATCAACAATTCCCTTTCAAGCAATTATTGACGGTCGTCAATCTATCAAATGGCAGGAATTTATCCGCCCTGCTTATTTAGGAATTGCCGTTTTTATAGTTTTACTTTGGTGGGCACATCCTCTGTTGCTTGTGGCAACTAGTAAGGTAAGATGGTAATTCAAGGCGATCCCCACTAACAAGAGAAAAGACTCACCAAATGAAAATTTCTGCCTCTCAATTGCCACCAAATCTAATGTAGGATGAATTGAAACAGCTGTTAGTGGGGGTGCGCTCAGTCAGTTTATTGTTTCCATACTTGTATCTCGCTGACCAATTGCCTGAGCTAGAGAGTAAATGGCACAGCAGTCTAAATTTTCTCTCTAGCAATTGTAGTCAGGAGCAGAAAAAACAAAGCAGCCGCCAAGAAAGTCATATCGGCTTTTTTGACAAAACCCAAATCAATCTTGTAAGAGTTGCATAATAGTCTTTGCTCTGAAGCTTCTATAGGCGCTGACCTACTTGCAAACTTCTCTTGCTGATAGCTAGTTGAATATTAAAACCCTATAATTCTTAGAGGCGTCATGGTGTTGTCGGTTAGTGAGCGGACATTTACTCAAGAAGTTTTAGAATCTCCAGTTCCTGTTTTAGTAAATTTTGAAGCACCTTGGTGTGGCTTATGTCGCATTATCCACCCCCTGTTGTTGCAATTTAAAGCTCAATGTGGTGAGCAAATTAAATTAGTTGGGGTTAACGCTGATGATAATTTCAAACTTGCTAATACTTATCGACTAAAATCATTACCAACTTTACTGTTGGTTGACAGTGGCATAGTTCAACGTCGCTTAGAAGGGTTTCGTGGTAGAGAAGATTTGCGTCTGGCTTTAGAAGAAATAAAACTTACCTACATCAACCGTTCTAAAATATACAATAACTCCAACACAGCGGATTTAGAATATCGTTCAGCATGAAGTTAGTTAAAAGTCAATAGTTAAAAAGTAAAAGTAATAACTCTTGACTCTATGACTTGGTAATTAGATTCCGTGTAGTGGGCAGCAAATATAAAACCATGCTTAATTACCCCACCCAAAGCTCATTGGGTGGGGTATTTTATCCTCAAGGGTGTGTGTCACAATTATTAACAGTTACGCCTTGGATAGTTGCCTGCGGCAAAAACCGTCCGCAGCACTGTCCTAACTTAGTCAAGAATTCTAAAAATAAGCGTCAGTGATGGAAGTAATCTATGAATATGCTTGGTTGATTCCAGTATTGCCTCTAGTAGGAGCAATGCTGGTCGGCCTAGGATTAATTTCGGTAAATCAGGTGACAAACCGCCTGCGGCAACTCAACGCTGTAGTTATCATCTCCTTGATGGGAGCAGCGATGGCGTTGTCGTTGGCTTTGCTGTGGAGTCAAATTCAAGGACACCCAGCTTATCTCCACACCTTAGAATGGGCAGCAGCGGGTAATTTTCACCTGAGAATGGGCTACACTATTGACCACATCACAGCCTTAATGCTGGTGATTGTGACAACGGTAGCTTTATTAGTCATGATCTACACTGATGGCTACATGGCTCATGACCCAGGATATGTCAGGTTTTACGCCTATCTCAGCTTGTTTGGTTCTTCAATGTTGGGTCTAGTAGTTAGCCCTAACTTAGTGCAGGTTTACATATTCTGGGAACTAGTTGGCATGTGTTCCTACTTGCTGGTTGGCTTTTGGTACGATCGCAAGGCAGCAGCAGATGCCTGTCAAAAAGCATTTGTAACCAACAGGGTGGGTGACTTTGGTCTGCTACTCGGCATTCTGGGGCTATTCTGGGCAACAGGAAGCTTTGATTTTAACGTGATGGGCGATCGCCTCGCGCAACTTGTAGAAACAGGTTCTGTAAGCAATTTTTTAGCTGTCCTCTTGGCGATTTTAGTTTTCCTTGGCCCAGTTGCTAAATCCGCTCAATTCCCCTTACACGTCTGGCTACCAGACGCAATGGAAGGCCCCACACCCATTTCTGCCCTGATCCACGCAGCAACAATGGTGGCAGCAGGTGTGTTCCTCATTGCCCGGATGTACCCAGTTTTTGAACACGTTCCCGCAGCAATGAGCGTAATTGCCTTTACTGGGGCATTTACGGCATTTTTGGGGGCAAGCATTGCAATTACCCAAAATGACATCAAAAAGGGTCTAGCATACTCCACCATCTCTCAATTAGGTTACATGGTGATGGCAATGGGACTAGGCTCATACAGTGCTGGATTATTTCACCTCATGACCCACGCCTATTTCAAGGCGATGCTGTTCTTAGGTTCCGGTTCTGTAATTCACGGTATGGAAGGAGTTGTTGGTCACGACCCTGCCTTAGCCCAAGATATGCGGTTGATGGGGGGATTGCGAAAGTATATGCCCATCACCGGAATTACTTTTTTGATTGGTTGCTTGGCAATTTCTGGTGTGCCACCTTTTGCTGGGTTCTGGTCAAAAGATGAAATTCTGGGGCAGGCTTTTGAAATTAATCCGCTTTTGTGGTTGATTGGCTGGCTAACTGCTGGGATTACTGCTTTCTACATGTTTAGAATGTACTTCATGACATTTGAAGGCAAATTCCGGGGTAATGACGAGAAAATCAAGGACAAGCTCAAAAAGGCTGCCGCGACAATTATCCTGGAATCAGAATCAGCAGAATTAGCCCCGAATTTTGGCCCTGGGGCAATGAAACATGGTGAATTGGCTGCTACTGGTGGTCATCATGAGAACCATGACTCCCACGGGCATCATAGCGATTCTCCTCACGAATCACCGTGGACAATGACCCTACCGTTGGCACTGTTGGCTGTGCCTTCAATTTTGATTGGTTTAACAGGCACACCCTACGCTAATTATTTCGAGGAATTTATTTTTCCTCCTAGTGAAACTCTAACTGAAGTTCTAGAAAAAGCCGCCGAATTTAACCCGACAGAATTTTATGTGATGGCGGGGGCTTCTGTAGGTATTTCCTTAATTGGGATTACCTTGGCTTCGTTGATGTATTTGCAGCGTAAAATTGATCCAGCTGCGATCGCATCTCAAATCAAACCACTTTATGAGTTGTCACTAAACAAGTGGTACTTTGATGACATTTACCATCGCGTCTTTGTCGTCGGCTTGCGTCGCATCGCTAGACAAGTCATGGAAGTTGACTTCCGTGTTGTCGATGGTGCAGTTAACCTTACAGGCTTTTTTACCCTTGTGAGTGGTGAAGGTCTGAAATACCTAGAAAATGGTCGCGCTCAATTCTATGCCTTGATTGTCTTTGGGGCTGTTTTGGGCTTAGTGATTGTTTTTGGTGTTACCTAATTTTAATAGGGGTGGGCAGCTGTCCGCCCTTAAATTTTTTAATTTTGAGAGTCTAATTTAGACTCTTTTTTTTTGACTGATAGTCTAGTAATTAAATATACAGTTTTACAATGACAAGAATTGTATTTCATCCATTGGTAGAGCAAGAGTGGCAAAATTAACCTTGTTCTTGGTAATAACGATCTAAAAAACTTTGGATGAGGGCAGAAGATGCACGAAAGGTGGTTAATTGCAATTTAGAAATGGCGTTAGGAAAATTAATTATATTTCGAGTTCCTGCACGATAAAGAACACCGAGTAAGCCTGTGACATTGAGACCTTGTGCGATCGCTGCTTGTCGAGCATCCATATCATCTAAGATAATTAGGGCTGCGTTGAGTTGGACAGCCAGAGAAATGGTTTCTTGCTCACCTATACCAAGTTTGCTAGATAAGTTGGGTAATAGAGGCGTGTTAGTTTGAATCTCTAACCAGCTTGGAGGTTGGGCAATCCAGTTTTGAACTTTGATGTAAGAACCTTCGGCAAGAAGTTCTGTGCAGACAGCATTGGGGATGGTGATGCGACCGAGAAGTTGAGGCAGAATTTCAACACAATCAATCAAGATGAGATAGCACAAAGGAGAAGTATCGCAAACAACTATCATTGCTGAGTAATTGCTTGGTCAATAGCTTGTAAGTCTTGCTCTAATTCAGCTACGGTATAGGGTAGGTAAGCTTCATAGGCTTTAAGAAAAGCATCGGTAGCCAGTCGAGAAGAAAAATTTAACAGACGTTGAACTTGAGCAGTAGAAATTTGCCGATGGCGATAAGCTTCAACCACCAGCGATTCTAAGGCGCGGCGAGAAAGTTGGTCAGGGGTATTAGCGAGTTGATTGGCAATGTCATCGGGTATCTCAATAGTAATTTGCATTTGCGGTGTACTTTGAGGGATGTATGATGCTTCTTTATTAAGAATAACTGAGCAGCATCATACATTTTTAGCAATGTTTCGGTTGGGTCAGGCGTAGAGGCGGAGCGGCTTGTCGTAGACATCGCATCTCAAATCAAACCACTTTATGAGCTATCCCTAAATAAGTGGTATTTTGATGACATTTACCATCGTGTCTTTGTCGTCGGCTTGCGTCGCATCTTTAGACAAGTGATGGAAGTTGACTTTCGTGTTGTCGATGGTGCAGTTAACCTTACAGGCTTTTTTATCCTTGTGAGTGGTGAAGGTCTGAAATATCTAGAAAACGGTCGCACTCAATTCTACGCCTTAATTGTATTTGGGGCTGTTTTGGGCTTAGTGATTGTTTTTGGTGTTACCTAATCTTAATTGGGGTGGGTAGCTGTCCGCCCTTAAATTTTTTAATTTTGAGAGTCTAATTTAGACTCTTTTTTTTGACTGAAGTTAAGATATGTAAGGTAATCTAACGAATCGATAATCTAAGCATTAGTGGCTTAAATTCCCTAATTCAAAAAAGGCAGCGAATAGGCGAATGATTAAGAAAAAATACATTTACTGGCAAGATGATGATATGTGGTTAGGTTATCTCGAAGAATATCCTGACTATTGGACTCAGGGTGAAACTGAAGAGGAGCTAAAAAAAAATCTACTCGATATTTACAGTGAATTAACAAGTGGAAATATCCAAAATATTCGCAGAGTTGCAGAACTTGAAGTTTCATGAAACGAAGAGATTTAATCAGTAAGCTTGAAGAAATGGGTTGTATCTTCGTTCGTCATGGTGGCAAACATGATTGGTATCAGAATCCAATCACAAAAATTTCTCAAGCCGTTCCTAGACATAGAGAAATCAACAAACAACTTGCAAAACATATTATTAACCCTCTTCTGTTACTACGGGGAGATTATAATCCCTAAACCCTGTTATTTGGTAATTTCTCAACAAGTAAGCTTAAATGAGAAAACTAGAATGCGATCGCTCAATTAATGATTTTGTCTAAGGTTCAGGTTGGGGGTAGTATTTTTCTCTCCCTATAGTGATTAAAGAGGGATTAAGATGCTTAGTGATGAAGCTGGCTAACACTAAGTTAGAGCCAATCTTTGAAAGCTTCTGACAAGCGATGCCTCACTCTTATGAATGGAAGAAACACGTAAAATCCTCTTCCCTCTTACCTTACTCTTCTACTAAAATCTGAAGCGCCCACATTGTCACAGGGTCTTCTGCTGGACGCACATAAGAACCATCAGCTTTAAATAACTTCCGTATATTTATGTCCTGGCGATACTTCTATGGTATGTTAGCCGGATTTTGGTAAGGATTAGTGAAATCGGAGAAAGGCATGAAGTTATTGCTATGGGAGACAGATTACACAGTAGATAAATGATATACCATCGTGAGTGATAGTCTAGACATGGTTTGCGATCGCTCTTTCTCTGTGTGCGATCTTTTTTAAATTTATATAGATATAAAATAAAAGTAATTGTTTATTTTAAACTATGCTAAATCAACCAATTTCAACAGTCTTAACCCGGATACGCGAAAACTTAAAACAACTTTATGGAGAACAGTTAGACAAACTAATTTTATTTGGTTCACAAGCCAGAGGAACAGCACAACCAGACTCAGATATTGATATTTTAATTGTATTAAAAGATGTTTTTAGCTATTCTCAAGAAAGCGAAAAAATCAGTCAAAGTATTGCAGATTTATGTTTAGAATATAATGTTTTAATTAGTTGTGCGTTTGTTACCCGCGCTCAACTCGAAAATTATAATAGTGGTTTCTTCCGTAATATCAGACAAGATGGGTTAGTAATATGACCCTTGAACGACAAAGACTCCTAGAAAAAGCCGAGAGAAGTTTACAAGCAGCGGAAGAACTTAACCAAAAAGGTTTTGCTGAATTTGCAGCATCTCGTGGCTATTACGCAATGTTTTATATTGCTACTGCTTTTTTAGAAGGTGAAGGACTTGCTTATTCTAAACATTCAGCTGTAATTGCTGCTTTTGGAGAAAGATTTGCACGTCCACAGCGAGTTCCTCGTAAATTTCATCGTTATCTAATTGATGCAGAAAGAACTCGTTTACGCGGTGACTACAATATTGATCCTAATATTACACAAGCTGATGCCGATCAGATTATTCAAAGAGCTATCGAAATTCTTAATTTTGCCAAAGCAAATATTGACTCTTTATATCCTTGAATAATCACAAAAATCCTGTTAATCCTTTTATTTTGTAGCGTAGCGTTAGTTATGCATCATGATTCTAACATTTGATCAAATAAATCTAGGTTTAGATATCGTCCCACAGCTCTGAAACTGGAAAAGTTTGTCCTACTGCTGCTTGTCGCACAGACTCTTGCAGTTCGGCTAATATTTGTGCTTTTGGCTCTTGTTCATCAATCCAAGCTAAACCACTGATGTTATCAGAATTTATAGAACTCATAAGCTGTTGGCAAAGTTCTACAGGGACAAGTACGTCTGTTGTTTCTCCATCTACGTTGGTGACATAACGTATCTGACTTTCAATTTCTGCGATTATCATAAGCTTATTTCTCTTATCACGCTTTTTTGCACTAAATCGCTTTTGTCAACAACCATCAAATAAATCGTGTATTCTGGGTTGGGTTATGCGATCGCGGATGACTATAATTTTAAATAAACACCCATAACACAGGAAAAAATAAGGATTTTGCCGTTGCATACATGCGGGATGAATCGGCGCTTGAAACCATTGATAATTCCTTCTGAATTGGGCGAAATCATCCTATGATTCAGCAAGTCAGGATTTTTTCGCCTAGCCGTAAATTCAGCCGTTTGAAGTAAAAATCCTCAACTACAAATACTCACTTTGTCAGTTTGTCTATTTAAGCTATGTTTGGTAAATAAAAGAAGTAGGCTACATAGTTAGCTTTTATTCCACACTTGACATCATAAAGCATTGTGAGTGCGAAACGCCTGCCAGAAACCATCGCCCATGTCAGAATCATTCGCCAATCCTGGCAACACGGCTTCCTTGAGGGCGAAGTCAGCGCGGGTGACTTTGAGTGGCATTTCCAATGGCACTTCCGCCAAGGAAAATTGTCTGTCAAACCTTCTCAAGGTCGTGCCTTAATTAAAGAACCCCTCGGTCGCTTCTTAGAGCAACAAGATTACCAATTAGAACCTGGAGGAGACTATGCTTTTACTATTCGAGCAGAACTTTAAGAATTAAAAGTTATAAGTTATGGATTCATGACGTAAGTTCTTACCCTTCACTCTTCATTGCTGATTCGGTGAGGCGATTTAAATATCTTTCAATCAAAAGGATGGCAACAATATCATCTATCGGTCGTGGTGGCTGTCGCATCCCCTTTGGCAATAGTTTTGTTAGTCCCTGAGGAGGATACATCTGCCAATAGCGATCGCGTGCTTCTAAAGTGCTGTAGCGTTCATTGACTAAAATGATATTTAGCGGCTCTGCTAATTCTTGATAAAGTTGCTGTTTCCACCGTTTAGCTGTAGTTTGATCACCCATTACTAACAGCGAGACAGGAAACCTCTGGCGTAATGTCTCAATGGTAGCGATCGCTTCTTTCGCAGGTACAACTTGGTGATAGTATAATTGCCGATCTAGTCCGATAACTGCTAAACCACACTTATCTTTACCTGGATCAAAACCCAAAATGACTGGTTGTGTTGGTGAAAATTCACTAAAAGCCATATTAAATAAGTTTTCTTTATATTAATCTTGTTTTTTAAGTACTTAAAATAACTTGACCGTTGGAAATTACTACTAATTTCACTCTCAAAGGCCCGGCTGTGTAAGTGTCTTCTGCCGCGATCGCTTTAATCTCTAATGGTTGATTGTACTGCTTGAGTTGAGCAACAAAGCGTAGAAAAGTACCATCTATTTGGACATTTTCTACAATTCCAGCATTACGGGCGCGAAATTGGGAAGCAGAAATCAACAAATCCAATCTTTGCCGCATCTGATAAGATGTCATGGCTTTGGGGTCAGCAGTAGTGGAAGCCAATACCTCACCTTTAGAAAAAACCAATTGATTTCGCGCTGCATCGGCAAAAAATTCTATTTGTTTTTCTCCTCTAACGTAATTGCCAGCGGAGAAAACTCGCACTACATATTCTCGACCATCATTAATTTGCTTGATCAGTTGCTCAATTCTCTCTTGAGTAATCCGCAATGTCTCTATATTTGCAGGATTTGCGCCAGGTTCAGTTAATTCAATATTGGCATTTCGGTTGGCTTCTTGTAAAAGTTGTGTCACCGCCTGACGAGCAGCAGCAGCTTGGTTAACTTGAATGACAGCTGCGGCCAAAACTTGACCACGAACTAACGCCAATTTACCTAAACGCAAATCTCGATATGACTGGTAATATTTTTCCAGCCTCGCTACTTCTTGCTCTAAATAATCTTGTTGTCTTTCTAATTCTTTGAGGCGAGATTCACGTTTAGCAATCACTTGCTCTCGTGAAGTAATTTCTTGATTACGTTTTTGAATCAGTTGATCTAGTTGAGTAATTTTTTGATCGCGTAATTCAATCGCTACCTTTCGGTTGGCAAGTTCGCGATCGCGTTTTTCAATAGCTGTTTTGGCTTGATCAATCGCTTTTTTAGCTTCGGCGTAAAGTCTTTCACGTTCTGTTTTTAATTGTTCAACTGCTGCCTGTAGAGCTTTTCTTTGATCGTCAACACTTTGCAGTTCTGTGATAGCTTGTTGGTACTGAGTTGCCACTTTACCCAACTGGCTTTGAGTTCGTTGAAGTTGAGTTTGGGTTTGGGCTTGTTGACTAATGGTACGGTTGAGTTGAGCTTGCGTTTGCCGTTGTTTAGCGTTAGCTGCTTGTAAAGACTTATTAATTACTTGTAAGTCTTGCTGTGCCTGTGTTTTTTCCTTCCTTGCCTGGTTTAGCTCACTTTCTACTTGGCTTTTTTGGGTTTCCGCAGTTTTGAGTTGTTCCCGCTTGTTTCTGAGGTCTTTTTGAATATCTTCTAATTCAAATACGCCCTTGCGTAATCCTTCATCGGCAGCGAATAAAATCCCTAGAGTTGATGCCGAAATTAAACCACCAGTCAGAATAGTTACCAATACAGCCGTATTTTTAGGACGGAGGTTGAATAATGAGAGACGCGCTTTGCCAACTCTAGTGCCAATGCGATCGCCAACGGTGGCAATTACGCCTCCCAAAATTAAAATTGCTGCTATGAGGATGTACCCGGTGGTCATCTTCAGCTACCGAAATGCTTCCAGATACAGCCTACTACTTTCAATCATTATCTGTGGAGGAGGGGGAGATTGGCAATAGCTGAAATTACTCAAGATTTGAGGTTTGATTCCAGCTATTTGGGTGGTTTCTTTTAAAAACACAACACAGACCAACTCCCATTATTCCAATTGCTTTTAAGTGAACTGTCTACTTAAGGTAACAGGTTTATGCACAGTAATCTTCTTTTTGTGGATAGAAATCATCTTTTTTTCTCGTAAGTCACCCAGTAATCTGGTGACGGTAACGCGAGTTGAACCAATGGCCTCAGCGATCGCCTGATGAGATAATTTCAGATCAATTGTGATCCCATCAGCACAAGGTACACCAAAATCACGGCAGAGAATTAATAGAAAACTCACTAGCCTCGATCCCATATCTCGGTGAGCTAAAGTTTCAATCATCATCTCTGTTTGTAAGATCCGCGAAGATAAACCCCGCAGCATTAACATCGATAATTCTGGATTTTCTTTGAGTGCTTGCTCCACCTGTTCAATCGGTGCCGATAGTAATTCCACAGGGGTAAATGCCACCGCATGGTAAAACCGATCTGACTTGTTTCCTGTCAATAATGACAACACACCAAAAACGCTATTTTCCCGCAGCAATGCTACCGTTATTTCTTCTCCTGCCTCGTACACCCTGGAAAGTTTAACAGCACCCTTGAGAAGGAAATAAACTCGTTCGGCAGGATCGCCAGGAAAAAAGATCGTTTTGTTGCGTTCAAAAGTTTCCACAACCGGCGGAAACGCTCCGGTCGCCATCTGACGAAAAACATTTGCTAGGGCTTTATCTTGTGTCACGATCATCTCCCTTCCCCTACCCAATGCCGGAAAAACAAAAACTGATTACCTAAGAATACACCTGAAAAATTAATAAAGCACCGTCAACCTTTCTGTTCGTTCCTATACTCAAACCCAAAACTTGATAGTTATTTGTTCATAATGATACATAATTTTTCATATTTTTAGCTAGTAGTTGTTATAAGTACTTCCACAGTTGTAGTCATCAGGTTTTTTGTGGAAAAATTCACGATATCTTAAGGAATATCTAGAATTTTTTTTGCAGAAAACACACTTACTAATAATTATTTTTGCAAATTATATGCAAAACATAAATAAACTTGGCTCATATCAAGTTGAATTGAGAAATAGCATTTAGGAAATGAGAAAGTAAAAACAGATAAAGAAGCAACTTTTTTTCTCTACTCCTCCTCTTTGTTCCTCTCGATTTTTTTGATGCCTCAATTGTGATCTTTGATGGCAAGTCGGTATCAGATTCTAGTATGCTCCTAGTGATTGCTTGCATTGACAATTTTTATGCTTAATCTAACTGGAAAGAACGCCTTGGTTACGGGTATTGCCAATAACCGGTCAATCGCCTGGGGGATTGCTCAGCAACTGCACAAAGCAGGAGCAAATCTAGGTATTACCTACCTGCCAGATGACAAGGGCAAAATGGAGAAAAAAGTTGCAGAATTAGTTGAACCTCTTAACCCCAGCTTATTTCTTCCCTGTAATGTTCAAAATGATCAACAAATTCAGTCTACCTTTGAAACTATCCAAGATAAGTGGGGCAAGCTAGATATTCTCATTCACTGTCTTGCCTTTGCTAGCAAAGATGATTTGAGTGGAGGTTTTAGCCAAACCTCTCGTTCTGGCTTCAACACCGCTTTAGAAATTAGCACCTACTCATTAGTACAGTTAAGTGGTGCAGCTAAACCGTTGATGACCCAGGGAGGTAGCATCATCACCCTAACCTATTTGGGCGGTGTAAGAGCAGTTCCTAACTACAATGTTATGGGAGTCGCTAAAGCAGGTTTAGAAGCAAGTGTACGTTATTTAGCTGCTGAGTTGGGGTCACAGAATATTCGGGTGAATGCCATTTCTGCCGGCCCAATTCGGACTTTGGCATCTTCAGCGGTAGGCGGCATTTTGGATATGATTCATCATGTAGAAGAAGTATCACCCCTACGACGCACCGTAACTCAGCAAGAAGTAGGCAATACTGCTGCTTTCTTAGCTAGTGACTTAGCCAGTGGCATTACAGGACAAGTCCTGTATGTAGATGCAGGATATGAAATCATGGGAATGTAATACGATTTGGGCAGAGGAAGAGGCAAGGGAGCAGGGAGCAGGGAGACAGGGAGAGAAGTGCGGTCTTGGGGTCTCCCCCTCCGGGTTCGGCAGTCCAACGCCAGTCGCTCCTGGGGGAAACCCCCATGACCGCGCTGGCTCCTCTTTGTTGGAACAACAAGACAGGGCTGCCTCCCCAAGTGGAGCAACTTCGGGAGAAAGAGGTAATTCCTCTTCATCTCCTCTGCACCCCGCACCCTGCCCCAATTCCTCTTCTTCATTCCCCTCTGCACCCCGCACCCTGCCCTTCTGCCTCTTTCTTATGCCCCATGCCCCATGCCTCATTAATTATGCAAACAACTGAACGCCAAATTACTCAAACTTCTCGGATTGCCTCTGTTCACCGCACTACTGGTGAAACTGATGTCCAAGTTACTGTTAACCTAGATGGTACAGGAACTTGTACAGCAGCTACAGGTATTCCATTTTTAGATCACATGTTGCATCAAATTGCTTCCCACGGTCTCATTGACTTGGATGTCAGAGCTACAGGAGACTGGGAAATTGATGACCATCATACCAATGAAGATGTAGGCATCACCTTAGGGCAAGCTTTCACTCAAGCATTAGGCCATAGAAAAGGTATTGTCCGTTTTGGAAATTTTCTTGCACCGTTGGATGAAGCTTTAGTTCAAGTAGTACTAGACTTTTCTGGTCGCCCTCATCTCAGCTATGGTTTAGAAATTCCTACCCAACGAGTAGGAACTTATGACACCCAATTAGTGCGGGAATTTTTTGTCGCGCTGGTAAACCATAGTCAAATGACTTTACACATTCGGCAACTTGATGGCATTAACTCCCACCATATTATTGAAGCAACATTTAAAGCTTTTGCCAGAGCAACGCGAATGGCGGTGGAAATTGATCCCCGCCGTGCTGGTATGATTCCTAGTTCTAAGGGCGTTTTGTAAATATAGTCAAAATTACGTGGTAAAGGTGATATTAAGAGTGCCAATTAGCAACTATGTTTGCCATAATTGACAAACCTAGTGGCGATCGCATTTGTCAAACCATTAGGTGTCCAGCAGTTAAATATTAATTTTGGTAACTGAACCCAGATGAAGTCTGTTGTAGACAACCTTAATTCTCACCCGCAGACTATAGACACGCCGCCAGTAGTCCTGACTTCTGAATTGCGAAAGGTCTATCGCACAGGCTTTTGGTTGAATCAAAAAGTGGTATCCCTTAAAAGCTGTTCTTTGACAGTTTATAAGGGAGAAACTTTTGGTTTACTAGGGCCTAATGGTGCTGGTAAAACAACCCTTTTAAAATTGTTATTGGGGATTATTCGCCCTACAGGTGGACGAGGATTGCTGTTTGGTAAACCGCTAGGCGATCGCCACATCAAACAATACATTGGCTATCTCAGCGAAAATCCTTACTTGTATGAGTATCTCACTGGCTGGGAATTTTTGCAGCTAGCCGCAGGTCTATTTCAAATTCCTCAAAGCTTACAACGCCAACGCATTCCTCAACTACTAGAATTAGTGGGTTTATCTGTCGCTGATGCTCGTAAAAAACAGATGCGGCGCTATTCTAAAGGTATGCTACAGCGTGTTGCTATGGCACAGGCACTAATTAATGATCCAGAATTGATCTTTCTAGATGAACCAATGTCTGGTCTCGATCCTTTAGGGCGTTACCAAATGCGCGAAATTATTCTATCTCTAAAAGCCGCAGGTAAGACGATTTTCTTCAACAGCCATGTTCTGAGTGAGGTAGAGCAAATTTGCGATCGCGTTGCCATCCTCTCTCAAGGCGTATTAATTTGCATCGGTTCTCTTGATGAATTATTAGGTAAAGGGGATACATATCAAGTCAAAGGTCAAGGTGGTGACTGGGAAATTCTGCAAAAATGGATACCTAGTCTAACGTTTGCACCTGATGGTACTTGGCAAGGTATACTACAACAAGACTGCTATGATTTTCTTGCCAGTCTCCGCTTGATGGGAGGACAAATAATTTCTATGAATTTGTCTCATTACTCTTTAGAAGAATTTTTTATCCAAAAAATACACCAGCAAAATAACTCACTTAGCTAAAATCTTGCTCCTCAATAGTTTTATCCGTCAAATTCACCAAAAACCATCTAAAACGCCTGTCCAGCCATAGAAAATAGAAAATTGGAGTTTAAATAAAGTTAATTCCCGATCTCACTTTTTATTTTTGTGAAACATTTAATACGACGTATTTATAAATACTAAATATTCAGAAAAACTAAAATATAAAATATTTAAGTCGATCTTATAGTGCTTTTCGGTTGTTTGTAATACACTCCTGTAAGGGAAAAAAGGGGCTAGTACCGCAAAGCGGAATTAAAAATTAAAAATGAGTACGGCATAAGCTTTTTATCAATTTTGAATGGGTGGTTTATTTCATTCATAATAAAACCGCTATGTCATGAAGTAATTCAGATTAACTTTTGTATTAAATATTTTGATGTAATACAAATGAATGTATACTTTTTCAAAATATGAGGTGATAAATCATCATTTCAAATGTTGATTTCATTTATTTGTGTGATATTTTGTGGATATTTACATATAGAACATAGTCTTTCTAGTTACTATTTGTTTGTGTAATTATAAACAATATTAAAGGTAACTAATGTGACACATTAAACAAAAACAAATGCTATATCAGGTTAGATAAACTTTAAGTTAACTTTACTAAAAATTCAAACTTAATCAACAATATGCCTCCGGAAAATCAAAGTTTTCTAGGAAAATAAGAATGTTGGGGAACTTGCATACTTAAGTATAGTCAAAATAAAAATGTTTAGACAGTACTTTACCAATCGTAGTCTCAGAGTCTCAGGTAAATATGCTTAACAAAAATTTACTAAAATTTCTTACCCAACCAGTTGTGGGTATGGCTTTATTAACAGCTTTTAATGTCGCGACTCCATCTGCGAGCCTAGCTCAGGGACAACCAGTATTTCCTACTCCACAACCAGTATCACCAAATTATCAAACCTCAATAGATACAAGTTACTTATTAGGAGGCGGTGATCTTATTCGTGTGAACGTATTTGAAGTACCAGAATATACAGGTGAGTATCAAGTTCCTCCAGGTGGAGCAATAAATTTACCTTTAATTGGCAGCGTACCTGTTTTAGGATTAACAACAGAACAAGCTGCCGACGAAATTGCTAGAAGATACTCACGCTTTCTCAAGCGTCCTTTAATTTCTGTCAACCTTTTATCGCCTCGTCCTATCAATATTTTGGTTGCTGGAGAGGTGACACGTCCTGGAGCTTACACTCTCAGTTTAAGTGGAGGCGCAGGGAATAATCCAGGCGTACAATATCCAACTGTACTAGCTGCACTGACAACAGCTCAGGGAGTTACCTTAGCAGCAGATGTATCTGAAGTTAAATTAAAGCGTAAAACAGGCCGCTCTTCTGAGCAAGTTGTTACTATCAATTTAAAAAATATTATCCAAACAGGTGATACAACACAAGATATTACCTTAAGAGATGGAGACACGATTATTGTACCAACTGCCACTAACTTCGACGTAGCAGAAGCACGCAATTTATTTGCAGCTAACTTTGCAGCCAGTCAAACCACACCCCGTACAGTAGCAATCATCGGTGAAGTTAATCGTCCTGGTTCATATCTTGTCGGGTCGGGTGGTGGTGCAGAAGGGCAGTCAGGTACAGCTACAGCCACAGGAGGTGGTCTGCCAACTGTAACGCGGGCAATTCAACTAGCTGGAGGCATTACATCACAAGCCGATGTTCGTAATCTCAAGCTCCGCAGACCTACAAGAACTGGCACAGAACAAACGGTAGATATTAATCTTTGGCAGTTGTTACAAAGTGGTGATGTCAATCAAGACATAATTGTCCAAGATGGGGATACTATTGTTATTCCGACTGCAACCGAGGTAAATGCAGCAGAAGCTACTCAATTAGCTACCACTACTTTGTCTCCTAATGCTATTCAAGTTGGTGTAGTTGGTGAGGTCAAAAACCCAGGAGCTTTAGAAATCAAGCCTAACAGCTCTTTGAATCAGGCATTGCTGGCGGCTGGCGGATTCAATGATGCTAGAGCTAGTAGGTCTACAGTCGATTTGATTCGGCTCAACCCAGATGGTTCTGTTACCAAACGTGAAGTAAAAGTGGATTTCTCTCAAGGTATTAACGAACAAACAAATCCCATACTTCGCAACAATGATGTTTTAGTGGTCAGCCGTTCAGGTTTAGCTAAAACTGGTGATAGTGTAGGTGCTATAGTTAATCCTCTAGGTGGTTTATTGGGAATCTTCAGAGCTTTATTTGGTTTCTTTTAAAGAATAAGCTAATAATATTAGGTGGTTAAATCATTGAACAATAAGATCCCCGACTTCTCAAACAAGTCGGGGATCTTAGTCTATAAATTGAAACTCGTCCTCAAAAGAAATCAGCCATCCGAGGCAACACATCTGCAAATATTTGTGTAGCTGCTACCAGTCAGTGTTATTTCTGCACCATTGAGTTCTGCTAGTAACTAAACTGATATCAGCTGAATAAACCAATGATAGAGTATGGACAAACTTATATACAAGCTGTTAATAGATTGATATTATCATTAAGGTTCCGCAAGATATACGTAGTATTTTCCACAAGCTGGCAATAAATAATGAAGACTTCGTTTTTTATCAACAGTGCTGCTGCTACATGTCTGCTTGCCTTAGCTACTATTCCAATTGCTAATGCTCAGGTTCCAAATCAACCTGATAGTGTACGCTTCAATCCCAGAGATACTTTCTCAAATCCGCAGTTTCCACCAGTCTTAGACGATTCACAAATTGTTGCTCCTACTGCTCCCAACTGGAAAATACCCCAGAATCCGGTGAGAAGATTTGACACATTTATTATTCCCCCACCACCCTCAAATACATCTGCCCAAACAGCAGATGAATTGAGAGAATTGAACCAATTGGCGGCTACCCGTAACAATCCCGAAGTTATCAAAATCATCACTCGCTGGAACTTTGACCCACCTGCCTCAAACTATAATTACTATTTTGACCATTTAGTTCAACTTTATCAATATAGTCCACCTTTAGCGGCGCGCTGTAGCGCCATGCTTAACGAAGGTATCTATTCTGGTCTTCTAGCTGCATGGTACAACAAGTTTATGTATCTGCGTCCTCGTCCTGATCAGGTAACTAATTACGCTTTTCAAGCTGACAATCCCAGACTACCTACGCCTTACCATCCTGCTTACCCTTCTGGTCATTCCACCTCTGCTGGTGTATTTATGGCTGTTGGCCCTGCTTGTTTTCCTGAAGAACCAGTGGAGAACTTCGTTGCTTTAGGCAGAGAATCGTCTCTAGCACGGAGGCAAGGGGGTGTACACTACTACTCTGATTCAGTAGCTGGCGAAGCTTTGGGGTATACAGTTGGCAGTGCAGTAGTCAGGGGTTATAGAGAAGATGGCTCTCCACTTGGTGGTAATACGGCTCCTGCTGTATACAGCCGTCCACCGTCGTTTAACTCTAACGGTACGCCAACTACTACCCTTGTACAAAAGAGAACTACCATTAATGTAGGGCCACAACTGAGTTCAGACCCAAGTCAACCAGGCAGGCAAAGGATTATTTTAGTACCTATCAGACCAAACGGACAATTTACGACTGCCCCGGTTGTCAAAAATCCACCAGATCCATTAATCAATATCCCAGCAGCTAGTACCACACAACTTGGCCCAGTTCCGGGTACACCTGTTAACCCAACTGGAACCGAAAGAAATGCTCCAGCTACTTTCTCTGACCCAGATCCAGCACCTAACACGGGTAATGTAAATAACTCTGCTCCTATCGCTCCGTTAAATCAAGTGGATTCTGCTCCTTCAAGTAAATAAATTCTTCTAAGCCCTTCGGGCAGGGAATAGGGAACAGGGAACAGGGAACAGCAAGAAAACCTTGCACGAGATGCCCCTCCGCACAGAAGTTTCAATGCGTCCTTGTACAAATCCCCATACTTATAACGCTTCTCGGTTGCATGGAATACACTCCAGAAATAAAAGAGGCTAGGAACTAGAGGCTAGGGGCTAAAGTGGTGTATTTCATTCATAAGAAAACCGCTATAATCTTTAACCCAAAAGTATTGAATTTCATCCGACGATGCTTGGGGTTGGTTTACTCACTGTGGTCTATTCATCTGAAAAACGCTGTAAAAGTAGGGGATTTCCCTGTTCCCTTTTTAATTGTAAGTAAGTCGGTGCAATAAAACCAAACTGTGTAAAGAAAAGTAAATAGCGCTCAAACTCCTTCTCCCCCTGCTCCCTGCCCCCTGCCCCCTGCTTGAATCCAACAATAATTATTTACGCCGACCTACTTATATGCAACAGTTTTACTGATCCGTTGAGAGTAATTACACTTTTTTCTGGTTCAATCATTTATTATTATGCAATTACAAAAGATCATCCCTATAAAACTGTGGGTTCATTTGTGCTTTGTAGCATTCAGTTTCACAGCCACAGCTACACCTTTAATGGCTCAAGCTCCTACTTCTAACCAAAATCAAGTTCAGACTGAATCCCAAAGCAATAATAAACCATCTTTTTTGCCGAAAATCCGCAACGATATTAAAATTAAACGTCAACCGCTTAAATCTAGCTTGTTACATGAAGGGATGACTCAAGCTGAGGTTGAAAAGGTGATGGGAAAACCAACTGATATTAAGGTGTTCCCTAACTCAGATTTGAAAATTGAAATCCTAAATTATCGCCAAGAACCAATCATCACCAAAATATCGATGATTGATGGTTATCTGTCGGGTGTTACTAGTGAACTCAAAACCATAACTACCAATAATATTCCTCCTTTTGCTCAGGTAATTAAAATTGGGATGAGCCGTCAAGAAGTGTTGAAATTGATGGGACAGCCTTTCTCTGAACAGCGCAATGACATCTCTATTTATAAGCTTGAGCGACTTGCCTTTGTCAAAGAAGGTCAGCTACCAGTAAACATAGTTCTCACGGATAGTCGCGTAGAAGGTATGAATGTTGGGTTGGAAACTCCTGTCAAAATTATGGCAGTTATATTGCCAGCAGAACCAGCCACACCAAAAACTGGCCCTGCTTATCAACGCATTCGCATTGGGATGAATCCACAACAGGTAATATCAATTTATGGTCAGCCTACTTTTGTACAGCCTTCAGTGTTTAAGGAGCAGAAAGTTGTTGATTTCGTGTACGCTACGCTCAATACAGATGCTTCTACTAGGTTTACATTTATCGATGATGTGCTGACACGCTTTTCTTTTATTCCCCAAGCAAATTTTTACAAAAAATAAAGTTCAACTTAACTTTGTCTTTAAAAGAAATTAGCCATCCAAGGGGAGACACTTGCAAATATTTGTGTAGCTGCTACCAGCGCTGTTTCTGTAGCTTCAAGTTTGCCTGTTAACTGCAAATGGTAGGGTGTAAATAAGCCTGTGTACAAAGGGCATGGGGCATGGTGCATGGGGCATGAAGTCTTACTCCATTGGTTTTTTGCTTTTTATGCTGGGGCTGAAATAGAATTTTAGTTTTGTGAGTCTTCTAATATTTCTAATAACTGGGTTTCATTTAACTGATTAATTCCTAAAGTCTGCGCTTTTTCTAACTTAGAACCTGCATCTGCTCCTACCACTAAATAATCGGTTTTTTTACTGACTGAATCAGTTACTTTACCACCAGCTTTTTGAATTAATGCCTTAGCCTCATCTCGCTTTAAGGTTGGCAATGTACCTGTAATCACAAAAGTCTTACCCGCAAACTTTTGATTACTATTACTAACTGTTGTGTCTTCTGTGGCAACAAATTGTAACCCTGTTAGTTGCAAACGCTGAACTAAGGTTTGATTGGCATTAATGCGAAACCATTGGTATACAGATTGAGCAATTTCTGCACCAATACCGTAAATATCTGCAATATCTGATTGTTTTGCTGTCACTAATTGGTCTACTGTGGGATACTTCTGGGTCAATAATTGGGCATTCACACTACCAACATGACGGATGCCTAAACCATACAATACTCTTGACCAGGGCTGGTTTTTTGATTGAGCGATCGCATCTATTAATTTCTCTGCTGATTTTTTCCCCATTCTTTCTAATGCACATAATTGGTCTGCTGTCAAATCATACAAATCAGCCACAGAATGCACTAAGTTTTTATCAACAAGTTGATGCACCAGCTTTTCGCCTACGCCTTTAATATCTAAAGCATCACGGCTGACCCAATGTTCTATTTCTCCTTTGAGAATAGCTGGACAAGAAGCATTTACACAGCGAGTTACTGCTTCATCTGACTCTCGCACCACTGGTTGATTGCAGACTGGGCAATGGGTGGGCATTACAAAGGGTTGACTATCAGGGGGACGCAGTTCTGTTAATACCCTGGTCACTTCTGGGATAATTTCCCCAGCTTTACGAACAATTACAGTATCACCAATGCGGATATCTAATTGAGCGACGCGATCGCTATTGTGTAAAGTAGCACGAGAAACTGTCGTTCCTGCTAATTGTACTGGACGCATTTGCGCTAAAGGTGTCAACGCCCCTGTTCTACCGACATTGACAGCAATATTTTCGACGCGGGTAGGCGCTTCTTCGGCTGGGTATTTCAACGCCACCGCCCAGCGAGGGAATTTTTGGGTAAATCCTAACTGTTCTTGTAATTTAAAAGAATTTAGCTTTACTACTACCCCATCGGTCATGTAGGGTAGATTCAGCCGTTCCGTATCCCAGTATTGATAATATTCCGCCACTTCAGCTAGTGAAGCACATAGCTTATGGTTTGGGTTGACCCGAAAACCCATCTTTTCCAATAACTCCAACGCTTCCCACTGGGTATTAGCAATACTGGCATCATCCATACCAGAGATGTGTAGTGTGTAGGCAAAAAAATCTAATCGCCGCTTGGCTACAATGCGCGAATCTAATTGTCTGAGTGTACCAGCCGCCGCATTGCGAGGATTAGCAAACAACTGTTCACCTGCTTTTTGCCTTTCCTCGTTGATTTGTCTAAACACATCCAACGGTAAAAACGCCTCGCCTCGGACTTCTACCTTTTCCAAGTTTTCTAAATCACCTAAATTCAAGCGCAACGGAATTGAGCGAATTGTCCGCACATTTTGGGTAATATCTTCACCCATGATTCCATCACCCCTAGTTGCGCCCCTAACTAGAATGCCATTTTCGTAGGTAAGAGCGATCGCAGAACCATCAATTTTTAGCTCAGATACATATTCTACAGCATCTGTTGTGGGTGTTTGTCGCCGCCAGCGTTGCTCCCAACTTTGCAATTCATCAATATCAAAGGCATTCTCTAGACTATAAAGTGGGATGTTGTGTCGTACCGAGGTAAAATGTATTGCTGGTTTCTCACCCACGCGCTGGGTAGGACTATCAAGTCTGACTAATTCTGGATGCTCAATTTCCATTTGTTGCAATTCCCGATACAGGCGATCGTACACTGCATCTTCCATAATTGGCGCATCTAAAACGTAATATGCATAGCTGGCTTGTTGTAACAGTTGGCGTAGTTCTTCTATTTGTTTTATTTCGGACTTAATCTGTGTCATGAGACTTATAAAAATACTTGGTAGTGATTGATACTTTTATTAAAAACTAGGCAATTAATTCCATATTATCTGTAAGTCCAAAACAAACCCTGGTAATATATCTTCTCCACATAAGCTTGTGGGAAACTCTAATATCTCTTTTGGTTGCCCTTGTCGATAAATTTCCACACGGCGAGTTTTTCTATCAATTAACCAACCCAGTTTTACACCTGCATTCACATATTCTTGCATTTTGGCTTGCGTTTCACTCAAGCTATCCGACGAGGACATCAATTCTAAAACAAAATCTGGGGCAATGGGTGGGAATTTTTCGCGCTGTTCTGGTTTGAGGACGTTCCACCTCTCTAGTTTTATCCAAGATACATCGGGGGAACGGTCGGAACCGTTAGGGAGTTTAAAGCAGGTGGATGAGTCGAATACCTCTGCGAGTTTTGTTTGACGGTTCCAAATTACAAAATCCGCAATCATTGATGCATTACATTTTCCTGTTTCTCCTCCCGTGGGTGGCATAATAATTATTTCCCCTAACTGATTACGTTCAAATTTGACATCGGGATTATCCCGACACAGTTGGTAAAATTGGTCGACGTTCAATTTAACGACATTATTAAAGTTGATGGTAATTGCAGTCATGGCAGTAAAAAAGTCAGCTGATAATAGTTGTACCGCATTAAGTTAAGTGAACCAGACAAGACCAAACTATGTAACGAAAAGTAAAGTCTCTGTATTTGGTTTGTAGTAGCGCTAAAACCAATAATGAATATTTGCGCTTACTTACTAGCTCATAAGTAGGTCGGCGTAAATAATTATTGTTGGATTCAAGCAGGGGGCAGGGGGCAGGGAGCAGGGGGAGAAAGAGTTTGAGCGCTATTTACTTTTCTTTACACAGTTTGATTTTATTGCACCGACTTACTTACTACAGAATCTTGATATGCATCATATAGAAAACAGTTCGTCCTTTTATGTGCGTGTCCCAGCAAGAGTTTTAGGATGCCTGCGTGGTGGTGAAATTACCGTTATTCTCTTTCCTGGGCATGGGTTAGTGCTAACAGAACCAATCCAAACCTATCTCGTTCCTGAAAATTTGAGAATGCCCAATAGTAAATTTGGACATTGCTGAATCAAGTGATGAATTTTGTTTCGCGCATAGACGCGGTAGCGGCTTCCCGCAGGGTAGGCGCAAAGGCGCGAAGAATCAATCTTTTGCTTTGGTCAAAAATTTTAATTCATCCCGCATTTATGCAATGCCTGAATTTGATGTGTTGTTTAAATATTCTGGACGAGAAATGATCCGAGTCTTGTATAACAACGAATTTTGTCCAGAAATCGATGGAAGTAATTAGTAAAGTTCAACTTATATCAAGTATTGGACAACGGATATATAAAAGAGTAATAACAAATTTGGACATTTTGGGATATTTTTTGTTATTACCAGTAAGATTATTGCTATCAACTGATCTAGAGGTAGCAGATGAACGTTTCTTTAACCCCAGAATTAGAAAAATGGGTGCAATCTAAAGTTGAAAGCGGTATGTATACTTCTGCTTCTGAAGTTATCCGTGAAGGTTTACGGCTTCTCAAGGAGCAGGATGCCTTCAAAGCAATACGCCTTGCAGAGTTGCGTCGGGAGATACAGCAAGGAATTGATAGTGGAGAATCCACACCTTTTAACATAGATGAAATCATCGAATTGGCAAAACAACAACGGCAGCAGAGAGAGTCTGCATAATGGCTTTAATTCTTAAAAAACCGTTAGCGCAAGCTGATTTATTGGATATTTAGAATTTTATTGCTAATGACAGCTTTGAAAAAGCAGATCAATTTCTACAAAAAATTGATAGCCAACTCAAAATGCTGGCATCAAACCCAGGTATGGGAAAAAAGCGTGATTCCTTAGCGTCAAATCTACGAAGTTTTCCAGTAGGGAATTACCTAATTTTCTACCGTTCTATAAACCAAGACATTGAAGTCATACGTGTTCTACATGGTGCAAGAGACATCCAAAGTATTTTTGAAGATTCAGAAGACGACGAATAAGTGATTTTTAATTTACTTCAGTTTTGGCGAACTTTACGTGATGTCGAAACTCGCCACGGTTTTGAGCAAAAGTGGCAACGTAATTTTCTAAAACAAGCAATGCAACTACTAAAAGAGCAAATTTCTAGACAGCAGCATTGCTAATATTAAAAGCAGTTGCTTAACGATCCCAGTCTTCGACTTCATATAAAAATCGGGTTTTACCAATCAGTTTACGATTAGCAGAGGTACTTTGGACAAACACAACATATTTTTCTAAGTTACTCGGTTTAATGCGAATTGTGGCATCCATTGGTAGACCTAACATTTCCCGTGCTGCACCTCCGGCAAATAAATCACCAGTTACCCGATCCATTAAAATAATTTCTTTATGAGCTTGAATGGTTTCCGTTTTCGTAAATTCGTAGAAACCTCGCCCAACTTTGAAACTTAAACCATTTTCCAAAACTAAAGCTTTAATGGAAATGTCTTGCTCAACCTCTAAAACTTGAAAACGTCCCGGAGAAACTGCCCGTAAATCAGCCGATTCGTAATAAGATGTTTCTGCTCGGTTCATCATGGTGTTAAAGATTTTATTTAAACCACGACTCATGCGTCCTTGATCGATTACTTCTTGTTCATAAGCTTGTAACTGTTCACTAGAAGATTGTTGATAACAAACTGCTAAAAATAAATCAGTAATATATGAAAATTGGTCTAAATTAATATGAAAACCACCAGACTTTTCAGCTAGTTCTTGATAAAAAGGAATTGCATGAGAGCGATTAAGTGCTTGAACTCCGTAAACTGTAATTTCTGCATCGGTTAATTTATCTAATTCTTTGCGCCAATTCAGTTTTTGAGGATTGTGTGCTGGAGGATGGGGAATATCATCACCAATCAAAACCAGTGATTTTGATGCTGACTTTGACCAAGATAGAGATTGAGATTCATGTAATACTAATTCATAACATTCTGGCGCATCTCCACCTCCAGTGGGTTCTACATTTTGCACAAAATCACAAATAGCATCAACATCACCAGATAAGTTAAATATTTTAGTGACATAAGTCGAACCTGCGTCACAATAGTCTCCATGTGCGATAATACCAATGCGAATTAAGGGAATTTCATCTATTAATCTAGTAACAGTATTTTTAATTTTTCGCCGTACTTGGGTCAAGCAAGGATACATGCTTCCGGTTGTATCAAAGCTAAAAGCAATCTCGATATTATTATTTGTCATTAGCTAAATTTAAATGCAATATTTTATTTTAACTGTTGAAACTAAAGTAAGTAAATATACATTATTTAATATTTTTCTGCTTTCAACTTCCAATTATTAAGGATGTCTGATATCCAACTAAAATAAAAAACTACGCCCCATGCCCAATACTTCGACTTCGCTCAGTACAAATACCCCATGCCCAATGCCCCAATTATAATTGCTCATCGAGGCGCTAGCGGCTACCGTCCAGAGCATACTTTGGCTGCTTATGAATTAGCGATCGCTCTCGGCGCTGACTATATTGAACCAGATTTAGTTGCAACCAAAGATGGTGTTTTAATTGCCCGCCATGAAAACGAAATTTCGGAAACTACTGATGTTGCTAGCCACACAGAGTTTACTGATCGTCAAACTACTAAACTTATTGACGGAGAAGAAAAAATTGGCTGGTTTACTGAAGACTTTACCCTTGCAGAAATCAAAACTCTACGAACTAAAGAGCGAATCCCTCAAATCCGACCCCAAAATACTATCTACGATGGATTATTTACAATTCCTACACTGCAAGAAATCATTGATTTGACCAAAGCTAAAAGCGTCCAGATGAATCGTACAATCGGTATTTATCCGGAAACTAAACACCCGACTTACTTTCAATCTATAGGGCTATCATTAGAAGATCCTCTTTTGGCAACTTTGACTGCTAATAGTGATATACCCGTTTTTATCCAGTCTTTTGAAGTCAGTAATTTGCAATATTTATCTACCAAAACCGATTTACCTTTGGTGCAATTGCTCAACGCTACTGGCAAACCTGAAGATTTTGTGGTAAGCAACGATATTCGCACATACGCAGACTTAGCAACAGCATCAGGTTTGAGAGAAATTGCTGAATATGCACAAGCGATTGGTATTAATAAAAACTTGCTTATTCCTAGAGATAGTAATGGGAAGTTGCGATCGCCTACATCTATAGTTAAAAATGCTCATGCAGCTGGTTTGCTAGTTCATGCCTGGACTTTTCGCAATGAAGATTGCTTTTTACCACTAGATTTTCAAGGAAATCCTCAAGGAGAATATCAACTATTTTTCAGCTTAGGCATTGATGGCGTATTTAGCGACTATCCAGATACAGCTAAAACTATAAGGTATATGAAACAGTAATGTTTTTCCATCCTGCTAATTTAAATAATTTTATAAGGATACATGATTTATCATTTCTTGTTATTTCTGTCAATAGAAAAAATTTATCTGTTTCTTGATGAATCTTTAAGAAAGTTCATTCAGGGCTTACACACAGATAACGGAAAATCTAACCGCAGAGAACGCTGAGGACGCAGAGAATAGGAGTTCAGGAGTTCTTGCGTAAGTTTTAATAGTTGATAGATAAAATATAATCATTACTATTTATAACTTTAATCCTTTTCTATATAAGAATTAATTAGAGTAAATATCTGAGATTTATTTATAAAAGTAATTCCCTTTTAGTAAATATAACGGTAAGCTATTTTTAATCAAACATTAAGCAAATATAAACTTGCGTTATCTAAAATAGCTGGTTTAGCTGGGATCAACGCAATTTCAGGCAAAACTGCCTAAATTTTATTGTCAATCTAGAGGTAGGTAAATGGCTCAGTTTCTACTTGAGACTGTTTGGCTAGTTCCGTGCTATGCGTTAATGGGTGGCTTGTTGGCTATTCCTTGGTCGCCGGGATTAATTCGCAAAACCGGGCCAAGACCGGCGGGTTATCTAAACTTAATCATGACATTTTTGGCGTTAGTTCATAGTGCGATCGCCTTACAAGCGACTTGGAATCATCCATCCCAAGAAGTATTTATTCCTTGGCTATCTACTGCTGGTTTAAACCTCACCATTGCTATAGAAATTTCTTCAGTGAGTGTTGGTGCAATGGTAGTGATTACTGGGTTGAATTTACTAGCCCAGATTTATGCAGTTGGTTACATGGAAATGGATTGGGGCTGGGGACGCTTTTATTCTTTATTAGGATTATTTGAAACTGGATTGTGCGCCCTAGCTTTGTGTAACAACTTGTTTTTCAGCTATGTAATTTTGGAAATTCTGACTTTAGGTACTTACTTGTTAGTTGGTTTATGGTTTAGTCAACCTTTAGTAGTCTCCGGTGCTAGAGATGCTTTTTTAACCAAACGGGTAGGAGACTTATTTTTATTGATGGGGGTACTAGCATTGTGGCCTCTAACGGGAACTTGGAATTATCCAGAACTAGCCCAATGGGCGATTACTGCTAAGGTCGATCCTACAGTAATTACATTGGTAGGTATAGCTTTAGTGGCCGGGCCAATGGGCAAATGCGCTCAATTTCCCTTGCATCTATGGTTAGATGAAGCAATGGAAGGGCCTGTTCCTAGTACAGTTTTGCGGAACTCGGTAGTAGTTGCTAGTGGTGCTTGGATATTAATTAAACTGCAACCTATTTTAACTCTCTCACCGTTTGTTTCTTCATTTTTAGTTGCCATTGGTGCGGTAACAGCCGTAGGTGGTTCCTTAATTGCGATCGCCCAGGTTGACGTTAAACGCTGTTTATCTTATTCTGTCAGTTCCTACATGGGTTTAGTGTTCATTGCTGTAGGAGTGCAACAAGACGAAGTAGCACTGTTATTAGTACTCACCCACGCCTTAGCATCAGCACTATTAGTCATGAGTACCGGGGGAGTTATTTGGAATAGCATTACCCAAGACGTAACCCAACTAGGTGGACTATGGACACGTCGCCCAATTTCTGGGTTAGCTTTCATCGTTGGGACATTAGGATTAATTGGTTTTCCACCATTAGGTAGCTTTTGGGCATTGTTCAAATTAGCAGACGCACTGTGGGGAGTTCAACCTTTATTGGTGGGAGTAGTTATAGCTGTTAATGGTTTAACAGCCTTTAGTTTAACCAGAGAATTTGGTTTAATTTTTGGTGGTAAACCCAAACAAATGAGTGAGCGATCGCCTGAAGTTCACTGGCCAATGGTTTTACCAATGGTAATATTATTAGGCTTTGTTTTCCACTTGCCTTTAATATTACAAAGCTTATCATTATTACCCAATTGGACAACTTTAAATAAAGATATTGCCCTACTTTTAATTTGGTCGAGCATTTTCGGTTGCAGCATCAGTGGTGTAATTTACTTAGGCAATATTCCTAAACCAATTCGTCTGCCTTGGAAAGGTTTACAAGATTTGATAGCCTACGACTTTTACACTCCAAAACTCTATCGGATGACCATCATTTTCGGCGTTGCCCAAATTTCTAAACTCGCCGATATGGTTGACCGTTTCGTAGTTGATGGCATCGTTAACTTCGTTGGTTTGTTTTCATTATTAGGAGGTGAAGGTTTAAAATACAGTACTTCTGGACAAACCCAATTTTATGCCTTCACCATACTTTTTGGAGTAGGCATTTTAGGAATGTGGGTAACTTGGCCATTCTGGGGAATACAGCTTTTAGACTTGATGTTTTAACCCCATACCCCACGCCCCACGCCCCATTCCCACTTGCCCTGAGCGCAGCCGAAGGGATGCCCCATGCCCCATGCCCAATAACTAATTAATATGCTGAGTGTTTTAATCTGGATACCAATTTTAGCTGCGGCTGTTATCGGGTTTTGGCCTGGTAACGCCATCCCTGCAAATCGCGTTCGTTTAGTAGCCCTGACAGTATCTTTTCTAGTTCTTCTGTGGAATATTTTCATCCTGTTGAAATTTGATATCACCAATCCAGGGATGCAATTTCAAGAATATCTTCCTTGGAATGAAACCCTGGGTTTAAATTATCAACTTGGGGCTGATGGATTATCAATTTTGATGTTGGTATTAAATAGCCTCCTCACTTGGATTGCTATTTATAGCAGTAGCAAACAAACTGAACGCCCCAAGCTTTTCTATTCGATGGTTTTGTTAGTAAGTGGTGGCGTTGCTGGTGCTTTTTTGGCAGAAAACTTGTTGTTGTTTTTCTTGTTTTATGAACTAGAATTAATTCCCTTTTATTTACTAATTTCCATTTGGGGAGGAGAAAAACGAGCCTATGCAGGCATCAAGTTTTTAATTTATACTGCCGTTTCGGGAGCCTTAATTTTAGCCACATTTTTAGGTATGGTGTGGCTAACTGGTTCGACTGATTTTGCTTTTGATGCAGTCTCTACTGAAAACCTTTCCACAGCAAAACAACTACTTTTACTGGTAGGAGTAGTCATAGGTTTTGGCATTAAAATTCCTCTCATTCCTTTCCATACTTGGTTGCCAGATGCTTATGTAGAGGCTTCAGCACCAATTGCCATTCTTCTCGGTGGCGTACTAGCCAAATTGGGAACTTATGGATTATTGCGATTTGGTATGGGGATGTTTCCCGACACTTGGAGCATTATTGCACCGACATTAGCAATTTGGGGAGCAATTAGCACTATATATGGAGCAGTAATTGCGATCGCTCAAAAAGATATCAAGCGCATGGTAGCATACAGTTCGATTGGTCACATGGGCTATGTCTTGTTAGCTGCTGCTGCTAGTACTTCTTTATCGTTAGTTGGTGCTGTCGCCCAAATGTTCAGCCACGGCATCATCCTAGCAATTCTCTTTCATTTAGTGGGAGTCGTAGAAGCGAAAGTTGGAACCCGCGAATTAGATAAACTTAACGGCTTAATGAGTCCCATCCGAGGTTTACCCTTAGTTAGCGCCTTATTAGTTCTCAGTGGTATGGCTAGCGCCGGTATTCCCGGCTTAACAGGATTCATTGCCGAATTTATTGTATTTCAAGGCAGTTTCTCCGTCTTTCCCTTACCAACACTATTATGTGTAGTCTCGTCAGGTTTAACCGCAGTTTATTTTGTGATTCTCCTCAACCGCACCTGCTTTGGCAAACTGGAAAATATAGCCTACTATCCCCAAGTGATATGGTCTGAAAAAATACCCGCTTTAATTTTGGCATTACTAATCATCTTTTTGGGAGTACAACCCACTTGGTTAGTACGTTGGAGTGAATCCACAACTACAGCAATGGTAGCCACAATTCTCCCTGCCGATAAAACCGTAATCTCTCAAGCAACTTTGAAATAATATTTCTGGCGTTGCTAAACCAATCAGTAACGCCGAAATTTTATGTACTGAAATTTAAAAATCTGGCGTTGCTGAATCGAGGTATGAACTTGAAAAATTCAAAATAAAAAACTCTTAACCTTTGCGCCTTTGCGCCTTTGCGTGAAATAAAAAATCTTAAGGAATCAAAATGGTACAAACTCCAGAAAAAGCTGATACAAAGCTACCACCTTCCGAGCATGAATTTGCCGAAGTTATTCATCGCCTCGAAGCAGGTGGTTCAATGTTACCCGATACTCCAGAAAACCTGATGCAAATCATCGGTTTATATAAAGCCTATGCTGTGCCGATGGATTTTTACTGGCGCGACTTACTTTATATTGCCGAACAAGTATTTTTAGATCCTTTTCCCTTCTTTAAATACTTCTTACCCCAAGAGTATTTAAATCGCCATAATCATTATGCTGGCGATGATGCTGATTTACGAGTTTGGCGTGGTCAAGCAACAGCCCACCCCGAACTTTTGGCATTTATGAAGAAAGGTGAAACCTTCAAAATGCCCAAATTATTACATCACTGGTTTCACGATCGCATTAATATGGAATTTGCCGAAGCTTGTATGCGAGCAATGCTTTGGCATAGAGGTATGGGTGGGAAATTTGACCCTTACTTAGACACTGAAGAATATAAAGCCAATGCTGATAGAGCAATCAAAGCTTACTTTAGAGGCAATCCATTAATGTTGGGACTTTATCAACTGTTCCCAGACATGTTTTTAGAACAGTGCCGCCAGATGTCTTATTACTCTAATCTCGGCTTATTCTGGGAAGTCATGGCTCCCGTGTTCTTTGAAATGTCGGATATCTATGATGAAGGTGGATTCAAAGGTGTCCCAGATGCCATGAATTTTTTAGTTAATGGTATATTTGCAGTTGCAGAACGTCCAATTTACCATCATGTTTATATTCGTGGGGAATGCTACGAAATCGTTCCCAAATCCAAAGGTTTTACTTGGCTACACGAAGCAGCTTTACCTTATGTAGAAGCAGTTTTTTACCGTACTGCTCCCTTTAGAGGTACAAAGTCTTATAATGCTCAAGCAAGTCAAGTACCTGTAGATCAAAAAGACTTCCACTATGGCATTCTTTATGCTGATGTGTTTCCCGTAGGTACGGCTGGTATTCCACCCACATTATTAATGCAAGATATGCTGCATTTTTTGCCTCAATATCTTGTTGATTACTACAGCAAACATTGTCGTGGTCAAGATGATATGTTGATTCAGTTGGGTGTTAGTTTCCAACGGTCAATGTACAATGTTACTTCTGCTGTCATTCAAGCTTTAAGAACTGTACTTTTACATCCTTTAGATGATGAAGATCCGCAGCATTTACAAGCTAATCGAGAGTTCTATGAGTCTCAGCTAAATCGCTTTACTCGTGCTGATTATGGGATGCGTGATGCTGCCCGCCTGCGAGATATTCAAAGTCAAGATTATAGATAAAAAACTCCACCCACTAGTGGGTGGAGTTTTTGGGCATAGGGAATAGGGCACTTGTACTGAGCGTAGCCGAAGTATGGGGCATTGGGAAGAAGTTATCAATTATCACTGTTTACCGTTAACTGATAACTGATTTAACCACCCATACAGGAATGAAGTTTCTCGCCGCTTTCTATGAAACAGCCCTGCATAAGGAAGCTACCGTGTACACACAAGTCTTTTAGAGTTGCTGTGTAACGTCAGGTGGGTTAATTTTTGCAGGCCAGTACAATCGCATTGTTAGTCGAGACATTGGTATTGTTAGTCGAGACATTGGTATTGTTAGTCGATACAATCCCATTGTTAGTCGAGACATTGGTATTGTTAGTCGATACAATCGCATTGTTAGTCGAGACATTTGTATTGTCAGTCGATACAATCGCATTGTTAGTCGAGACATCGGTACTGTCAGTCAATACAATCCCATTGTTATACCAATTCTGTATGAAGATGCGCCCAATTATCTCAGACTTAGTATAAGAGTGTTCCAAAAAATAAATGATCCGAAACCCGTCATTGCGAGCGAAGCGAAGCAATCCCAGTCTTTGCGATTGCTTCGCTTCGCTCGCAATGACAATTGGGCATTTTTTTACTTGTAGTACTCTAAGAAATCAAAAACGAACCGCCAAGTACGCCAAGTACGCCAAGATAAGAGTTTAAGAGAGTTTAGCGCAGCTTCACAAAGAAACGGTATTAGTCGAGACATTGGTATTGTCAGTCGATACAATCCCATTGTTAGTTAATGGGGCAGTTTTAGATGACTTGTATGTACACCGTAGGCATAAGGAAGGGGGGATGGAAGACATTAACCTATGCCCCATACCCCATGCCCCATGCCCCATTAACCAACATCATCATGGGCAAAGCGGTTAAAGAGAAAATCTAAGGCATAATTACGCAGTTTATAGTATTGTGGATCTTCCATGATCCGGGCGCGATCGCGTGGACGAGAAAAAGGAATTTCCATGACTTCGCCGATTTTAGCGTGGGGGCCGTTGGTCATCATTACTAATTTGTCGGCTAAAAATAGCGCCTCATCGATGTCGTGGGTAATCATCAGCACTGTACAGCGGTTTTCGTTCCAAATTTTTAGCAGTTCTTCTTGTAATTCTTCTTTGGTAATTGCATCTAACGCCCCAAAAGGTTCATCTAAAATTAAGACCTTAGGACGAATTGCCAACGCACGGGCAATAGAAACTCGCTGTCTCATCCCACCAGACATTTGCATGGGTTTCTTTTCCATCGCGTCAGCTAGTCCTACCATTGCCAAATGTTCGCGGACAATCGACCTTTTCTCTGCTTCCATTTTATTAGGGTAAACGGAGTTAACAGCTAAGTAGATATTTTCAAAAGCAGTCCGCCAAGGAAGCAGGGCATAGTTTTGAAAAACAACCATCCTGTCTGGGCCTGGCTTGGTGATGGGTTGACCTTCGAGTAATACTTGCCCGGAGGTGGGAAAGTTAAAACCTGACACCATGTTTAGCAGGGTTGATTTGCCACAACCAGAGTGACCAATGACACAAATAAATTCACCTTGTTCTACGTTGAGGTTAACGCCGTCTAGTACGGTGAAGGGGCCTTTCTTTGTTGGGTAGACTTTGGTAACGTCTTGAATTTCTAGAAAAGGTCTGCCGCTGCTTGCATTTGCTAGCGGGTTTCTGGCGATGTCGGTAATTGTTGAGTTGCGGTTTTGCATGGGGATTTAATTATAGTAAGGGATTGGGGATTGGGGACTGGGGATTGGGGATTGGTATTTCGCCCCTGCTCCCTGCTCCCTGCCCCCTGCTTCTTTTTTGATTACGCAACTTTTTTTCTTGGCGCATCGAGGATGACTTCGGCAATGGAGAAGTCGCGTTTAATATCTAAACTATTGAGATAGGCTATGGGGTCATCGGCGTTAAAGGGTGTACCATCAAATAGCTGAATGGGTTGGCGAGTGTAGCTGATATCTAAACCTAGTTCACGGGCGGCGGTGCTGAAAACACGTACTTGGCTGACTCTTTCGACAACTTCTACCCAGTTTCTAGGGAAGGGAGTATCACCCCAACGTGCCAATTGACTCATGATCCAAATTTGTTCGGTGCGGCTGGGGCGATTAATGGCAGACTCAGAATAAAACTGGTGATGGGCGTAATCTCGCAGTGGATGGTCTAAGTCACAAACTAAACTATTGGGGTCTTCGAGTTGGATGTATTCTACATCTGTGCTGACATATTCTCGTCCTGCTAAAATTTGCCGAATTTCTAGGGTATTTTCGGGATTAGCACAGTATTGGCAAGCTTCTAACAATGCTTTAGTTAAGGCAATGTGGGTATTAGGATATCTCTGCGCCCAATCTTCTCGCACACCCAAAACTTTACCGGGATGTCCTAGCCAAACTTCTAAGTCGGTGGCGATGGTAAAGCCAACACCTTCAACGGCGGCGCGATAGTTCCACGGTTCACCGACACAGTAACCATCAATACTGCCATTTTGCAAGTCGGCTACCATCTGCGCTGGAGGAATCGTCTTCATGTCCACATCGCCATCGGGGTCAATTCCGCCGGCGGCTAGCCAGTAACGCAGTAGCAAATTGTGCATAGATGCGGGATGCACTACCCCCATTATGTGCCGTTGGTCGCGTGTACGCAGTAGATAATTTCTGAAGTCTGATAATGTTTGTACGCCTTGGTCGTAAAAACGTTTGGCTAAGGTGATGGCGTTACCGTTGCGAGTCATAGTCAAGGCGGTGACAACTGGCAAAGGTTGGTTATTATGTCCTCCCAAAGTCAGCCACATTGGCATCCCGGAAGGCATTTGAGCCGCATCTAAATAACCATTAGTGATGCCATCTTCTATACCCCGCCAGCTACTCTCACGGACTAAGTTAACTTCATCTAAACCATGTTTGGTAAAGAAGCCTTTTTCTTTAGCGATGGCTAGGGGGGCGCAAGCTGTAAGGGGTAAAAAGCCAATTTCTAAGTTAATTTTTTCTAAGCCATGACGGGCAATATCGGCGGTTTTCCGCGCCCGAATTTTCTTAATCCGTTTTTGTTGGTTGAGAAAGTAAATCATCTCACTCCGCAAGCTGTAGTAGCTGGGATGTTCTACAACTTCCATGCGCTTACGGGGTCTGGGAATATCGACTTCGAGAATGTCACCAATTTTAGATTCTGGGCCGTTGGTTAGCATGACGATTCTGTCAGATAACAGCACCGCTTCGTCTACATCGTGTGTCACCATAACGGCGGTAACTTGGTTTTCTTCGCAGATTTGCATGAGCTGTTCTTGCAAATTACCGCGTGTGAGTGCATCCAACGCCCCAAATGGTTCATCTAATAATAGTAACTTGGGACGAATCGCTAAAGCACGAGCGATCGCAACTCGCTGTTTTTGTCCACCTGATAACATTCCCGGCTGTTTGTCAGCATGGGGACGCAAACCCACCATATCTATATGTTTATCGACAATGGCTTTACGTTCAGCGGCAGGTAAACCTTTCATGGCTGAATCTACAGCCAAAGCAATGTTTTCTCTAACTGTCCGCCAAGGTAATAGTGAATAATTTTGAAACACTACCATCCTATCGGGACCTGGTTTGATGATTCTTTGTCCTTCTAAGGTGACAATACCTTCTGTTGGTAAATCTAGACCTGCAATCATATTTAATAAAGTAGATTTACCGCAACCAGAGTGACCAATTAGTGAAACAAATTCGCCTTTTTTAATTTGTAGATCAATTCCTTTTAGGGCGATATATTGACCACCACCTGTTAAGTTAAAAACCTTTTCAATTTGATCGACAGCAACAAATGTAGACATAGTAATTTGGTATTGATAATTTGGTTAGAAAATTGTAAAAAATGAGGAGATGAGTAATTATGCCCCATGCCCCATGCCCTATCAAAAATAGCTGCCGGATTTCCGGTGTTCGAGGGCGGCTAAACCTTCATTTTCTAAGACTTCACCGTTATCAACTACGGCATAAATTAACCATCTGTCACCGCATTTGATTTGATTTTTTACTGTGCATTCTAAATAGGACAATGCCTCAGTCAAAATCAGACAATTATTAACAGCGGTTTTGGTAGAAAGATTAATAAATGGATTATCTCCTAAAGTACTTTGACGAGAAAAATAACGGCGGACATTTCTACCTTCTTTGAGAATATTCAGCACAAATTGATCGCCGGGATGACGCATTAAATCTGCGTTCTGTTCATCAGCGATCGCAATCATGATTCCTGGAGGGTTAAAGGTGGCTTGAGATACCCAAGAAGTTAAAACGCCTTTGTGGGTGTCTCGATCGCGAGTTGTCACTACACATAAGGAACCAATAATCCGCCCTACTGCTTGTTCGGTACGATCTACATGGGTTTCTGTAACAACTTGGCGCGGAGTTCTTAGTTTTTTGGTTTTCTTCAAGTTTTGAGCAAATTCTGCACCTGCTTGTTGACATTGTTGCAGAATTTCATGTGTAGGAGTAAAACGAACTCGAATTGATTCAAATCCTAAACGATAGTTGGCATCTTTGAGCTTGTTTTCTAGCAAATCAATGGCTTCTCCACTCCAGCCGTAGGAACCAAACACCCCTGCTAATTTGGTTTTAGCGGCTGTGGAAATAATAATTCCTAAAGCAGTTTGAATTTGAGTAGGTGCATGTCCGCCTAAAGTGGGTGAACCAATAATCAATCCATCGCTTGCTTCTACAATGCGGGTAATTTCGGCAGTATCTGCTAATTCACAGTTAATGGATACGACATTGACTTTATTTTCAATTAAACCTTGAGCGATCGCATTTGCCAAAACTGCTGTATTCCCATAAGCAGAAGCATAAAGCAACGCCACACTTAACTCTTGAGATTTTTGCCCTTGACACCATTGACGGTAATCATAAGTAAATCGGCTGAGGCTATAACGCACAACTGGCCCATGTCCAGGGGCATAAAATTTTGCTGGGAAAACCGAAAACTTATCTAAGGCAACTTCGACTTGTTTGGCTTGGGACGCATGGAGACAGTCAAAATAGTAACGACGTTCTGCATCTAATCTTTTCCAGTCTTCATCAAACAGAGTATCTTCGCAAATATGAGCGCCCAAAAATTTATCTGTATAGAGAATCTTTGTCGCAAAATCATAAGTACAAAGTCCATCTGGCCAACGGGGAGTAGGTACATTCACAAATGTTAAATGATGCCCTTGTCCTAAATCTAAAGTATCCTCTGAGCGCACAGCTTGAATACGTGACTCCCATTCAGGAAAAGCAGTTTTCAGCGCATTAGCCGCAGGGCGAGAACAAATTAAGGTAACTTGCGGAACTTGAGAGAGCAATACTTGCAAAGTCGCTCTCCGATTGGGGTTGACATGACCGAGAACAATGTAATCTAAGGTGGAGAAATCCAGATGTTGTGCTAGTTCCTGGAGATAAATTTCCGTAAAAGATTCACCAGGGGGGTCAATTAAAGCTTTGTTATCAGCTTGAATCAGATAAGAATTGGCTGTAGTTCCCTTTTGACGGGAATACTCCACCTCAAATTTTAGTCGCTCCCAAGTCCGCGATCGCAGAATTAATGTATCTCTACCAATTTCAGCAACCTGGACATCTCTTTGACGATTGGTAGTTAAAGTATTAGTAGACATAGTAACCTCTATTTATGTATTGGGCATGGGGCATGGGGCATGGGGCATGGGGAATAGACAGTTATCAGTTTTCATTGTTAATTGTTAACTGTTCATTGTTCACTGCCCCTCTGCTTTCTAATCTCTAGTCCCTAGTTCCTAGCCCCTAGCCCCTAATCCCTATTACCTAATTGCCCATTAGCTTCGACTAGTTCTGATTTGACTCGATTTTTATAGCGCTTAGTTATTGCCTGTTCTGGATCAATGCCGTCAAAGGTGGGGGGTAGCCAAACTCGCAGGATTAATAGTACTCCTAGCACTAATAAAAAGGCGCAAGTTGCTAAAACTTGACTCCAACTTGTTTCTAGAACACCTTTAACAATGACTTCTCGCAACGCGGAAACGATTGAAACTTCTACAGCTACTCCAATGGATACTCGATGTTCTTGGAGGTAAATAATCAGCAGTCGAAATAACTCAACTAAAATCAGTAAAAAGAGAATATCGGCCGTAACAGCATTAAAATCCAGCGGTGGCAGCAGGGAGAGAAACATATCTCTCACTTGAAGCACCATGAAACTAAATAAACCGATACACAAACAAATAACAATCACATCTTGAATAAATTCCAAGGTTCGCACGACGCGCCCCCGGTTTATTTCATACATAGATTCTGAGGTATTTCCAGTATAATTACGCATGAATAACTATGGGTTAGGGACTAGGGATTAGGGAGCAGGAGAGGCAGGGGGAGCACTTAGACTACGCTCAGTGATCGGGGCAGGGGAGAACACAAATAATAATTAATCACTCATGCCCCATGCCCCATGCCCCATGCCCAATGCCCAATTTAATAATGATTGCCAATTTTGCGGTGATGGACTGCGGTTAGGGCATTTACTTCGGCAACTCTTCCGGTTTGGACAGTGCTATAAACTACCCAATGATCGCCACAGTCCATGCGACTAGTGATTTCGCACTCCATATAAGCCAAAGCTTCAGCTAAAATCGGAGACTCGTTGGTGGCAGCAGGATATGTTTTGACTCCAGCAAAGCGGTCTGCACCAGGAGCAAAACGCTTGAGGAAATGTTTCATTAATCCTTGATATTTGCCTTCTTCTAAAACATTTAAAACAAAGCGATCGCCTACGTGCATTAATGATTCTATGGCTCTGTCTTTGGCAACTGCGATCGCTATTCCTAAGGGGTTAAGACTCGCTTGCGTCACCCAAGAAGCTAGCATTGCACTTTGAACGTCTCCTTTTTTGGCGGTAATAATATATAGTCCTGTGCTAATCCGCCCTAAGGATTTTTCTAATTCGTTATTAATGGATTTGATTTGTTTAATTGTGCGATCGCGGTTTAACCATTGCCCTAAATCTGTACCCGCTTCATCACAAAGTTGTTCTGTAACTTTGCTGGGAGATTCCTTAACTAAAATAGGAGGAAAAGCTTCAGTTAATCCTAGTTCTTGAAATTTATTACGTAAGGGATAAACAGGTTCGTCTTCTCCTCCTCCCGACTCTAATAAACCAATTGCTTGCTTATTGTGAGCCGCAGCCAAGATAGTATTTAAAGCAGTTTGAGCTACAGCTGAAGATTGAGGAGGCATCCCAATCACTAAACCAGCGGCTTGGGTAACTAATTCTCGGACTTCTTGAGGTTCGGCGCTATTAAGATCTACTAATTCTATAGCTACATCTGTTTTTGCACTACCATGAGCGATCGCTCTGACTAAATTCTCGCTATAACCGTAATCTTCAACATAAAATAAAGCCACTAATGTCTCTGTTTTAGTTTGCTCTAAACTCCAATTTTGATAGCGTTCAATCCATTCGGAAATATGATGTTGTAATAAAGGTCCATGTCCTGTCGCAACTGTTTTTATTGCTAATTTTTCAATCCGCTTTAAAGCTGCCAACACAGACCGCGCATTCGGCCCCATTAGGCACTCATAATAATATGCAAAATCTTCTTCTATTACGGTGAAATTCTCATCATAAGTGTGATCGTCACAGTAATGCATTCCAAACACATCACAGGTGTAAAGAATAGTGGTTTTATGGTCATAGGTGAAGATTGTATCTGGCCAATGTAAGTTAGGTGCAGAAATAAATTCTAATTCGTGACCGTTGCCTAAATCTAGGCGTTCTCCACTTTTTACCAGCCTTGATTTAAAAGGCTGGTGAACCATATCTTCTAAAAATTTTATAGCTACCTTAGCACCAACAACGGTAATAGAAGGAGCTAATTGCAAAATGTCTTTAATTAAACCACTATGGTCTGGTTCAGTGTGACTAACAATCAAGTAGTCTATCTTATTTAAATCAATTAATCCTGTAATTATTTCCAGATATAACTGTTCAAACTTGCGGTGAGAAGTATCAACTAAGGCAACTTTTTCACCCTGAATTAAAAAAGAATTATAAGTGGTTCCATTCCGTAAACCAAACTCAACATCAAAACGTTCTCTATCCCAATCGAGGCAACGAATAGCAGTTGTTTGTGGAGCAATTTCTACAGTTTCAACTGTCAAACGTCCTGGGTTAGGTATAACTTGATTAAGCTGTGTGAGTGCGACCATTAGTTTTATCCAAAAATATATTATGTGCAGGGCGTGTTCTTATCTCTTATATTTACGCGAAAGTTTAAATTAGTAAAATGCCAATTTCTGAGGCTATTGATTAGTAAATTTTATTGTTTATTAATCATCGAAATAAATCTATGTTTACCATTGAATAGTTATCAGTTACAGCGTTTCTCGATTTGAAAAAGAGAGGGACTAGAGACTAGGGGCTAGGGAAATGTACTTGATTCAAATGAAATTTGCTGTAATTGATAACTGATAACTGTTAACTACTTTTGTTCTGTTGGTAAAATCAGGTTTTGAATCCAAGCCATGAGTTTATCTAGTAACAAACCCACTGCACCGATGTAAACTAATGCCAAGATAATTTCGCTGATGTAATTGTTTTGGTAAGCATCCCAGATGAAGAAACCAATACCGACAATACCTGACATCACAATTTCGGCGGCGATAATTGCTAACCAAGCTAAACCAATCGCAATTCTCAAACCTGTAAAAATGTAGGGTAAGGCAGCAGGAATAAGAATATTTAAGAAATAGTCTTTTTTGGAAAGTTGCAGCACTTTGGCGACGTTGTTATAGTCTTGGGGAATTTCTTTGACACCTACAGCCGTGTTAATTAAAATCGGCCAGATTGCAGTAATAAAAATTACAAACAAAGCAGCAGGTTCATTTTGGCGCAATGCTGCTAAGGAAATAGGAACCCAAGCTAAGGGCGGTACTGTTCGCAATAACTGAAATAAAGGATCTAAAGCCTTAGACATGGTTTTATTAATACCAATGACAATGCCTAAAGCAATACCAACTACAGCAGCCAAAGAGTAACCAATAGCTACCCGTTGCAAACTAGCCCAAATCTGCCAAAAGAGTCCTTTATCAATGCCGCCTTTGTCATAAAAGGGATACAAGATCAAAACCCAAGTATCTTGTATAACCTTAACTGGCCCTGGTAAAGTTGCGCCAGGAGTCCAAGAAAATAATTGCCAGATAACTAGAAAAATTGCGATCGCAATTATTGGCGGGATAATATTAGGAAACTGTTTTTGCAATCGAGATATGAAATTGTTATCTAATTTAGGGCTAGCTGACCTGCGTTGCGCGAGTGTCATAAACTGTTATCTCCTCTTGGTATTTGGTGTTGGATTTTGGATGCTTGGTGTTTGTCGATAGAATTAACAAATGACTCTTGACTCTTGACTAAACACTAACTTTCTTGATTTGCAGACTCTTCAGATATGCTTCTGGGTTTTCGGGGTCAAATTTTACCCCATCAAAAAATTCTTCTACGCCACGAGATGTATTTGTCGGAATATCACCGGCAGCAATTCCGGCTTCTTTTGCAGCTTCTTTCCAAATATCTTCGCGGTTAACTTTATCGATTAATGCTCTAGCCTTAGCAGCATTATTCACAATATAATCTTTAGGCAAAAATCCCCAGCGCACGCTTTCAGTGATGAACCATAAATCATGACTTTTATAAGGATAAGAAACGTTACCTTTTTCATCTTTCCAATACAAAGCTGCCATTGATTTATCATCAATTTGACGACCTTCACCCATGTCGTATTTACCCATGTATGGGTCAAGCAAAACATCAACTGGTACGTTAAAATAAGCTCTTTGTGCCACAATTTCTGACATTTCTTTGCGATTATCAAAGTTATCGCACCATTGTTGAGCTTCCATAATGCCTTTTAACAGTGCTTTCGTAGCTTTGGGGTTTTTATCAACCCAGTCAGCCCTCATAGCTAAATATTCTTCGGGGTGATTCTTCCAAATCTCTGCTGTTAATGCAGCCATGAAGCCGATTTTGTCTTTAACGATGCGGAAAGGCCAGGGGTCGCCAGTACTAAAGGCATCCATTGTTCCCGTTTTCATGTTGGCGACGGTTTGTGCTGATGGAACTGTCAGCAATTTCACTTCTGTATCAGGGTCGATACCACCGGCTGCTAACCAGTAGCGAATCCAAAAATCTTGGTTAACGGCGGGGAATGTTTGGGCGGCGGTAAAGGGTGTGGGTGAAGCTTTGAGTTTGGAGAATAAAGACTTAGCACTAGCTAATTTTAAGCCGATACCGCTACCTTGATGTTTGTTGGCGATCGCAATTCCATTTCCATGTGTAATTAACTGACATAATACATACATGGGAATTGGTTTATTACCTTTAGTAATCAAACCTTCAGTAATCAAATGTGGCATTGGCATTTGCCATTGACCACCATCAATCCCACCACCGGCAGCACCAATTTCTACATTATCTCTAGCTGCACCCCAAGAAGCTTGTTTTGCTAACTCCACATCGGTCATGCCATACTTCGCAAAAAAGCCTTTTTCTTTAGCAATAATTAATGGTGCAGCTTCTACAATTGGGATATATCCTAACTGGACTTTTGTAGTTTCTGGTTTTTGTTCAGGGCTAATATTGGCAACAGGTTGAGCAGTTGGCGCAGACTGCGTACTACCACCACTACTAAGGTTTTCTGGAGGATTTCCTAAACAGCCTTTAAGAAATACAGCACCCGTAGATGCTCCAGCTGTCAAAATAAATTTACGGCGAGAAATTTGATTAAAAAAATCTGACATAATATCTCCTCAGATGTGATTTTTTATTAAGCATGAAAATTCACGCAAGTAGAATATAATTCTGCTTGTGGCAACCCCAGAATGACTTCGAGCTACATTTAAACAAATCAAATCCAGCCAATTACCATTTGTAAAAGGCTAATGTGACTAATTGAAAAGTAAATAGATTGCTTAAATTAGTTGGGCTTTAAGACGTTATTTGGAGTTCGATTAATTCGTTGAAATTTAGTTTACAGGTTTTAAAGTCAAATTGGTTAACTCTGAGCTACTAATTCTTAAATAAATATTATATTGATGGTATAAGTAAAAGTTTATGATAGCCAATTAAATTAAAGAATATTCCTAATGCATAGAAAGTTTTCTATGATAATAATTAGCTTTATATGATGCCTAAATTGTATAAATACAATTTTTTCAAATATCTATCAATAATTATCTATGCAAACTATAGACTTAGATTCCCGACTTCTTTAAGAAGTCGGGAATCTTATTGTTCACGCATTAACCAAACTTATCGAAATATACTGACTAAAATTCTCAAAATCTTTGTTTGTACTCAAAATACTGTAATTTCTACGAACGGCTGCGGCACAAATTAGAAAATCTGTGTTTGCACCTTTGATACCCTGATGTCGGCAAGTATTATAAAACTCAGCAGCAACCTCATAATCTTTAATATCTAATTCCAAATGGGGAAAGCCGCTGAGATAATTTTTTAGTTGATTGTATTGGTGAGGCTGACGAATCCCCGACAGTATCTCTTGGCGAATAGCACCCAGCAAAATAACTCGATTATCTGTAATTAGTTCTCGAAACAATGCAACATAGTGTGAGTTACTAACTTTTTGATCGCTTCTCAGAGCCAAAGACCAGACCGAGGTATCAACAATAACTTTCATTCTCTCTGGCGCTGTTGCTGATGGTCATCATTATCTTCGTATTCAATTGTGCCGAATAGCTCTAAAACTTTCAATTGCTTTCGACGCTGCACATACTCTTTTAAAGCCTCTTCAATCACAGCACGTCTACTGATATGACCGCCCAGTTCCAGGGCTTCTTGAATTAAACTGTTAACGATTTCTATATTAGTCTCCATGTGAATATTGTTGCACAAAATCGTATGCAGATAAAAGAATAATTGTAGGCTGAGTACAGAGTTAGCGTTACCCAGCAAATACCTTTATAATTCGTAATTCGTAAATTTATACGTAATTATGTCAAATGCATAAAAACGATTTTAAGTAATTCTGCACGACTAAAAGGTTTAGTTAAATACCCAGATGCACCAACTAATCTAGCTTTTACTTTATCAACTATTCCTTTATATCCTGTGACAAAAATAATCGGAGTATATTTAAACATTGAATTATTACGTATAACTCGACACAATTCATATCCATCAATCCCTGCCATATTCAGATCCAACAAAATCAAATCGGGTTTATGCCTAATAATTGACATCACAGCTTTGAGTGGATCGTCAATGGCGACTACAGTAAAATTTTCACTTTCTAAAAAACGACTAATTTCTTTAAGAATTGTTGGGCTATCATCTACAGAAACGATTTTATAAGTCTTTTTAGTGGTTACAGTAGCAGCCGTTACTCTTTGCGTTGGAGAATTTATGTTATCTGGTATTGGTAATTCCTGAAGATTTTCTGTTAAAGGAGCAGACACCTGTGATAGTTCCTCTACAGTGGCTATGTTTTCGACAGGAAGCTCAACGTTAATTGGAGTGATATTGCTATTTACTTCTACTACTTCTGTGTCAGCAAATTCTTTGTTAAAGAATACTGTTGTATATTGAGGAAATGATGACGATTCCAGCAAAATCTTGGGTAATTTATCAAAAGGTGGGTCTGGTTCATGTAGAATAATCCCTCCTTGGAGAATGTAAGGATATAAATTTTTAGCCAGTTGGATTTCATCTTGATTCATAATTATGGCAAGATGACGTAGACTAAAACCTTTCATCCAGGCAGTTAAATTTGGCTGAATGTCTAGAGAATTTTTGCTATTAAGTAACAGGTACGGACGCTGATAGGGAGAAGAAATTTGGGGTAAGAAAGACTGCCAACGCTGTAATTGTATTTGACAGCGGTCAATAATTTTTTCTATATCTAGTCTGCAAATTTTTAGTACTTTTTGTTGAGAATCACTTAATTTATAAGTACCTGTTTTGATTAATAGAAATGATTCCATCACATCTTTAACCAATTCTTGAATGAGCATCGTAGCTTGTGCAGCATCTAAATGTCCTTGCTCAATTAACCAGTAAATAGCTTGATAATCAGGAGGTTGGCTATCTTGAACGCTGTGATCTTTTATGAACTGACTTTGTGAGTCAGTTTCAAATATCAAGCGCAATTGCACACGAGTTTCACTAGTCAACTGGGGAATTTGTTGGCTGAAGCGACGCAGATGGCGTTCTAATCGATCAAAAGGCTCTACTGAATGGGTGGCATAAGTTATTGTTCCTTGCTCTAGATAAATCGTCCAAGTTACAGAATTGCTAAAGGCTTGCAGACAAGTAGTTTCAGAGCTATTAGATAACTGTCGTAATAAACTCTGAGGATGTAGTACTGTAAATGTACCGAAATTCTTCATGTTTAGGAGTTTTCTGAAAAAGTTATCCGAAAAATAAGTATGGTCATGCGACATTTTATTAGTTTTAATATTTCTCTAAAAAAAAATTATTACTATTTGGATAATATGTACATATATTAAAAATCTAATTAGTATAGTCAGGCAAAAATAAACCACCATCAAAAATGTCTGAAATCCTTTTACAGAAGCGATTACGTAGTTAATTTTTTGTCTTTGGTGAGTATTTATGCAACGTTACTAGTTTGTTACGTTTTTTAGCAAAATCCTCCTGGGACTAACATTTACCATGCAATTTTAATTTTAAGTTTTAGTTACACAGGTAGAATTGTCATGCTGACAAAGTTAATTGCAATTAAATCGGTTTCTTTTATAAAAAAACAAACTTTCTACACAGAATCTTTAAAGTTTTAGGTCAGTGAATCTGCGTATTATTATAATACAATTCGTATTTTGTCTATAATAAATGTTAGTAGATTTACTAATCAAACAATGTTGATCCCTGATAGATTCCTTAACTAGACCATGATGAAGATTATCTTAAATCTTGTAAATAATTTGGTAAAAACAATCTATTTAATAAAGATTGGGACTAACTACCGTCAAACATCTACCTTTAGTCTCGTAGACTCCGGAAATTAAACTATATACTTTGAACAAAGGAAAATAAAGCTTTGGACTATAACATAACACAAAAAGTTATGCACGATACTTTAAGTCTTGATGAAGTAGTGGAGTTTGCTGAAAACCCAGAACCACGTTGTCCTTGTGTGTTGTTGCTAGACACATCTGGTTCCATGCAAGGAGAGGCGATAGAAGCTTTAAATCAGGGCTTGCTGAGTTTGAAAGATGAACTGGTAAAAAATTCCTTAGCAGCTAGGCGGGTAGAAGTGGCGATCGTCACGTTTGACAGTCATGTGAATGTTGTACAAGACTTCGTGACTGCCGATCAATTCAATCCGCCAATTTTGACAGCACAGGGACTAACGACTATGGGGTCGGGAATCCATAAGGCGTTGGACATGGTTCAAGAGCGCAAATCTCTGTATCGTGCTAATGGTATTGCTTACTATCGGCCTTGGGTATTCATGATTACTGATGGAGAACCACAAGGCGAACTAGACCAAGTAGTAGAGCAAGCAGCGCAGCGCTTACAAGGAGATGAAACCAATAAACGTGTAGCTTTCTTCTCAGTAGGTGTAGAAAACGCTAATATGGTGCGCTTAAATCAAATAGCTGTGCGTACTCCACTAAAGCTCAAAGGACTTAATTTTATTGAGATGTTTGTTTGGCTCTCAGCTAGTATGTCAGCTGTTTCCCATTCGCAAGTAGACGAACAGGTAGCACTACCGCCCATTGGCTGGGGAACTATCTAAATTGTGCCTTTAATCGCAGCTTAATATGCACACAGCTAGCTGATAGAAAACACCTACTCTATGAAAACATCAAAATTGATCACTCATTGGCGGGTAGTCGCCGCATCTATATGTGGTACTAGCCACATCAAAAATAAGCAGCTGTGTCAAGATGCCCACCACTGGCAGTTATTGCCTGGCAATGTGTTGGTGGCGGCGGCTGCGGATGGTGCGGGTTCTGCTAGTCAGGGAAAAGTGGGAGCAATGGTGGCTGTAGAAGCAGCAATAGAAAGCCTCTCAATCAGACAAATCACCAGAGACTCCCTCGCTGATGATCAGCTTGTCCAAACGCTGTTAAATGAGGCCTTATTAGCCGCTAAAAAAGCTGTGGAAGATGAAGCCGCAGCCGTTAGACAACAGCCCCAAGATTTAGCAACTACCTTAATTATTGCGATCGCTACACCAGAAATGGCCGCAGCGGTGCAAATAGGTGATGGTTTGGCAGTCGCCAAAGATAATCAAGGCAACTTACTAGCACTCACCTTGCCTGACAATGGTGAATATATCAATGAAACAACTTTTTTGACTTCACCAGGTGCTTTAGATACAGCCCAGATGAGATTGTGGCGTGAAACTATAGTTAATGTTGCACTCCTCACAGATGGGCTACAAATGTTGGCTTTAAATATGGTTGTTGGTGAACCTCACAAACCATTCTTTTTTCCTTTATTTGACTTTGTCAAGAATGCTGAGGATAAGACAGCTGCCAAAGAGCAATTAGTCAGATTTCTAGGTTCTGAGCGAATTACGCAACGTACTGATGATGATTTAACACTAATTATTGCTGCCTTCAACAACACATGAGCCAGGATTTTGCAAGTTTGGTATTTTAAATAACCCCCGTTAACCGTGATTTTATCATGCAGGTACTACGTTGTCTTCCCAACCCAGAAATCATCAACCTCAGCGTCAGTTTAGGTCGTGGCGGTGAAGCTTGTATTTATGCTCTGCCCTCAGATAGTGAGCTAGTAGCAAAAATTTATCACAAGCCCACCGTTGCCCACGCCTATAAACTCCAGGCAATGCTGGCTAATCCGCCAGAAAATCCTACGGCTAGCTTGGGGCATATTTCTATTGCTTGGCCTCTCGATTTACTCCGGGCGGCAGATATTAGCGATGAGTTTGCTGATAATAATAGCGATCGCATTATCGGCTTTCTCATGCCGCGGATTCGCGGGATGCGTCCTGTCATCGATTTTTACAACCCCAGAACTCGCCGCCAACATTGCCCTTTATTCAATTATCAATACCTACTCCGCACGGCTCGCAATTTAGCAGCCGCTTTTGCAGCTTTGCATAGCAGTGGCTATTGTGTTGGTGATGTCAACGAGTCCAATATCTTGGTTAGTGACACAGCACTTGTAACCTTAGTAGACACAGACTCCTTTCAAGTACGTGACTTAGACAACAGTGTTGTTTATCGTTGTCCAGTGGGTAAACCAGAGTTTACCCCACCAGAACTGCAAAACAAAATTTTTGCTCAACACGATCGCGAAATTGCTCACGACTTGTTTGGTTTAGGGGTACTGGTATTTCAACTTCTCATGGAAGGTACACACCCATTTTCAGGAATATTTCAAGGTATTCCTGAGCCACCGCCTTACGAAGCCCGAATTGCAGCGGGGCATTTTACTTACAGTCGTAAGCGGCAAGTTCCTTACCTCCCTACTCCCATTGCCCCAGCTTGGGAAATTCTCCATCCTAAGTTGCAAGAATTGTTTTTGCGTTGTTTTGAAGATGGTCACAGCGATACCCAACTGCGTCCTAGCGCTCAAAATTGGCTGTCGGCATTAGCAGAAGCAGAAGATAGTCTAATTACTTGCACCACCAATCCTCAACATCGCTATAACAACCACCTAAACACTTGTCCTTGGTGTGAACGTACCGTCCGATTAGGTGGACGCGATCCATTCCCATCGCCACAAGCGATCGCCAATAGAGAACATCTCAAGCCGCGCAGAGTCCCAAAAAGGCGTTACGTTCCCCAGCCTGCGCGTTTGCCACAACCAGTCATGCCGTTGCACCACTGGAATTATTGGCAAAGAGGAAATACCGCTAATTATGCTCCTTACAAACGTTCTCACAAAGCGAAGGTTTACCCGGCGATTTTTTGCTTGCTAGGTTTTGGGTTGTTGGGCTATTTGGACGTAATGGTTAAATTTACTCGTCCATTTGTTTCTCAAAATGCATACACCCAACAAACCTTGATTGCTCGTCCCAAGGTTAAAACTCCTACTCTCAGCTTTGCTGATTATTATAAACAGGGACATGCAGCTTACCAAATACGCGACTATGACCAAGCAGTAGAAAATTTTAGCCAAGCCATCAAACAAGAGCCGACAAATTCCAAAGCTTATGTTAATCGCGGCAATGCTCGCTATAACCTCAAAGATTATGAAGGTGCGCTTGCAGACTATAACCAAGCTTTGCAAATCAATCCCCAAGAAGTCAAAGCTTATGTGAATCGAGGTAATTCTCGTTACATGCTGGCTGATTATAGTAACGATCCTGATCGAGAATATAAACAAGCGATCGCTGACTTTAATAAAGCTCTGTACTTGAACAATCAAGAAGCAGAAGCTTATATCAGAAGAGGTGTTGTGCGATCGCAAATGGCTAAATACAGCAGCGAATCTTTAAAAGATTACAAACTAGCAGTTGCTGATTTTACTCAGGCACTTGACCTCAATTCAGCCAAAGTCGAAGCTTATTTTCAGCGTGGCTCTGTACGCTATCAAATGGCTCAATATAGCAGCGATTACGCTCAAGAATACCAAAAAGCGATCAATGACTTTGACCAAGCATTACTGCTCAATGATAAATTGGCTAAAGTTTATCTCAAACGCGGTATGCTTCGTTATGAACTTTCGCAATATGGCGGTAGTGAATCAGACCAAAATAATCGCAAAGCCATCGAAGATTTACAATTAGCTGCCAAGCTTTCTCTGGAACAAAAGGATACAGAAAATTACCAACAAGCACTTAGTAGTATGTGTGTAATGGTAGAAACCAGATGTAGTGCTTTATTCCCCAACTCTAACATCTGGAACAGTAAAGAAACCAATTAGTTACAAACTAGTAAACTTTGCCACTAGTTTATTACTGGTAGTTTGTTGCTTTAAATTGTAGAAAGTATTCTTAAATAGGGTTAGCACCAGCTAATCCTATTTGTTTTTTAGGTAACATTTTGATTTATTAAATTTAGGCAATTTGACATTTTAGAGATATTCATAAAGCTTTTACACATCCCAGATTTTTATTTACCTATACTTTATAAAACTGCTCAAAATTTCCGTTAGATTATGTACGAAGAAAACTACATTTAAAACTGAGTTTTCGCTCATCCATGTGCATCCTCTTCATCCCGATTGATTCAAAATAATAATTCCCTGCAAATCTCCGAGGTAATTGCATGAAAGCGGTGATTTTGGCTGGAGGTCTTGGTACACGCCTCAGTGAAGAAACTAGTATCAGACCAAAGCCGATGGTTGAAATTGGCGGTAAGCCAGTTTTATGGCACATAATGAAAATTTATTCTGCCCACGGCATTAATGACTTCATTATCTGTTGCGGTTACAAAGGGTACATCATTAAAGAGTACTTTGCTAACTACTTTTTACACATGTCAGATGTCACATTTGATATGCGATTTAACCAAATGAATGTGCATTCTGGATATGCCGAACCCTGGCGTGTCACCTTAGTCAATACAGGTGATCACACCCTGACAGGTGGACGTTTAAAACGTGTTTGGGAGCATGTTGGCAATGACACCTTTTGCTTTACTTATGGTGATGGTGTGAGTGATGTCAATATCACAGAGTTAATTAACTTTCATAAAGAACAAAAGTCTTTAGCAACACTGACAGCAGTTCAACCAGCAGGAAGATTTGGGGCAATTTCTTTAGGACAAGAACAAACAAAAATCCACAGCTTTCGAGAAAAACCTGAAGGTGATGGCGCTTGGATTAATGGTGGTTATTTTGTCTTGGAACCAGAAGTAATCAACTTAATTGCTGATGACTCCACAGTTTGGGAGAAAGAACCATTAGAAAAGCTAGCTGATATGGAACAGTTATCGGCGTTTAAACATCAAGGCTTTTGGCAACCTATGGATACTTTACGAGATAAAAACTATTTAGAAGATCTCTGGAAAAGCGATCGCGCCCCTTGGAAAGTATGGTAGAAAGAAAGTTATGAATTAAATATAATTCTTAATTTTTAACTTTTTTGTAATTTCAAGTGTAATAATACCAATGTTTGATTTTGCTATTGTCGGTGGAGGAATCGTCGGACTATCTACAGGGCTAGCTTTGGGTAAACGCTATCCTCATGCCCGCATTTTAGTATTAGAAAAAGAAAACCAGTGGGCATTTCACCAAACCGGCAACAATAGCGGAGTAATTCACTCTGGTATTTACTATAAACCAGGGAGTTTTAAAGCTAAATTCTGCCGTGACGGTAGTCGCTCAATGGTAGAATTTTGCCAAGAACATGGTATTGACCATGAAGTTTGCGGCAAAGTAATTGTGGCAACTGAAGAACAAGAACTACCACGTCTAGAAAACCTTTATAAACGCGGTTTAGAGAATGGTATTAAGGTTCAAAAAATTAGCCCAGAAGCAGTTAAAGAAATTGAACCTCATGTCAGGTGTGTAGGTGGAATTAGGGTTTTTTCAACTGGCATTGTTAATTATAAGCAAGTTTGTCTCAAATACGCTGAATTAATTCAACAACAAGGAGGAGAATTACGCCTGAATACAAAGGTGCTAAAAATTTCTCCTAGCGGTCAAAATCAGGTATTAGAAACAAACAATGGCAGCTTTGAAACTCGCTTTGTGATCAATTGTGCCGGATTGCATAGCGATCGCGTTGCTAAATTAGGTAGGGCAGAACCCCAAGCGAAAATCGTTCCCTTCCGGGGAGAATACTACGAACTCACCCCAGAAAAACGTTATTTGGTGAAAACTCTCATTTATCCGGTTCCCAACCCAGATTTCCCTTTTTTGGGTGTCCACTTTACCCGGATGATTGACAACAGCGTTCATGCAGGACCAAACGCCGTTCTTAGCTTCAAACGCGAAGGTTACAAAAAAACCGACTTTAATTTAGGAGATCTTGCCGAAGTCATCACCTATCCCGGTTTTTGGAAACTAGCTGCAAAACATGCTGACGAAGGCATTCAAGAAATTATTCGTTCTTTTAGTAAAGCAGCCTTCACCAGAAGTTTGCAAAAACTAATTCCCGAAGTCCAAGCGCAAGATTTAGTACCCACCCATGCAGGAGTTCGCGCTCAAGCTTTAAAGAACGATGGCTCTTTGGTAGACGATTTTTTGATCGTTCCTGGTCAAAATTCTATCCATGTTTGCAATGCTCCTTCTCCAGCTGCTACCTCTTCCTTAGAAATTGGTACAGCAATTGTTGCTCAAATTCCTCACCAGTCACATCTTGAGACTGTAGTAATTACAGCAGGGGACAGGGGATAGAATTTTGTCAGTGGTTAGTGGTCAGTAGTCAGTGGTCAGTGGTAAAAATGTTTTAAAATTACCCCCCAACCACAAAGAAATAGGGTATTAAACCAGATCAAAAACAACTAACAACTAACAACTGACAACACTTCGATTACCGCGCAGCGCCGCACTGAGCCTGTCGAAGTGTCGAAACTCAGTGCATCGCTGACAACTGACAACTGACAACTAACAACTGACCCGCGTAGCGTATACATAGCATTACTGCTGAAAATAAATACTATGAATAGCGTAGCAGGTAAATGGAATCGTGATTTATTAATGATTCCTGCCAAATTGGCACGCCTAAAAGAAGTCTTTGTAACTACACTATTAGGATATCTACCAACAATTGCTTTAGGAGTCCACTTAAGAAAACTCTTTTATCCACAGATTTTTGCTCAGTTCGGCAAATTTGTTTGCATCGAAACCGATGTCAAACTTTACGGTACTGCTGGCATCGAAATCGGAGATAGAGTCAAAATTTGTAGTGGTGTGCGGCTGAATACACTTGGTGAAGCCAACAATCGGATTTCTCTCGGTTCTGGAGTAACTTTAGAACGTGGTGTCGATTTAGGTACACTCCAAAATTCTTGTATTGAAATTGGTGAAGGTACATACATCGGTTTATATACCTGTATTACTGGTTACGGTAACATCAAAATCGGCAAGAATTGTCTGATTGCAGCTCATTCTGGCATCTATGGTAACGGTCACATTTTTGCAGATCCGTTGCGGACAATTGCTGACCAAGGAGTTACTAGAAAAGGGATTGTCATCGAGGATGATTGTTGGCTGGGTCATGGAGTTACAGTCATAGATGGTGTCACTATTGGTCGCGGTAGTGTCATTGGCGCAGGAGCAGTTGTCAATAAAAATATTCCTCCTTACTCCATAGCAGTTGGTGTACCTGCTAAGGTAATTGGTCAACGAAATCATTAAACAGTAAACAGTGAACAGTGAACAGTTATCAAGTGTCTTTTGATTGATGGCTGATAACTGATGACTGATACTAATCGCCACACAAAAATTTACAAGCATGAAAATCTTAGTCACTGGCACAGAAGGCTATTTAGGTTCATTATTACCTCCTTTATTAATCGCACGAGGACACGAAGTTATCGGCGTAGATACTGGTTTTTATAAAGTTGGTTGGCTGTACAACGGTACTGAAGTGACAGCTAAAACTCTTAATAAAGATATCCGCCATATTGCTCCTGAAGAGTTGGCTGGTGTAGAAGCTGTAGTACACATGGCGGAACTCTCCAACGACCCCACCGGACAATTAGCACCTAATATCACTTATGAAATTAATCATCTAGGTTCAGTGCGTCTGGCAAACCTAGCTAAAGCAATGGGTGTGCGGCGCTTTATATATATGTCTTCGTGCAGTGTCTATGGTGTTGCGACTGAAGGCGATGTCACAGAAACATCTCCAATTAATCCCCAAACAGCTTACGCAGACTGTAAAACTTTAGTAGAACGAGATGTCAAACTCTTAGCTGATGATGATTTCTCTCCTACCTTTATGCGGAATGCTACTGCTTTTGGCGCTTCCCCCAGGATGCGGTTTGATATTGTGTTAAACAACTTGGCAGGGTTGGCATGGACTACTAAAGAAATCGCAATGACCAGTGATGGTACGCCTTGGCGACCCTTAGTCCATGCATTAGATATTTGTAAAGCAATCGTGTGTGCGATTGAAGCACCCCGTGACATTGTTCACAACCAAATCTTCAATGTCGGAGATACGGCGAATAACTATCGGGTGAAAGAAATTGCCGAAATTATTGCCAATAGTTTCCCTGGTTGTAAATTGTCTTTTGGTGATAACGGTGCAGACAATCGCAGCTATCGAGTATCCTTCGAGAAAATCAACACTATCTTACCTGGATTCAAGTGTGATTGGAATGCTCAACTTGGCGCTCAACAGCTATTTGAGTTATTCAATCAAATTGATATGACTGAGGATACTTTCTTATTTAGAGGTTTCACACGGTTAAAACAGCTAGAGTATCTAATTCGGACTGAGCAAATTGACCAAGATTTTTTTTGGAAGAAAAAGTAATTTAGTTATCTGATTAGCAGTCTCGAATTTATTTGGTTCTTTCTTCCGAGTCAAAAAACTTTGACTCGGAAGAAGCATCTCATAGAAGTGAACAGAGAACAGATAAACAAGGTGTGTAATTAATTCTGTTTAGTTACTTAACAAGCTGTTGGTTTAAAAATGAACAAATTGTTGACCATTGCCATACCTACTTATAATCGTGCTGAGTTACTTGATAAACAGTTGGCATGGCTGGCTCAAGCTATCAAAGGTTTTGAATTGGATTGCGAAATTTTAATTTCTGATAATTGTTCTACTGATCATACTCAAGAAGTAATCAGTAAGTGGCAACAACACCTGAGCGATATCTCTTTTAAAACTAATAGAAATCCGGAAAATTTAGGCGTAATGAGAAATATTATGTACTGCCTAAATTCCGCAACTACAAAATATGTTTGGACAATTGGAGATGATGATCCTATTCAAGATAGAGCCGTTAATTATGTAATTAATAAGCTCAAAGAAAATGAAGAATTATCATTATTATTTCTCAACTTCTCTGGGAGAAATAAAATTACTGGTGAACCAGTACATCCACCAACAATAACTGGTAATCGCTGGTTTGATGCCGATATTGAAGATGCTAGTAGTGATGGTAAAACTATATTTGAACACTGTTTTGCTAAAAGTGTTGGTGCTGTGATTTTTCTGACTGCTACTGTTTATCGTACTGACTTAGTAAAACGCGCTCTACAATCTTGGCCAGACGCTGCCAACAATTGGATATCATTGGCATATTTAGCTGGTTATTGTGCTGCCAATGGTGATGTAATTGTCACTAAGGAAACTTATCTAGAATGTATTGTTGGTGTGAGTTATTGGCAAAAAGAGCCTAAATCTGCACTGTTAATGCAATACAAACACATCCCTGAAGTTATTTTGAAACTTGAAGAAGCCGGATATTCTAAGCAGTTTTGTAGGCAAATGCTTTTACACAACTCTAAAGAAGTTAGCATAAAAGTCTTTTTAGGTGCTTTGAGAAGATGGCCTGTTTCTGCCATCAAAACATTAGTTCCTTTTTTGACTTTAGTCAGTATTTCGGCTTTTGATATTGTGGCTTTTAAAGAGTTTCAAATCTTTGATAATAGTGAGCCATCTGCACAAGAATTGCGAACTAACTATCATAAGCGATCGCCTCATAGTAAATCGATAATTAAAACAAGGTAGCCATGCCATGCTAAAAACTATTACAGGCAAACTATCGGCACTCAATTCTGAGTTAGTTTATAGAAAAAAACTTTGGCATCATGCCAAAAAACTACCTGTTTTGGAGTCAGGCGATCGCTTGATTTTAGACAATCTCAAAAAATCGGGTGTTCATATTACAACACTAGCAGATTTAGGTTTAAATTCTACTCCAGAATTACTTCAAGCTGCATTGAAACAATTATCCATAATGACCAAGGTAAATCACGACAATTTTAACCAAAAATTGCCACATATTTATCAAGTCACAGATTTACCAGAATTTTCTAACTGGGGAAATGAACCAAGGTTACTCAATATCATCGAAAAATATATTGGTCTTCCCATTATTTTTCACGGCGTACATTTACGCAAAGATTTTCCTAATGAGCAACAGTTTGGCACGTTGCTATGGCATAAAGATTCTGAAGATCGACGGATGATTAAAATTATCATCTATTTGACAGATGTAGAAAAAAAACATGGACCTTTTGAATATTTACCAATATCTTTAACTTCCCTATGGAGTTTGAATTATTATCGCATTTACTATAAACTTTGGCAGGCAGGTTACGTTGGCATTACAGATGAAGAACTAAAAAAAATTATTCCCGAATCTGCTTGGAAATCCTGTCCAGGTGAAGCAGGTACAGTAATTATAGTAGACCCGAAAATTGCTTTGCATCATGGAACGATCCGCACACAAGAAAGAGCAACTTTATTTTTTGCATATACTGCCAATCCGCCGAAAAAGCCAGATTTATGCAACCAATATTGGGATAATACATATCCAAGACCAGAGTTAGAAACCTTATCAAGCTGATTGCACAATTTTGCATAAATAATTTTATTTATGTAGTTAACATTTACCAGAGTTTAATCATGATTTTTACTACTACAGAACTCCAAGACGCATTCATCATTGATTTAGAAGAAAAGTCAGACCACCGTGGCTTTTTTGCCCGTGCTTTCTGCGCTCAAGAATTTGCAGCACACGGATTAAAACCAATAGTTGCTCAATGTAACTTGTCTTTTAACTACAAAAAAGGCACATTGCGGGGAATGCATTATCAACTTGCCCCAGCAGCAGAAACAAAATTAATTCGCTGTACTAAAGGTGCTATCTATGACGTAATTATTGATATGCGTCCAGAATCGCCTACTTTTTTATCACATATTGGTGTAGAACTAACCGCAGCCAATCGTCGCGCTTTATATGTTCCCGAAATGTTCGCTCATGGCTATCAAACACTCACAGATGAAACTGAAGTAGTGTATCAAGTGGGTGAATTTTACACACCAGGATATGAACGAGGTCTACGCTACGACGATCCATTTTTTAATATTGAATGGCCTCTAGAAGTAACGGTGATTTCCGAGAAAGATTTAAATTGGCCTTTGTTGGAAACGATGCCTATTGGTAGTCCTGACCCTTTAGAAGTAACTGTTTAATAAAATGTCAGTGGTCAGTAGTTAGTTGTCAGTAGCAACTGACAATTGACAATTAATAACTAACAACAAGGTCATTTATCCTAAATAAATTAAACGAATTAAGTAGCAGCTGACCATTGACAACTGACCACTGACCACTGACAACTGACAACTGACAACTGGTAAATAAAGGAATTAACAATGATTATTATTGATCGCGCCTTACAAGCACGCGCCGCCGCAGGTAATCCCATTAAAGTCGGGATGATTGGTGCTGGTTTTATGGGTAGAGGTATTGCCAATCAAATCATCAATTCTGTTCCGGGGATGGAATTAGTTGCAATCTTCAACCGTCAGATAGATGCAGCCAAAAAAGCTTATATGGAGGCGGGAATTGAAGATATACAAATCGTCTCCACCCGCAGTGAATTAGAAGATGCGATCGCTAACGATAAATATGCAGTCACCGAAGATGCTATGTTATTGTGCCAAGCCGCAGGCATAGAGGCAATTATTGAAGTTACAGGCGCAGTCGAATTTGGCGCTCATGTTGTCATGGAAGCGATCGCTCATCGCAAACATGTAATTATGATGAATGCCGAACTTGACGGCACAATTGGTCCTATCCTCAAAGTCTATGCCGACAAAGCTGGCGTGATTCTCAGCGCCTGTGATGGCGATCAGCCAGGGGTGGAAATGAATCTTTACCGATTTGTCAAAAGCATTGGTCTGACTCCGTTGTTGTGCGGTAACATTAAAGGACTCCAAGACCCCTATCGTAATCCTACGACTCAAGAAGCATTTGCCAAGCGTTGGGGTCAAAAAGCTCACATGGTAACTAGTTTTGCCGACGGGACAAAAATTTCCTTCGAGCAGGCGATCGTTGCTAATGCCACAGGGATGCAAGTTGCCAAAAGAGGTATGTTAGGATACGACTTCAACGGTCATGTCGATGAGATGACCCAAATGTATGATGTCGAACAACTCCAGCAACTAGGCGGCATTGTCGATTATGTAGTAGGCGCAAAACCAGGCCCCGGTGTATTTGTCTATGCTACTCACGACGACCCCAAGCAACGTCATTACCTCAACTTGTACAAATTAGGTGAAGGCCCTCTTTACAGCTTTTATACTCCTTATCATCTTTGTCATTTTGAAGTTCCACTATCTGTTGCTCGTGCCGTCTTATTCGGTGATGCTGTTTTATCTCCCCTAGCTGGTCCGTTAGTAGATGTAGTCACCACAGCCAAAATAGACCTCAAAGCCGGAGAAACCCTTGATGGTATCGGTTATTACATGACTTATGGTCAATGTGAAAATTCTCCCATCGTTCAAGAACAACAACTTTTACCAATGGGTTTAGCTGAAGGTTGTCGTCTCAAACGAGATATTCCTCAAGATCAAGTCCTAACTTACGATGATGTAGAGTTACCTGAAGGTAGACTTTGCGACCAACTACGAGCTGAGCAAAACGCTTATTTTGTCCCAGCCAAAATATTGGCAACAGTTGGTTAGTAGCAAGTAGTAGTAAGTAGGGTGCATTATGGATGTTAGTCCTAACGCACCGCAAATCTAGGATGGTGCGTTAGCCTGTGGCGTAACGCACCCTACTGACATCTCATCATTCAGGCATAAACATAACAAGTACAAATATTTATCAGAATTATTTTGGACAAGTAATTCTTAACTGAACACTTAAGTTGTTGATTGCAACTTGCTGGGAAGTGTTCACACAAAATTTAGATAAACTGTGGTTAAAGCTTATGAAAATTGCTCTAGTCCATGATTACTTAACCCAGCGCGGTGGAGCAGAGCGCGTATTTGAGCTGCTTTGTAAGCGTTACCCCCAAGCGGATGTTTTCACTTCTTTATACGATCCGCAAAAAACTATTGAGATGGGTGAGCGCATAGTCAAAACAACTTACTTGCAAAAAATTCCCGGCGCAGTTAAGTATTTTAGATTGATGGCTCCCTTTTATTTTCCTGCTTTTAGGGCGCTAGACTTGCAAGACTACGATTTGATTGTTAGCAGTAGTACCAGCTTCGCCAAAGCAGTACGCAAACGCTCAGATGCAAGACATGTTTGCTTTTGCCATAATGTAACTCGTTTCTTGTGGGATACAGAAACTTATTTAAAGGAGTACGGAGACTATAGATATTTTGCTCCTTTAATTGAACACGTTTTTCAAATGATGAGAAATGTAGACCTGAAATATGCTCAGGAACCTGACCTTTACATTGCCAATTCTAGTGTTGTGGCTCGTCGGATTCAAAGCGTTTATGGCAAACAAGCAATTGTAGTTAATTATCCAATTGATACCAGTAACTTTGTTTTTTCAGATCAAAAAGATGAATATTATCTGGCCTCAGCCAGAATGATTAGTTATAAACGTCTTGATATTATAGTTGAGGCTTTTAATTGGTTGGGTTGGCGATTATTAATCTCAGGTGATGGCCCTGAAAAAGCACGTTTAAAATCTAAAGCATTAAATAATATTGAATTTTTAGGACATGTAAGCGATCGCCAGCGCAAAGATTTGTTTTCTAAAGCAAAATCGATTATTGTCGCAGCTTTAGAAGACTATGGATTAGTACCAGTAGAAGCAAATGCTAGTGGTACACCAGTCATTGCTTACGGAGCAGGTGGAGTATTAGATACTCAAATACATGGTCAGACAGGTGTGTTTTTTAAAAGACAAACACCCGAATCTTTGCAAGCTGCATTACTACATTCCGGACAAATCAATTGGAATTATGAAAATATTCGTAATCATGCAGTAAACAATTTTTCGGAACCAGTTTTTTTTAATAAGGTTGAGCAAGTTATTAATCAACCTTCTAGTGTAAATTAATCAATTAAAGGATAATAAACGTGGTTCAAACTAGTCTAAATCCTCATATAAATCCCGTTTCTGATCCAGAGCCAAGCTATGGGCAAATGTTTTCAGTGTTCGTGCGGAGATTTCCTTGGTTTTTAGCAGCATTTATTGCTTCAATTGCGATCGCCGCTTTTGTGACTGTTAGAACTAAACCTACCTACAGAAGCTCAATGCAGTTGCTAGTAGAACCTAACTATCAAGGCAAACAAGAAGGAGTTGGTATAGAAAATCAGTTTACAGAGCCTGATATTCAAATAGATACTGCAACTCAACTTAACCTGATGCAGAGTTCAGGATTGATTCAAAAAGCTGTTGATCTCCTGAAATCTGACTATCCTGATATGACTGTGACCGATATTAAAAATACTTTGGTCTTAAATCAGTTAAGAACAAAACAAGATGATGTCGCTACAAAAATTTTCCAAGTAGACTATAGCGATGGAGATCCAGAAAAGACTCAAAAGGTTCTGGCTGCCATTCGTCAAGTTTATGTGGACTATAACAAGCAGCAACAAGATTCACGTCTACAAAAAGGTCTGCAAGTAATCAGAGAACAGTTAAGTAAGGCTAGTGAAGAAGTTAATGCCTCTGAGACTAACCTCCAACGGTTCCGCAGAAACCAGAATTTAATCGACCCGGTGTCACAAGCTAAAGCCCTTGAAGATGCTTTGAACAATATTGAGCAAGAGCGCCGTAATACTCGTTCTCTATACGAAGAAGCTTTAGCACGCCAGAAATCTTTGCAAGAACAACTTAATCGTTCTCCAAAAAATGCTTTGGTTGCTTCTCGTCTGAGTCAATCGACTCGCTACCAAGGCTTACTTAACGAAATTCAAAAAACAGAATTAGCACTAGCTCAAGAACGCTTACGTTTTACAGATGCAACTCCGAGTGTAGAAAAGCTCAGAGAACAACTCCAAAGTCAGAAGGAGTTATTGCAACAAGAGGTAGGTAGGACTTTAGGTATCCAGTCTGCGGGTGTATTCGCTTCTAAAATGCCTCTTTTAGAACAAGGACAGTTCGGTGAAATCGACCTGAATCTGGCTGGCCAGTTGGTGGAGACCCAAACAACCATAGTGGCTTTAGGTGCGCGCGATCAAACTCTAGCCCAAAAAGAAAATCAGCTACGTTTTGAAATCAAACGCTTTCCCCCTTTGTTGGCTTACTACAACCGCATCCTGCCACAGTTACAATTTAGCCGTGAACGGTTAGAGCAACTATTGAGAGCAGAACAGCAATTACGTCAAGAACTGGCCAAGGGTGGATTTAATTGGGAAGTTGTAGAAGAACCTCAAAAAGGTGCAAAGATGGGGCCGAATCTCCAACAGAATCTTTTATTAGGCGCAGTCGTTGGGTTAATGTTGGGAGGCGTTGCTGCTTTCATTCGCGAAGCATCTGATGATTCTGTTCACACTACTGCTGAATTGGAGAAGCAGTTTGCCTTACCTTTGTTGGGTACAACTCCCAAACTGCCACCTGCTAAAACCAAAGAATCAGTGATTCAATTGCCTTTTGGTAAGCCAGAAGTATTAGCCCCCTGGACAGTCGAGGTATTACAATCCTCGCCGCGTTGGGAATCGTTGGATCTGATTTACAAAAATATTGAGTTACTCAACTCTGTCGCCAGCTTGAAATCTTTGATGATTACCTCGGCTTTAACCGATGATGGTAAGTCAGCTTTGGCATTAGGTTTAGCGATGAGTGCGGCGCGTTTACACAAACGAGTACTATTGATTGATGCCAATTTACGCGAACCGAGTCTACATGAACAGCTGAATCTGCCTAACGAGCAAGGACTTTCAACATTGTTGGCAAGCGATATCACCCTGCCCAATCAAGTGGGGATTCAATCTTATGGTTCAGCCTACATTGATATTTTGACCGCCGGGCCTAGACCTGCTGACCCAGCAAATCTTTTGAGTTCTCCACGCATGATGCAATTAATGGCAACATTTGAAGAGAACTATGATTTAGTACTCATCGATGCCTCTCCTGTTTTGGGTTTGGTAGATGCTATGCTCACAGCCTCATCTTGTCGGAGTGTAGTCATGGTCGCCAGCATTGGCATAGTGACTCGTACCCAGCTTGCCCAAGCTACAGCTATGCTTAGTAAGTTAAATTTGATTGGGGTTGTAGCCAACGGAGTTTCCAACTCCAGTAGCACTTACGTACCATATCCTCAAAAGCAATATCAACTTGCCCTGCAACAAGCGGTGGAAAAGTAGGTAATGAGGGCATAGGGCAAAAAATTAGCAATGCCAAGTTGTGCGATCGCATTTTAGCAGGTGCGATCGCACAGATATTTTATACAGGAATTTTCCGGCAACAATCTATAGAGAGAGAATCTTTGGAAAATTAGGATTTTTAGTTAAATAAAATACATAGTTGCGTTTGATTTGAACAGGATAATTTTCCAGAAACAAGTATTAAATTGAATTGTAATAATTAAACTTTTTTATGGTTAAAATTAATCGCGTGATCATCATTTATAATTAAGTATGTTTACGAGACCTTTATAATTAGCTGGTAAAAGCCACAGCTCTTTAAAGAGTAAATAAAGAATCCATTGAAGCATATAGTCAGTTCTACAGAGTCTTATATCCTAGATATTGAAACTTATCCTAAATAGCTAAACAACAAGAGTGGATTGGTTCTCCCCACAAGTTTTTCATAAAGGTTAATTGCTAGCCATCGGACTTGAAAAAATTTTGTGTCTTTGTGTCTTAGTGGTGAAAAAATCTTGAACCAAAGAGACGAGGGCAGCCGTGTGGGCGGGTTTCCCGACTTGAACGGACTGCCCGCACCAAGACACAAAGAGAAAAATAACTTTCATTCGTTCTGATGTAACAAGTTCATAACCGCTAATCAGTATTTTTGTCAAGTCGAAAAAATCCCAAGATGTATAGTTGCCACTTCAGTAACTTGACAAAATATCTTTGGAAACCAAACAAAAATCGGATCAGAGTCTTTGGCATTAATAGCCTTTGATATCAACTCAGCAACTTACTATTGTATAAATCTCAAGAAATATGACAGTTTCAATAATTCGCACTATACAGAATTATAAAGCGCCCCAACAACCCCAAGACCATCGCTCTCCATATTGCATTCTCCAATGGCGACGGGGTCAGTTATTAGTGAAGTCCACAACTCAAGCAAATCAACTATATTTACCTTCTGTAGATAACGAGCAATTATTAATAGAATGTTTAAAACATTCACCTATAACCTTAGTCAGCATAAACCCAAAACTTGGTGAAACTTGGTTGCGGTTTTGGGCTGAGGCATGTGAACAAGCTCATAAACCAATATTTCTCCGCATACCTTCAGGTAAGAAACTGCCTAAACAAAGTAGCAAATCTTTAATGTGGCTGCAACGATTAATTGATGGGATTTTAGCGTCTGTATTGTTGTTGTTAACAAGTCCAATAATTCTAGGATTGATGATACTGATGCGAATGAAATCGCCAAGGTCAATTTTCTCCCGTGAGTGGCATGTAGGCGAACGAGGTAGACTCTTTAGAGCCATCAAGTTTGACACAACAGCAAAGCATAAAGGAGCAATCCTAGGGCGTTGGATGCGTAAATATGGTTTGGACAATCTGCCTCAGTTATTCAATGTGCTACGGGGTGAAATGAGTTTGTTAAACTCTCATTGTTGGACTTTAGAAGATGCAATATATCTTGGCTTAGTCGGACAAAAACAACTCAACAAACTACCAGTAATTACAAGTTCATGGGATGTACAGACAGATTCTAATCTGTTGCATTTAGATAGCCCAACACTATAATCTACCACCAAGGTATTGTGTTGTTTTTGTGAGGGTCGTCATTTGTCACTGGTTATTTGTATTGATCAATGACAAACGACTATCCTAATACAAATTTGTAATTACGAATTACGTTAGCGCAGCGGTAGTGACGCAGGAGCGTCATTACGCACAGCAGTACTAGTTAACTTTATTTGCGCCACCTAATTACCCCGTAGCTATTTGCCTGAATCACCTAAAGTCTGTTAAAAAATGCCCATGATTTTCCAATTTACTCAACCACTCCGTAATCAGTTTAAGGCTACTAGCTTTTGGCAAAAAAACTACTTAATATTGCGTGAGTTTAAACACTTCCGAAAAGTCACTATTTTAGCGTTAATATTTTCATTTTTAGCAGCCACATTTGAAGGTTTTAGTATCGGTTTTTTACTTTCATTTTTACAAAGTTTAACAAATCCTGATGCTGCACCAATTCGCATAGGAGTTGAATGGTTTGATACTTTAGTGTTAGCTGCTAATACTTCAGCAATTAATCGATTGTATCGCATATCCATTCTGATTTTATTGAGTACTTGGATGCGGGCTGGTTTCAATTATTTAGCCCAGGTATATACAGAAATAACTCAACTGCATTTAGCCGATCGCCTACGTAAGCAAATTTTTGAACAGTTGCAAGGACTACCACTTAGCTACTTTGTGCAAACTCGTTCTGGTGAACTGATTAATACAATTACTACAGAAATTGAAAGAATTAAACAGTGGTTCAGCGGCACAGCATTTTTGATGACTAGAGCCATGACAGCCACAGTCTATTTTATTTCGATGTTTTTGCTATCGTGGCAGCTTTCAATCGCTTCTTTGCTATTATTTACCCTTGTAGGAGTGGGATTATCAACGTTAAATGCTAGAGCTAGAGAAACGAGTTTTACTACTTCCATTGCTAATGGCCACTTTACCTCAACAGCAATAGAATTTATTAACAGCATCAGAACAGTACAAGCATTTGCGACTCAAGACTTTGAACGGCAGCGTTTTTATAATGCTAGTAATAAAGTAGTTAGCACTTCCACTAATGTTGTATTAACGTGGGCGTTAGTTAGACCTCTAGCTGAAGCGATCGCAAGTACAATTCTCATCGGGATGATTGTTTTTGCCTTTACTGTTTTTGTAGTCAATGGAACATTACAAGTAGCTTCTTTATTGACTTTCTTTTTTGTATTGTTTAGAGTTGTGCCAATCGTTCAAGATATCAATGGTACTAGAGCGCATTTGAGTACACTACAAGGAGCAGCAGATAATATTAAAGAATTAGTGAGAACTGACAACAAACATTATTTACAAAACGGCAAATTGCAATTTACTGGATTAAAGCATTCAGTTGATATAGTCTCTGTAGATTTTGGTTACAATGCCAATAATTTGGTTTTAAATAATATTACCCTCAGCATTGAAAATGGTAAGACGACGGCATTAGTCGGAGCAACTGGTGCAGGAAAAAGTACATTAATAGATTTAATTCCTCGCTTTTACGACCCGATAGAAGGTAACGTTTTAATTGATGGAGTTGATGTCCGGAACTTTGAAATCAACTCACTGCGACGCAAAATTGCTGTTGTTAGTCAAGATACATTTATTTTCAACACTTCCGTCTGGAATAATATTGCTTACGGCACACCAAGCGCACATGGGTCATCAATTCGAGAAGCGGCGCGATTAGCCAATGCCTTGGAATTTATTCAACAAATGCCCGAAGGCTTTAATACGCAACTGGGAGATCGGGGTGTACGGTTATCTGGAGGACAACGCCAGCGAATAGCGATCGCTCGTGCTTTGCTACGTGACCCAGAAATTCTAATTTTAGACGAAGCCACCAGCGCCTTAGATTCTGTAACCGAGCGTCTAATTCAAGAATCTTTAGAAAAACTGGCTGTCGGTCGAACAGTAATTGCGATCGCTCACCGTCTTTCTACCATTGCCAAAGCAGATAAAGTTGTAGTCCTAGAACAAGGTCGGATCGTAGAACAGGGCAATTATCAAGAACTACTGGAATTGCAAGGCAAGCTTTGGAAATATCACCAAATGCAATACGAAATGGGTCAAAGTAATTCGTAATTGTAATCGTTAATAATTACAAATTATCTGTTCAACGAGGCTTAATTATTAATAGTTTTTGAGGAAAAATCAATGGTAAATGTAGGTTATCATACCGCCAAAATTCAAGGAAAAGCTCATCGTCATCTATATAAAGCAGCGCTGAATCAAATAGTTAGTTTTCCCCTCAAAGTAACTCAAAAAGTACCGATAAGTGTCTACGCGTTATCTTGTGAGCGTGACTTACCAGAACAAGTTGCCAGTATTCGCTCATTTATTCGTCATGTTGGTATTCCCCAAACATTCACTGTTATCTCTGATGGTAGCTACACTGAATTTAGCTCTAGTTTATTGCGTCGCATTCATCCTTGTGTTGAGGTGATACCTTTAACAAAAATTCTGAGAACGGATTTACCTCAATGCGTTTGGGATTATGCCCAGTTACATCCAATGGGTAAAAAATTAGCTGCATTAATGTCAATTCCTGTGAATGGTGCAACTATCTATACAGACTCAGATATTTTGTTTTTTCCCGGTGGGCTTGACTTAATTGGTGTAAGTAGTTCAGATGATCAATATTCTCGTTATTTACCTGATTGTTCTAGCTCTTTGGATGAACGGCTGATTTACCACAATTCTGAAAAGTTGAATCCAGTTAATGGGGGATTTATTTTATTTAAGCAGGAACTAGATTGGAGTTTTGCTATTGAACGTTTGGCAAATCTTCAAGAACCTGCGATTTATTTTACAGAACAAACAATTGTACATTTGACAATTCATCACAATCATGGTAAACCTCTCTGTTCTCAAAAATATGTTCTTAGTGTCGAAGATCAGTTTATTTATTTAGATAAACTTGCAAAAAAAGAAATCAGTTTAAGACATTATGTCAGCGATGTTAGACATAAGTTTTGGTTGAGTGTAGGTAAATCTTAACTAACTTGAATACTTCTATAACTAAAGTCAAACACAAGTTAAACAATGAATAATTCAGTAGTTGATACAAAAATGATCTATCACTGCTCTCAAGCTGACATTACAGGAGGTGGTGGTATTGAAACTTATGTAGCTTCCTTGGTACAGTCACGACTTTCAGGTGTAAGCAATGGTGTAATCACTGATTTGAAAAATGTAGATCAAAGTCAGTTTAAGTTGCTTCATGTGCATGATTTAGAGATGTTAATGGATTTACGGTCAGAGTGTCCGGTAGTATTTACTCTGCATAATCACTCTATTTACTGTCCTAGTGGTACAAAGTATTTAGCAGATCGTGGTAGACTTTGCGATCGCCCGATGAATCCTCTAGGATGTGCTTGGGGACATTTAATAGATGGCTGTGGAAGTCGCCGCCCCCAAAATATTCTACAAAATTGGGAGAATGCTGATCATTCTTTAGAGACACTCAAAAAACTGCAAATTCCGGTGATTGCTAATAGTGATTATGTGCGTCAGCAAATCATTAGTAGTGGTCTATCACCAGAACGTGTAATTACACTGCGCTGTGGCGTTCAACCAGCTACAAGCGCTACTGCACCTCTAAGTCGAGAAATTCATCAAAATCAGCGAATTTTATTTGCTGGTCGGATTGTTCCTTACAAAGGCATTGAATGGCTAATTAAAGCCTTAGCAAAAACTGATCCACAAATTCATCTTGATATTGCTGGTGATGGTTGGGGTAAACCCAATATGGAAAAATTAGCACATCAGATGGGGTTAAGCGATCGCATTACTTGGCATGGTTGGTGCGATCGTGACAAATTAGCTGCACTTTATCAACAATGCTTAGCGGTGGTGTTTCCTAGCCTTTGGCCTGAACCTGCTGGTCTTGTGACTCTAGAAGCATACACTCACTATCGACCAATCATTGCTAGCGCTGTTGGTGGCATTCCTGAACATGTGCGAAATGGCAAAACAGGTATTCTAGTTCCATTAAATAGTATTCAAAAATTAGCTGCTGCTATCAATGAATTAGCTACAAACTATCAAAAAAGCCAATTGATGGGTGAACAAGCTCAAGCTTGGTTTCAGCAAGAATTTACTATTGATATTCACGTCCAACGACTGAAAAAGATTTATGCCCAAACTATCGCTGATTTTCATCATAAAAACCACAAGAGCATAGAGTCTTGCCAGTGGTCAGTAGTCAGTGGTTAGTAGTCAGTGGTCAGTTGTCAGTAGTAACTGATCCGCGTAGCGTCAATAAACACTAAATTCAAAAATATGATTAATAGTTTTAAAGACACAATATATTTTTATTGTGACCCCAGAAAGGGGATTCCCACAGGAGACAAATTCCAACATTTATTAATTTGTTTGGCAGAAGGTTTTCGAGAACTAGGAATACCTTTTTTCTCAAATATAAACTACTGGCAAGAGTCACCTGAAAAAGAAGAATATCTGTTTAATCACCGCCCAGACATTACTGCTGATGATTGTTCTATCGTAGTATTAACCAATAATTGGTTTAATATAAAAGAGCCTTTACCAACTAGATTATTTCATGCTCAACGTCAATACAAAACTGTATATTTAGATGGAGATGACAGTGATAAAACATACATTGACAAACCAGAGTTTAGGCAATTTGATTTTATATTTAGAAATCATTTTAATAAAAAGCTAAATTATGGTCATAACTTTTATCCTTGGTCTTTTGGTCTGAGTAACCGTATATTACAACAAGTGAATGCAGTACCAAGTTTTCAACAAAGAAAAAGACAAATACTGATTAATTTTCGACATTGGAGGACTGGTCATCCAGTCAGAAATATTAGTTGTAGTTCATTTATGCCTCAAATTAGCAAAATACTACAAATTGATAATAGTGTAGATAATCCTCATAATATTTCAGAAGATTCATATCATTATCTACAATGGTTACAAACTGGCGGTCGTCACTACCCAACTTATTATCAACGTCTCCAAAATTCAATGGCTTGTGCTTGTTTTGGTGGATTTTTTGTTCCTGCTTGGCCTCAGAATCCAGGTAACTTAATTAATCGTAGCGGCAAACATCTTTTAAGCCGTCTGAGATTAAAAACTAAAACAATTGTGCAATGGGATAGTTGGCGATTTTGGGAATCATTAGCGGCTGGATGTGCCACCTTTCATATAGATTTTGAAAAATATGGCATTTCTTTACCTGTAATGCCGCAAAATTGGCAACACTATATTGGTATAGATTTAGACAATGTCCAAGCTTCTATAGATAAAATAGCTGATGACCCAGAAATTCTGAAAAGAGTTGCTATTCAAGGCAGAATTTGGGCGCTAGAAAACTATAGTCCTGTACCGACAGCACGACGTTTTTTAGAGACAATTTCTCAACAAAAAGTAACTGATACTTCCCAAGTAAAAACTGTAAGTAAAGTGTAAATCAACCTCAAAGTAGAATTAGTAAAATCCGTGCCAAACAACGTACAATTATTAGAGCCTTTAGTCAGCGTTATCATACCTACTTATAATAGACCAGAGTATCTTAAGCAAGCGATCGCTAGCGCTGTTCAACAAACTTATCAAAATATTGAAATTATTGTTTCTGATAATTGTAGTCCGGAAAATCCTCAAGCAATTGTCGAATCTTTTCAAGATCCACGCATTAAGTTTTGGCGACAACAGCAAAACATTGGGATGCTTGCAAATCAGATGTCCGCCTTTAATATGGCACAGGGTAAATACCTTGCTAGCCTCCATGATGATGATATATGGAACGAGGACTTTTTAGCCAAGCTTGTACCACATTTAGAAGCAAATTCTGGATTAGTTTTAGCTTTTTGTGACCACTATATTATCGATACAAAGAGCAAAATTAATCAGGCTGCAACTGAAGAAAATACACGAGCTTACAAGCGAGATCAACTTGCCCAAGGAATTTATCAAAACTTTTACAAAATTGGCTTAGTTGATAAAAGCATACCTACCGCTGCTGCTTGTGTAATTCGCAATGATTTTATTGATTGGCATAGTATTCCTTCAGAAGTTGGTGGCATGTGGGATTTATATTTAGCCTATCTTTGTTGTATATCTGGTCGTGGTGCTTACTATCATCCTGAAAGATTGACGCGTTATCGCAATCATGAACAAACTGATACCATGCTCAGTGGTAGTCGCAATGCTCAAGCAAAAATCCGCAAAGCTCAAAGCGAAATGTTTTGCTACCAAATCTTTGCTGAAGATCTACGTTTAAGACAATTTAGATCATATTTTCAGCAAAAATACTTGGAGGCTCATACAACTTTAGCAATTGGTTTGCTACGTAATAAACAAATAACAGCAGCCCGCCCTTATCTTTGGCAAGCATTAAGTCAACAAAAGTTTAATTTACGAACTTTAGTCGCATTGACTATCAGTTTTACACCACAACTCTTAGCCAATCAATTTTTGGGAGTATCAAAAAATATATAAAAGGGAACAGGGAACGGGCAACAGGCAACAGTTAGTAGTTAGTAGGTTGGGTCGAAGAATGAGACCCAACATTCTGGCTAGTGTTGGGTTTTGCTTTGCTCAACCCAACCTACACCTAACAACTAACAACTGACAACTGATAACTGACTTGCGTAGCATTCAACCCTAATCTATTAAAGGTAGGTGATGTGTGAAACTTTGTATTGTTACCCATAAAGTAAAAAAAGGCGATGGTCAAGGTAGAGTCAACTATGAAGTTGCTCAAGAAGCCATTCGTCGCGGTCATCATCTGACATTAATAGCGAGTGAAGTTACAGCAGAATTAGAGCAAAATAGTCAAGTAAATTGGATCAAAATTCCAGTTCAAAGCTATCCTACTGAATTTATTCGTAATTACATATTTGCTCAAAAAAGTGCCAATTGGTTGCATCAACATCGCTCTGAATTTGATTTAGTCAAAGTCAACGGAGCAATTACTCCAGCAGCAGCTGATGTCAACGCTGTACATTTTGTTCACAGTTCTTGGCTACGATCGCCTGCTCATATTTCCCGCCTCCGCCGTGATTTTTACGGTTTTTACCAGTGGATATATACAGCTTTAAATGCTCGTTGGGAAAAACAAGCTTTCCAAAAAGCAAGAGTAATTGTCGCGGTATCCCAGAAAGTAGCTGAGGAATTAGTCAACATCGGCGTACCTCGTTCTTGCATTCGCGTGATTGTCAATGGCGTTGATACACAAGAATTTACCCCAGGCACAAGCGATCGCCAAAAATTAAATCTACCGAAAGATGTAACTTTAGCTTTATTTGCCGGAGATATCCGCACACCCAGGAAGAACTTAGATACAGTACTACATGCCTTGGCAAAAGTTCCCGATTTACATTTGGCAGTGGTGGGTAGTACCGAAGGTAGCCCCTTCCCAGAGTTAGCAGCCTCCCTAGGCTTAAGCGAACGCGTGCATTTTTTAGGATATCGCCGTGATATTGCCGAGATTATGCGGGCAGCAGATTTGTTTGTCTTTCCTTCGCGTTACGAAGCTTGCACATTGGTTTTACTAGAAGCCCTAGCTTCGGGATTACCCGTGATTACTGCCACCACTACAGGAGGTGCAGAGTTAGTGACACCAGAATGTGGCATTGTTTTATCCGACTCAGACAATGCTGATGCTTTAGCAAAGGCGTTGTTGTCATTAGTAAGCGATTGTTTATTAATGCAGCAAATGGGTAAAGCAGCTCGTTTAGTCGCGCAACAACATAGCTGGACAACTATGGCACAAACTTATATAGATCTATTCGAGGAGTTAATTAAGCATGAGGAACACAGTTCTCATCCCCACCTATCGCCGTCCTCTAGATCTATCACGCTGCCTTGCGGCGCTACAGGTGCAAACCAAATTAGTTGATCAGGTGATAGTGGTTGTTCGAGATACAGATACTGAAACTTGGCAATTTCTCAACCAATTCAACTCAGACAATTTGCCACTGCATACTATTAAGGTGACACAACCGGGAGTTGTCGCTGCCCTCAACGCTGGACTAGCAGCAGTGGAAGGAGATATTGTTTCGATTACCGATGATGATGCTGCACCTCATCCTGATTGGTTAGAAAAAATTAATGCTTATTTTAATTTGGATAGTTGCATTGGTGGAGTAGGTGGACGCGATTGGATCTACCAAAACAACAAGTTAGAAAATGGCTCTTGTCAAGTAGTTGGTAAATTGCAATGGTTTGGACGTGTGATTGGCAACCATCACTTAGGAGTAGGAGAACCCCGAAAAGTCGATGTTCTCAAAGGTGTGAACATGAGTTTTCGTACCCAGGCTTTAGCGAAACCCGGTCTAAATATCGGACAATTACGCTTTGATGAGCGAATGCGGGGCACAGGAGCGCAAGTTCACTTTGAAATGGCATTTACTTTTGCTCTCAAACGAGCAGGTTGGCAGCTTGTTTATGATCCCAGCATTGCTGTAGATCACTATCCAGCCCAACGTTTTGATGAAGATCAGCGTCACAATTTTAATCAAATTGCTTTTATTAATTTAGTTCATAATGAAACTCTCGCTTTACTAGAACATTTGCCACCTCTACGTCAGGTTATATTTTTGCTCTGGGCTGTATTAGTAGGAACCAGGGATAGTTTTGGTTTAGTACAAGGGCTGAGATTTTTACCCAGCCAAGGACAACTCGCAACTAAAAAATGTTTGGCATCTTGGCAAGGACGTTGGCAAGGATGGCAGACATATCAACAATTTAAAAAACAGAAGTCAGTGAAGAGGACAAGGGGCAGGGAGCAGGAGCCAGGGGGAGAACCCCATATATCGATGTAGGGGCTTGAATCCGCCACTGATTTTTTAAATTATTCATGTCCGGCTTATTAGTTATGAATCCCGCATCTGTGCAAAAACCTGAAAACTCTTTTTCCCCCTGCTCCCTGCTCCCCTGCTTCCCCTGCTTCCCCTGCTTCCCCTGCCTCCCCTGCTCCCCCTGCCTCTTCCCTGTTCTCTTTTTTATAAGGCATATACCATAGTGATTTCTCAGCAGATACTTTTTAATAGTTTTTTAAAAGCCCACTTTTCACCGCGAGAGCGATCGCTACAAGGTTGGATAGTTATTCTTGGCTTTATATTACTGGCGATCGCTTGCTATTTTGCAGGTGCTGCGGCCATGCTGCGTATCATTTATCCCGCAGCTGCTTTAGTAGTAGCCATATTTTTATACTTGCGTCATCCCATCCTTTACATCGGCTTTAACTGGTGGATGTGGTTTTTATCAGCCCTAGTTGCTCGTTTAATAGATTATCGTGTCGGTTGGGACCCTACCCGTCAAATTTTAGTAGCACCTTATTTAGTCTCTTTTGTGAGCATTGCGACCTTCTTACGCTACTTTCCTAATGCTTCTCGTCAGGGAGGTCTACCTTTTATTTTGGCTGCTTTAGGCGTATTTTATAGTTTTCTTATAGGACTGATTTTCAACGCCCCTCTACCCGTAGCCCGTGGTCTTTTGGACTGGCTTAGTCCGATTATTTTTGCTTTTCATTTATATATGAACTGGCGAGATTATCCCAGCTATCGCCAGAATATGCAACGCGTATTTTTTTGGTGTGTATTACTGACAGGAGCTTATGGTGTCTACCAATTTGTAGTCGCTCCTGAGTGGGATCGTTTTTGGCTAATAGAATCAAAATTGTTTACTAGTTCTGGAGATCCCGAACCCTTTGGGATGCGCGTTTGGAGTACTATGCACTCTGTCGGCCCTTATGCAGCTGTGCTGCAAACTGGTCTTTTATTAATGTTTACTAGTAGCCAAGGATTGTTAACTTTTCCCGCCTCAGCAGTTGGTTATTTATCATTTTTACTTACCCAAGCCCGGACTAATTGGGGGGGCTGGTTATTTGGAGTACTGATGATTTTTGTGTCGGTGAAGACACGTTTACAAATGCGTTTAATTACTATAATTTTGGTAATGGCTATGTGTGTCGTTCCATTGACAACTATTGAGCCAATTTCTGGAGTTGTAGCCGAGCGTTTAGAAAGTTTTTCTAATTTACAAGACGATAGTAGCTTTAAAGATAGATCGGGAAACTATGACCGAAATCTTAGTCTAGCTTTAACTAGTGGTTTGGGTAGCGGTTTAGGCAATACTTGGAAAGTAAACGAAAAAACTGGTCAAATCGAAGTATTTGTAGTTGACAGTGGCATTTTAGACATGTTTTTCACCCTGGGCTGGTTTGGAGCGATTCCATATATGGGTGGATTAATATTAATTTTAATTAGCGTAACTAGATGCACTGAAGCTCGTTTTGATAGTTTTGTCAGTGCTGCCCGTGCTATTGGTATTACTTCTTGCGCCCAGCTAATTATCAGTAGCGGAATGCTGAGTATTGCTGGCATGATTCTGTGGGGATTTTTGGCAATGGCGATGGCAGCTCATAAATATTATCAACACCAAGGAATAAGTACTAGTGGTCTGTCAACTTGGAAATGACAGGGGGAGCCTTTCAAGGGTAGGGGGAGCAGGGGAGGCAGGGGAAGCAGGGGGAGAAAGAGTATAGATGCTCACTTTTATAGTTAATGTTCTTGGGAGCAAAAATTTTTGTAAATAGTATTAGGGGTATGTTACCCCTATCAGTTTATTCTGACGATCAAAGCTAGAGCATTTATTGGCGACATGGATGTATTCAAGCGTCGTATCGGTCTTGAGCAAGAGTTTTTTTTAGTAGATGAGACTGGTCATCTCAGCGATCGCGCTGATGAGTTTTTACAGGGTTGTCATTTAATGGCACAAGCACAAGGTTTAAACCCAAGTTACTTTGTGCCGGAGTTTGTCAAAAGTATAGTTGAAATTAATACACCGCCAGCCTACACTGTTACAGAACTAGCAAGAGAATATCTCAAAAATCTCAAATTAGCGCTTTCTGTAGCACGACAGATGAGTTTACGCCTTTATCCTCTGTCTAGCTACCCTCTGCATATCATGCCAGTCATGCGCGATCGCTCTAATTATCATATCCAAGCGCGGACTGTTGGCTATGAGAAGTTTTTGCACGCCGGGAAATGCACGGGTACACATTTACATTTAGAAGTCTCACCTGGAGTAATTGATCCTCGTGTGGCAGTCTCTTATAACTCCACATCAGCCGAGCGAGAAGAACTACTAAATATCTACAATTTAGCTACAGCTTGCGACTCAGCACTCATTTCTCTGACGCGGGCATGTCCTTTTTATGAAGGACAAGCGATCGGCCTAGCTGCACACACAATTCGTTATCGAGGTAGCGAAACCTTTGGCTGGGAAGGAGTTTATACTAATTTACAGCCTGTCGGTGGACTCATGCCTTATGCCGAGAGTATAGAAGGTTTAGTTGAGCAGCAATTTGCTCGGTATTATGCCTGGCTGCAAGCGATGGAAAAAGCCGGAATTGAATCTCACCTGTTCTTAGAAGCAGGAGGAAGTTTACTCAAGTCAGCCTGGAATCCAATTAGACTCAATAAACTCGGCACAGTTGAAATTAGATGTATAGATAGTAACTATCCATCGGTGACTTTGGCTGTAATTGTACTGCTGGAAAATGCGGCGAATCGAGTCAGGCGTGAGAAGTTAACAGTTAGACCAGCTAAAGGAATGCAGATATTTGAATTAAGAGGCGATCGCCTTTATGTACCAGATTTTGCATATTTAAATGGTGAGTTACTTTATACCTCAGTTACAGAGGGAGTTAAAAATCCCAAAGTTAAGGCTTACGTCGATTCCATTTTACAGTTTGCGATGGCTACGCCCACGGACACCGCAGATGCTAATGAAGGAGCAAATTTTTTAGCAACACTAAGCCAACAATTAGATCACTATCAGACGATAGAAGCTGAAATATTACAAGAGTTGACTCCTACTACAACTCAACTTTCATTAGATGCAGGCTTACGTTTAGTACGCGAGTGTTGTGACAAATTAGAAGCCCAAGTTTCCTGGATAGACACAGAAAATCCTTTAGCAGCATTAGATATTGACGAACGCTTGTCATACCATTTTTAACAATCTTAGCCACAAATAAATTGCCTGTAAGCTCGATATTATTAATTCCCAGAAATTTGTAAACATACAGTTCTTTGACGAGGGCCATCCAACTCAAAAAATAATACTGATTGCCAAGTTCCTAAACCTAGTTTTCCATCCATAATAGGAATAACTTCGCTAGTAGTCAGCATCATTGCCATTAAGTGAGAATGAGCATTTATAGGCTCATCTTCTGGTACAACTCTTAAATGCAAATCATTATGTAAATAACGGTCTGATTCGGGAGCTAATTTTCGCAAGAATACTTTAATATCTTCTAGTAGTCTAACTTCATCTTCATTAATAACCAGTGCAGTTGTTGTATGACGAGAAAATACTAGAACTTGACCATTTTGAATGGTACTAGCTGCTATAAAATCTTTAATATGAGATGTAATGTTATGAATATTAATCCCCGGTTGAGTGCGAATTTCAATTAATTTGTTATAAATTGGCATAAGTTTAGAAATAACACTTATTATAAAAATTATTTTAAATTTATTTGGTACTTTTAGTAAAAAAATATTTTGTGGTACACAAGTACGACAATTCTCAGATTTGCCTAGCTAGCGAAGTCTCAACTTCACTAAAACGCCGATTTAGTTGTCGATCAAAACTGATATCTTTAAATGCTAAATAGATAACAGAAAAACATGGTATAGCCTGTTAAAAACCTATTATGTTTACCTTGACAGTAAAATAGGGCAAAGTATGATTGCTTGGAAATATTTGGCATTTCTTATACTACTGTTAGCCGCGCTATTATCAGCAATTAAGCAAATGAGTCTTGCTTTAGATGAAGGAAATCTGGAGAGATTCACTCTTTGGACAAGTATTGCATCTTTTATTGCAGGTTTACCAATTATCCTATGGTAAATTTAGTTAGGCATATAAAATTTTTATATTGGGCATATTTTATTGATGTAGTTTTACAGAAATTTGTTAAGCTATTTTTCAACTAGATACTACAGTTATTTTGACTCATTGTTAGTAAGTTCAATGTCAATACCGTTTGGTTGAGGTAGGCTGTTCTCAGGCAGGGGGAGAGAAGAATTAAATAATAACCCTCTTTCCTCCCTTGCCTCCCCTGCTCCCCCTGCTCCCCCTGCTTGCCCAAATGTATCAACTTTAAAGTGAAACGGTATGAGAGGTTTCGAGAGACTTAACCATGAAACTTGCTTGTATCGTTTTATATCTATAAAAGCAGAAAGCGCTTTTGTGGCATATCAGTTAAATTCTTGAAAAGAAAATTGGCATAGATAACCTAGTAACCTAGATTTGCAAAGCCTGGATCTTAACTGAAAAATATAAAGAAATATTAATAGCTTTATAACTATACGAAGATTGATAGTTAAATGATTCTGTGAGAGAAAAATAAAAATGACTGGATTTTGTATCGGCAGTGTTACTTGCTGGATAGTAATGATACAGATTCTCAGAAGTATGAAGTGTAAAGGATGAACAATAAAGTGAAAATTGGTTGGTATCGAAATCGCTACAGTAAATTAATTTTTTGCAAATAATGCTGTTTGGTTGAAATCAACACATCATGGATTGCTGCTGATCTTTAAACTAAACAGCAGTAACCCTATTTTTTTGAGTGTCTTGGTGGTGCAAAAAGTATTTTTAACCACAAAGACAAAAAGATGAAAGTAGTTTTTTTGCTATTACCTATACAACCAACTACCAAGAGGTTTTGATGGTTTTTCTACTACCTAGTGTCAAATTTGATCTAGATATGATCGAAAAGTATGATACTCCTGCACCCAGATACACTAGTTACCCGCCTGCTACAGAGTTAAAAGAAGGGTTTAGTATCACTGATTTTCAAGCTGCGATCGCTGCCTCAAATCACAGAAAATCTCCATTATCTTTATATTTCCATATTCCTTTTTGTCAGAGTGCTTGTTACTTCTGCGGTTGTAATACGGTAATTTCTAATAACAAGAGTATTGCTGAACCTTATCTAGAGTACTTGGTTGAAGAAATCAAGAATATGGCAAGCTTGATTGATTCAGAGAGAAAAGTGCTGCAAATTCATTGGGGTGGCGGTACACCTAATTACTTAGATCTTGACCAAGTACAATTTTTATGGAAAAACATCAATCGCTACTTTAATGTTGATCCACAAGCAGAAATCTCAATTGAGATAAATCCTCGTTATGTTGATAAAAACTATATTTTCTTTCTCAGAGAAATTGGGTTTAACCGCATTAGTTTTGGTATCCAAGATTTTAATCGCGAAGTACAAGTAGCTGTGAATCGCGTACAACCAGAAGAAATGCTGTTTGATGTAATGAGTTGGGTTAAAGCAGCTAAGTTTGACAGTGTAAATGTAGATCTCATCTATGGTTTACCATATCAAAATCTCCAGACATTTCAGGAGACAGTGAAAAAGACAATTCAATTAGATCCTAACCGCATAGTTGTTTTTAACTTTGCTTATGTACCGTGGCTAAAGCCAGCACAAAAAAATATTCCTCAAGAAGCATTGCCTCAACCGCAAGAAAAGTTAGAAATTCTGAAAATGACTATTGAGGAATTGACCAATAGTCAGTATGTATTTATTGGTATGGATCATTTTGCCAAACCTAACGATGAACTGGCGATCGCCCAACGCGATCGCACTCTCCAGCGTAACTTTCAGGGCTACACTACCCACGCTGGTACAGAACTTTTGGGGTTTGGTGTTTCATCGATCAGTATGTTAAATGACGCTTATTTCCAAAACCACAAGCAGTTAAAAGATTACTATCAGGCGATCGCTGGAGCTATTTTACCCATTAGTAAAAGCATCAACTTGACCCAAGATGACATGATCCGACGTGACGTGATTATGTGTATAATGTCTCATTTTCATCTATACAAGCAAGAGATAGAGGATAAATATCAGATTAATTTTGATGATTATTTTACTCACGAAATAGAAGGGTTAAAGCCATTAGAAGCCGATGGACTCGTTAGTACCTCAAGTAACCATATCCAAATTACAGATATAGGTAGGCTGTTAGTTAGAAATATTGCTGTAGTATTTGATATGCATAATCAAAATCGGGATAAACAATTTTCCCGTGCGATTTAAGTCCAGGTTGACAACTATTAATTTGTCAAGTTAGTTCTCAAAGTTCAAAATTAAGACTTTAATGCTTAAAACAATTAGGACTAAAGTTTTTACTACGAACTTTTTTAGCCATAAAACATAAATTTTAATCTATTAATAAAAAGTAAAAGACATTAAATACAGATTTAATATAGACATAAATTTTTATTTTCAGCTTGTAAATATGCTAAAATTCAAATTTCTAATTAACCTCAACATTTTATCTACCTTTTGGTTTTCATATCTCTCTCATCTGGTAGAAAGAATTGCTAAGAAGTATTGGTATTGTGGATACAGATGAAAGCAAAATAAATTTTTGAGGAAACTGTATGAATATTATTGCTTGGATAATTTTGGGACTTTTAGCTGGTGCGATTGGTAAAGCTATCTATCCAGGAAGACAAGGTGGTGGAATTTTATCCACAATGATCCTAGGTATTGTAGGTGCTTTCATTGGTGGTAGCGTATTTACATTACTACAGACGGGTACATTGCAACTAACAGCTGCTAGTTTAAGTATTGGTGGTTTAGTCGTGGCTATTATTGGTGCAATGATTGCTATCTTTCTATGGGGATTACTGTCTAGAAGCAGCAACGCCTAATTTCTTTAATAAAAAGTGATGTCTAGTAGCTGTGTTAAACAGGGAAAGCATCTACTAGATACTATACCCCAACTATCTTTTCTTTTTGTCTTGAGCAAAGTTTGTAAGTAATAAAAAGCTAAAAGGCTTTTATTTATATTGGTGAGAGCCAATTTTTGAAAATAGCGCACTGATACTTCTACTACTTCTACTCAAAAGTATCTTAAAAGTGTTGCATAAAAATTTGGGTTAATTAAATGGGAGATGTTTGAGATTTTATTAAATCCCATAACCCAATATTGTGTTGAAAATAATTGAAGTGAGATTGTATGTTTTTCCATAAGAAAGAGCCAATTCATGTCGTGGATGTAGGTGATGCAGATCCTCGTTTTGCTCAATTACTACTTGAGCAATTTGGTGGAGCGACTGGAGAGTTATCAGCGGCTCTTCAGTATTGGGTACAATCATTTCATATCGAAAATCCTGGCATTAAAGACATGCTCCAAGATATAGCCATTGAGGAGTTTGGCCACTTAGAAATGGTTGGTAAGTTGATTGAAGCTCACACTAAAAATGTGGATCAAACAGATGCTTATAAGAGTACTTTGTTTGCTGTGCGAGGAATGGGTCCTCATTTTCTAGACAGTCAGGGTAGTGCTTGGTCAGCGAATTATTTGAATGAAGGCGGCGATGTAGTGCGTGATTTGAGAGCTAACATTGCAGCCGAAGCTGGCGCTCGTCAGACTTACGAATCGTTAATTAAACTAGCAGCCGACCAAAAAACTAAAGAGACTTTAGTTCATCTATTAACTAGAGAAATTTCTCACACCCAGATGTTTATGAAGGCTCTAGATTCACTGGGTAAATTAACCGACCCGCTATTTGGCAATATTCAACCAGATGAAACTGTAGATATTTACTACAACTTATCTACAAACGGTAACGGTAAAGATGAACGCGGCCCTTGGAACTCGGAGCCAACGTTTAAATATATTGCAAATCCAGCTGAAAGCAAATCCTAATTTTTGAGAGTGAAAGTTACTTTAACTTTTAATTCTCTAGAATAACTCTCAATCTTGAGAAAAATGAGTGAGTCGGTTTTAACTTCCTGACTCACTTTATGGTTTTTTAAGCCTGTATTCTATTCTCATACCAAGTTGCAGTCAAATATGGTATTCCTTCCGTCATTGCGACTAGAACAAAGTGGAAGGAAGCAATCTCATCAACCTTGAACTACTACAATAGAACCCAAATTAGTATCAATAACCGTACCTTAGCGGACGGAGACTACGACCATGACAAAGATTAAAATCCCTTAACACTCCGTTACAATAAGAACATAGAGAGAGAGGTAAATGCAAAACTCTCGCAAATGAAATTAAAGGTGTACGACATGAATGGCACAATTCGCGTTGGTAATCTCTTCGGGATTCCCTTCTATATCCATCCATCGTGGTTTTTAGTTCTGGGCTTAGTAGCTTGGACTTATAGCAGTGGACTGGCGGCACAATTTCCTCAATTAGCTGGGGGAGTAACTTTGCTACTGGGATTGATGACAGCGTTGTTATTGTTTGCCTCTGTCGTCGCCCATGAATTAGGACATAGCTTTGTCGCGATTCGCCAAGGAATTGATGTAAAATCGATCACATTATTTATATTTGGCGGTTTAGCAAGTTTAGAAAAAGAATCGAAAACCCCAGCAGAAGCGTTTTGGGTAGCGATCGCTGGGCCTTTAGTTAGTTTATTACTTAGCGGAATCGTTACAGGGATTGGTATCGCTAGTGCTGCATCAGGCCCCTTAGCTGCAATACTTGGTGTTTTAGCTGCTGTAAACTTGGCCTTAGCACTATTTAATTTGATTCCTGGCTTACCTTTAGATGGCGGTAATATCCTCAAAGCCATTGTCTGGAAAATTACAGGAAATCCTTATAAAGGTGTGACTTTTGCTAGTCGAGTTGGACAAATATTTGGTTGGGTAGCGATCGCTTCTGGCTTACTACCGCTACTATTTTTTGGTAGCTTCGCTAACTTTTGGAACTTGTTAATTGGTTTCTTTCTGTTGCAAAACGCTGGCAATGCAGCTCAATATGCCAGAGTCCAAGAACAACTTACAGGTTTGACAGCAGCAGATGCTGTAACACTCAACAGTCCAATTGTATCTGCAAACATCAGCCTGAGAGAGTTTGCTGATGCTCAAATTACCAGTGGCAAAGACTGGCGACGTTTCTTAGTCACAGATGATGATGGACAATTAGTAGGTGCGATCGCTGTTGATGATTTGCGAAATATTTCTCCCACAATGTGGTCAGAAACTCCAGTTCGAGAAGTTATGCGAGCGATCGCTCAATCGACTACAGTAAAATCAGACCAACCTTTATTAGAAGTAGTGCAACTACTCGAACAACAAAAGTTATCTGCCCTGCCTGTAATTCGTGACAATGGTGTTCTAGTGGGAATTTTAGAAAAAGCTGCGGTGATCAAACTACTGCAAAATAGATATCAACCTAACCCGGCATAAGTTATCTCCACTCAACAAGATTTCCTTTCAAACCTTCCTCAAAATTGCTGAGGGAGGTTTGGATCTTTAAATATCAAAGTATCTCTAAAACTAAAATCAATTGTATTCTTACAAATAGAGTGGGGAAACCGTACTTGAGATTACATGTTTTCTGCACCATGCATTTTAGTTTAGTTATATACAATTAAATTAATTACCACTGTTAACTGTTAACTGATAACTGTTTACTGTTAATTAGTAGGAGAGCGAAAATATGACAAATCAATTGAAAACAGCTGCTTTGTTAGCTGCGCTGAGTGGTCTTTTGATTGCCATTAGTTACTGGGTAATAGGTGGAACTGGTGGCTTGGTTATAGGAATTGGTTTAGCAGCAGTAACCAATCTATTTTCTTGGTATCAATCAGATAAGATTGCCTTAGGAGTTTACCGCGCTCAACCTGTGACTCAAGCACAAGCGCCGGGACTTTATCGCATCGTGCAGAGATTGAGCGATCGCGCTAATATTCCTATGCCAGGAATTTATATTGTTCCTAGTCAAAATGCTAACGCTTTTGCCACAGGGCGCGATCCAGAACACGCGGCTGTTGCAGTCACCGAAGGCATTTTAAATATTTTGCCAGAGGATGAACTAGAAGGCGTTATTGCTCATGAACTCACCCACATTATTAATCGTGACACCTTAACCCAAGCTGTTGCTGCTACAGTTGCAGGTGCTGTTTCCTTTTTGGCACAAATGCTGAGTTATAGTTTGTGGTTTGGTGGTGCAGGATCACGAGATAACAATAGAGGTGGAAATCCTTTAGGAGTATTGTTAACAGTAATTCTCGCACCATTAGCCGCTACAGTGATTCAGTTAGCAATCTCGCGCACACGGGAATTTTCTGCTGATGCTGGTGCTGCTAAATTAACTGGTAATCCCCGCGCTTTAGCTAGGGCTTTGCAAAGACTAGAAGCGACAGCGCGACAAATGCCTTTGAATGCTAACCCGGCCTTTGAACCCTTATTAATTATTCATCCCATCTCTGGACAATTTATGGGTAACTTGTTCTCTAGTCACCCTCCTACCGAAGTTAGAATTGAAGAATTATTGAAGTTAGAACAACAATTACCGACAACAGCTTACTAAATATTTAATAGATCAACCAAAGGTGCAGATCCAATAGAAAATTTTGTAATTGCAGGAAGTTTTAACTATGACTGATCACAATATTGAACCCGTAGTAGTAGTAGAAATCAGTTCTCAAACCAACGAAATGGTAGAAACCGAAATGGCTGGCGAAACAGATGAAGTTAAACGCGAAACCAAAGCCTTAATTGAAGCGCTTAAAAGACGCGCCCAAACTGAGGCAGAGTCAGCAGGTACTTTAACTCGTGAAACTTATTTAAATGCTGTGCGTCAAGCCAGAGAAGCAATTGAAAGAGAAAAACTCATTGAGCGCGATCGCTTAGAACACTCTTGGGCTGTAATGCAAAACGAAACCGAGAGAAATTGGCATTTGTTAATGAAAGAAATTACAGATTTTGGCGATCGCTTTCAAAGGGCTGCTAAAGCCGCTTGGGAAGCTTTTAATACTCCCTACTAATCTATTAAAAATTAAGAGGCTAAGATCCCCGACTTCTCAAAGAAGTCGGGGATCTTGTTGTTCCTGAACTGTTATTTTTCATACAATTGTTTATGTTTAGCTAAAAGCTGGAGATATTTTTCATTTGTTTTAGCTTGTATCCATTTTGCTTTAAATATTGCTGCTGATTCGGCTTTTATATGGTCTACTTCGTATGGTAGAATTTCTTTTTTATCACCTGTTTCTGAAGAAGTTTTTTTATATTTTCTGCCACTTTTATGATTAGCATAACGACGGGAGCGAGTATAACCCATTTGAATAAATTTCCTTGCCATATCTGCACCAACAAAATCATCTTGTGCTAAATATTCCAGAAATAAACTATAGATTTGTTCACTAGATTCTTTAGCGATATCAGGAGTTTTGAATCGCCAATGAGGTAAGATTTCTGATTTGTATGGTTCTACCAAAAGTACACCCTGCTCACCTTTGCCAATACGATAAAGTTCAGGATGTTGACGGAAATCAATATTTTGAAAGTCTAAAGAATAATCAAAAGACATGTTAGATTTTTATTATCAATAATAAACTTTTCTCTAAAGTTTAACTACCACCCATGTAGGTAAATTTTATTTAGCCATGCTATCTAGCACCACCTCAATAAACAATTTTCTTGCACCAGGAAACCTGCGTAAGGTACATCACATTGCTATTAACGTCCAAGACATGCAAGCTTCACGCTATTTTTATGGTACTATTTTGGGTTTGCATGAACTTTCTGGCGATGAAGTACCTGCAACTTTGGTTGAACTGGTCGCAGCAGGGAAGGTAGCTAATTTTATTACTCCTGATGGGACAATTTTAGACTTATTTGGGACACCTGATTTAACACCACCAGATCCAAATCCAGAAAAAAGCTTTACTAGAGCATATCATCTAGCTTTTGATATAGATCCACAGTTATTTGAGCAAGCAGTAGCAGTCATTAGAGACAATCAAATTGCGATCGCTCATGGGCCAGTCACCCGCCCTACTGGTAAAGGTGTATACTTTTACGATCCCGATGGCTTTATGATTGAGATTCGATGCGATCCGATTGAGGAATGAGGATTCTTGCTCCCCTGCCTCCCCTGCTCTGATTCTATGGTGTCTGAATTTACAAACTTCAGCAATTAATCGTGACAAAAACATAACCAAGCCTTGTCCAAAAGACTAAAATTTGGATGGTAGCTTCCAAAATTAATGTGTGTAACACTAAGGAGCTACTTCAAGCTATTTTTTAACGGGAGGTCAGGGCAATGGCTATCGCCACCATTAATCCCGCCACTGGGGAGACGCTCAAAACTTTTGAGCCACTCAATGATACAGAAATTGCCGCTAAACTAGATTTAGCTGGTAAAACTTTTGAACAGTACCGCAAGACTAGTTTTTCTGAGCGATCGCAATGGCTGCAAAAAGCCGCTGACATTTTAGAGCAAGAAAAAGCAAACTTTGCCCAAATAATGACTTTGGAAATGGGCAAGCCGTTGAAAGCGGCAGTGTCAGAAGTAGAAAAATGTGCGCTCGTTTGTCGTTATTATGCCGAACACGCTGCTGGCTTCCTAGCTGATGTCAGTGTAAATACAGATGCCAGTCATAGTTTTGTCTGTTATCAACCATTAGGTGTCATTCTCGCAGTCATGCCGTGGAATTTTCCCTTTTGGCAAGTTTTTCGTTTTGCTGCGCCTGCATTAATGGCAGGAAATGTTGGTTTACTCAAACATGCTTCTAATGTGCCGCAGTGCGCTTTGGCAATTGAAGACATTATCCGACGGGCAGGTTTTCCTCAAGGTGGATTTCAAACTTTGTTAATTGGTGCTGCCAAAGTTGCCAATTTAATGACTGACGACCGAGTTAAAGCAGCCACCTTAACGGGAAGTGAACCAGCCGGTGCTTCTTTAGCTGCTGCTGCTGGTAAACAAATCAAAAAAACCGTTCTGGAATTGGGAGGAAGTGACCCTTTTATTGTGTTAGCAAGTGCTGACTTAGAAGCAGCAGTTGTCACAGCTACTACAGCAAGGATGTTGAATAACGGGCAATCTTGTATAGCAGCGAAACGTTTTATTGTCGAAGAGGCGATCGCCGATCAATTTGAAAAATTACTTTTAGATAAATTTCTGGCACTGAAAGTTGGCGATCCCATGCAACCAGATACTGATTTAGGCCCACTAGCAACCCCCGATATTCTTCAGGATTTAGACCAGCAAGTGCAATCTGCGGTAACTAGTGGGGGTAAAGTCCTCACAGGTGGACATCCTTTAAAAGAGCGTTCTGGGAACTTTTATCCCGCAACCATCATCACAGATATTCCCCCTGAGAGTGCCATTGCTCAAGAGGAGTTTTTTGGCCCAGTGGCGCTGTTATTTCGAGTTGCGGATATTGATGCTGCGATTAAACTCGCTAATGCTACACCCTTTGGCTTGGGTGCAAGTGCTTGGACAACCAATAACCAAGAACGCGATCGCCTAGTTGAAGAAATTGAAGCAGGTGCAGTATTTATCAACGGCATGGTTAAATCCGATCCCCGATTACCCTTTGGTGGCATTAAACGTTCTGGATACGGCAGAGAGTTAAGTATTCAGGGTATACATGAATTTGTCAATGTTAAAACTGTGTGGGTGAAGTAATTGGGCATTGGGCATGGGGCATTGGGCATTGGGCATGGGGAATAGACAGTTATCAGTTACCAGTTATCAGTTTTCGCTGTTAACTGTTCACTGCCCTCTGCTCCCCCTAATCCCTAGTCCCTAGTCCCTAGTTATCGCTAGTGAGAAAATCAAATGAATACAGCAGATCTACTAGTACAGTGTTTGGAAAATGAAGGGGTGCAATATGTATTTGGACTCCCTGGCGAAGAAAATTTGCACGTTTTAGAAGCACTAAAACATTCTTCGATTCAATTTATTACTACTCGTCATGAACAGGGTGCAGCATTCATGGCGGATGTTTACGGTCGTCTTACAGGCAAAGCCGGAGTGTGTCTTTCGACTCTTGGGCCTGGAGCTACGAATTTGATGACTGGGGTTGCGGATGCTAACTTGGATGGTGCGCCTTTAGTGGCGATTACTGGACAGGTGGGAACAGATCGAATGCACATCGAATCTCACCAATATTTAGATTTGGTAGCGATGTTTGCTCCTGTGACTAAGTGGAATAAACAAATTGTTAGACCAAGTATTACACCAGAAGTTGTGCGAAAAGCATTCAAGCGATCGCAAAGCGAAAAACCAGGTGCAGTACACATCGATTTACCAGAAAATATTGCTGCTATGCCCGTAGAAGGCAAACCTTTACGTAAGGATAATAGCGAAAAAACATACGCATCTTTTGCTAGTATTCGGGCAGCATCAGCGGCAATTTCTCAGGCAATTAACCCATTAATCTTAGTAGGAAATGGAGCAATTCGCGCTGAAGCTAGTGATGCGGTAACGCAATTTGCCACCCAAATGAATATTCCTATTGCCAATACTTTTATGGGCAAAGGTGTAATTCCCTACACTCATCAATTAGCTTTGTGGTCAGTAGGGTTACAGCAAAAAGACTTTATTACTTGTGGTTTTGATAATACAGATTTAGTAATCGCTATTGGCTATGATTTAATTGAATTTTCCCCGAAAAAATGGAATCCCGACGGCAAAATTCCTATAGTGCATATTGGGTTAAGTCCAGCAGAAATTGATAGTAGTTATATTCCCTATGCAGAAGTAGTGGGAGATATTTCTGATTCCCTCTATGAAATCTTAAAATTAGCAGACCGCCATGCTAAACCTGATCCTTATGCAATCAGCTTAAGAGCCAACATTCGTGCTAATTACGAAGAACACGCTCATGATGATGGCTTTCCCATTAAGCCACAAAAGTTAATTTATGACTTGCGGCAGGTCATGGGACCAGATGATATTGTGATTTCTGATGTGGGCGCTCATAAAATGTGGATTGCCCGTCATTATCATTGCCATAGTCCCAATACTTGCATTATTTCTAACGGCTTTGCTGCAATGGGTATTGCGATTCCTGGGGCTTTAGCAGCAAAACTCGTTTATCCTAACCGTAAAGTCGTCGCTGTAACTGGCGATGGCGGTTTTATGATGAATTGCCAAGAATTAGAAACTGCTTTGCGTGTTGGTACTCCCTTTGTCACCTTGATTTTCAATGATGGCGGCTACGGTTTAATTGAATGGAAACAAGAAAATCAATTTGGTAAGGGAAATTCATCCTTTGTACATTTTGGCAATCCTGATTTCGTCAAATTAGCTGAAAGCATGGGTCTAAAAGGCTATCGTGTCGAATCTGCGACTGATTTAATACCTATACTTAAAGAAGCATTAGCTCAAGATGTACCTGCTGTCATCGATTGTCCGGTAGACTACCGCGAAAATCACCGCTTTACGCAGAAAGCTGGCGAATTAAGTTGTGAACTGTAGTCACTATTAGGCGACTAGCTGTAACTACAAGTTGCGACAATACAAAAACTCGCTCATACAGCAATACGGTTCAGATAAGGCTAAAACTTAAGACTAAAGTAGGTAGGTTGACGTTAGGAAACCCAACCTACTTTTTTCTTAAATGAATCGTATTGACTTAACCAACAGTATCTAAATTCAGGGAATAAACTGATTTTTTATAAGTATAGCGATCGCCAAGCTTGCTGATAAAACATGCTAATTGTTACAGTTTTCAACGATGGTCAAACAAAAACCAGCGTTTTGAATAGTAGCCCCCTACTAAAATTTAGACTGTAACAGTCCTGGCGATCGCTGTGAAAAAAATTTTACTTCTTTTCTTCGTTGATGGCAGCTAGGCGTTGCTCTTTGAGGTTTTGTAATTGCTGCAACAAAGAGTCTACCTCTGCTTGCAGGTGTTTCAGCTTAACTTGCTGATCGTCTTGATAACCAGACTTGGTTAATTCACTGACCCAGATAGTCTGGGAGTAGCGTTCACAAACACTAGATGAATAAGTAGGCATCGCTCTATTAATCTATAACTCAACTCACACCGTTAGTAAACATTATACTAATGCAAGTTTAAGACTCGTTAAATGATTGTATACTTTCAATCATTTACTCTAATAGGTTACGGGTGTTGTCATAAGTGACTGCGATTATGTTGTTTATGTTCCATTTATAACCTCCTGTTGGTGAAAGTCAGTTCTGTTTAAGGATTATGATAAACTGACATTTTACACAAAATAAAACCTGCAAGTTAAGACACCTGCAATCAAAGAGATAATATTCTTCTGAAATGAAGAGTATGCAAAATGGGAACAGAAAATCAGAAAGTTACTTTTTTACTCTTCCCTAATCCCCAATCCTTAGTGAAAAACTTTTAAACACTGTGACTGTGAGCTTGTCTGCTGCTAAATCTTATCGCCAACCCTGGCCAGGGCTGATAGAAGCCTATCGTGAGTACTTGCCTGTTAGTGAAAAAACGCCTGTTGTGACTCTGTTAGAGGGTAACACTCCTTTAATTCCAGTGCCAGCGATCGCAGAACGCATTGGCAGACAAGTAAGTGTGTTTGTGAAATACGATGGTCTTAACCCCACTGGTAGCTTCAAAGATCGGGGGATGACGATGGCGATTTCTAAAGCAAAGGAAGCTGGGGCAAAAGCAGTAATTTGTGCTAGCACAGGCAACACCTCGGCAGCCGCAGCCGCTTATGCTAAACGTGGAGGCATGAGTGCTTTTGTCTTGATTCCCGATGGATATGTAGCCCTAGGTAAGTTAGCCCAAGCCTTGTTATATGGCGCAGAGGTACTGGCAATTAAAGGTAATTTTGACCGAGCATTAGAAATTGTCTGCGAGATGGCTCAAAGCTATCCCATAACTTTGGTGAACTCGGTTAATCCTTACCGCTTAGAAGGACAGAAAACTGGAGCCTTTGAAATAGTTGATGCTTTGGGTAACGCTCCAGATTGGTTGTGTATCCCAGTAGGTAATGCGGGAAACATCACAGCATATTGGATGGGATTTTGTCAATATCATCAATTAGGTAAATGCGATCGCCTACCCAAAATGATGGGATTCCAAGCAGCAGGTGCAGCCCCGATTGTGAATGGCAAACCAGTAGCCCATCCTGAAACTGTAGCGACAGCGATTCGTATTGGCAACCCCGCTAGTTGGGAAAAAGCGATCGCCGCCCAATCAGCCAGTCAGGGCAATTTTCATGCTGTGACTGACACAGAAATTCTAGATGCTTATCGGCTTTTAGCATCATCTGAAGGTGTTTTTTGTGAACCTGCTAGTGCTGCTTCTGTCGCCGGATTATTACAAATTAAAGACCAAATACCCACAGGAGCAACCGTAGTTTGTGTCCTGACTGGCAATGGTCTCAAAGACCCAGACACAGCTATTAAGTACAGTGAAAGTCAATTTCAACAGGGTATTGAGGCAGAAATCAAAGCAGTAGCCGCAGCAATGGGATTTTAAGAGTACCGCTATGTGTAATTCGTAATTCGTAATGGGCTACGTCCCGCTACGCTAACGTAATTCGTAATTCACTAGGACTTACGCAAAATCATGGAAAAACTAACCACAAAGACACATAGATGCTTTGCGGCTTCCCGCAGGGCAGGACACAAAGTTAAGAGGATTTCAGAGAGTTCTTGCGTAAGTCCTATTCACTTTTGACAAGGTTTTTAGGTGTTTGAAATAGTTGGTTTATTTCTGCTGTACTGTACTAGTAGTTTGTGATTGACCAACAACATTTTTAGGGGCATGGATATTATTGTTTTTCTATCCCAAATCACAAGTTGGTTTCGCTATGTTGGGCGTATTTTACTTTTAGGTTTACTCCTGAGTTCATGCCTACTCTTTTTATCTGGCTGTCAAGTAACATCAGAAAAAGACGATGGAGTTATTCATTTAACACTCTGGCAGGGAATTAATCCCCCTGCAAATCGGGATGTTTTTCAAAAACTGATAGATAAATTCAATCAAAGCCATCCCGATATTTATGTAGAATCTATCTATGCAGGTCAGCTTGACCAACAATTGCCTAAAGTTTTAACAGCAGTTGTTGGTAATGTACCTCCAGATCTTTTGGCTTTTTACCCTCAAATCACTGGACAGTTTGTAGAATTAGGAGCCATTGAACCTTTAGAAGATTGGCTGGATCAATTACCAATTAAGTCAGAAATCTTCCCTAACCTTTTTGACGAATTGACGTTTAACAATCATATTTGGTCAATTCCTCTTTATACTGGCAATCTTGGTATTTTCTATAGACCAAAGCTGTTTCAAGCAGCAGGTATTACACAAATACCCAAAACGTGGTCAGAATTGCGAGAAGCTGCGAAAAAACTAACTATAGACCGTGATGGCGATCGCCGCCCCGAACAATATGGAATATTGCTACCTTTCGGTAAGGGAGAATGGACTGTTTTTTGTTGGTTTCCTTTTTTATTTAATGCTGGTGGAGATATATTAAGCAATAATCAGCCGAATTTAATGGACAAAGGAGCGATCGCAGCATTGCAATATTGGCAAGACTTCTTAAAAGATGGTTCAGCCATGCTTTCTGCTCCAGAACGAGGTTATGAGGAAGATAGTTTTCTTGCAGGTCGAGTGGCTATGCAGATTACTGGCCCTTGGACATACATTATAAAGTCTGATGTTGATTACGATGTGTTTCCTATACCTGGAAATGTCGAACAATCTACGGTAACCGCTGGTGGAAACATTTATTTAATGAAGACTACACCCAAAAGAGAGCAAGCAGCACTCAAGTTTTTAGAGTATGTTTTGAGTCAACAATTTCAAACAGAGTGGAGTTTAGGAACGGGTTTTTTGCCAGTAAACATCAAAGCTGCTGAAAGTGACACTTATCAACAATTCATCAAGCAACAACCAGTTTTAAAAGTGTTTTTAGAGCAAATACCTACGGCACGCGCTCGACCAATAATTACTAAATATAACCGCTTATCTGATAGTCTGGGCAGAGCGATCGAAGCAACGCTATTAGGTGAATCTCCTAAAAAAGCTCTTGAAACATCTCAAGAGCGTGCAGAGCTATTTTGGAGTGATAAATAAGCTCAATCAGCAACAGGACTTATCCCTCTTCTGTCACTTTCCGAAATAAGCAAGTAGTAAATAACTGAAATTATCCAGAAGAGAAAAAAGGTTTAAATTGGTTCATTGTACAAATTAGGTGATTAAATCCAAGCAATAAATCGGAATTGGGAAAAACATCTAGCCAGGGATAAATCAACCAAAATAATAAGAGAGGTTGAACAATTAAGCGAAGATTATTTAAAGTATTCTTCCATCCATAATCATGATTCCATTGTTTATGATTAGAAAAATCTACACAATCAATACAAACACTGTTTTGTACCTCTGTTTCAATTTGAGGAGCTTGATTTAAGGATAAGAAAGGTGGAGAACTTAAACTAATCATTGTGTAGACACAAAAAATAATCTCCCACCATCTCTGAATATGTTGGAAATTTGTAAACCTGTAATCTGTCCAGCCCAGTTCCTGTTTACACTGCCGAAAACCATATTCAACCCAGGTTCTTAATCCATATAAGTCGCCTAAAATCTTCTTCAAGTTACCTTGAAGATTTGTCATCACGAAAGAAGTAGAATTTTCCGGCATGGTTTCTGGGTCAGTAGTTATTTCCCAATAAGTTATGGTTCTTTTTTTTCCATAAATTATTTCTCGAATATATCTAGTCTCTGATTTTTGATTGCTAAATGTTCTTTTAAATTTACACCACTTATTCGCTCTAACGCTCTGGTTGGCTGGTAGCCAGACTCCGTGATTATTTCTTATTGCCACAACATAAGCTAATTCATATTCATTCAATTTTCTGATGAATTCGCTACTCTCACCATATAAACTATCCGCCAGTACCAACTCAATATTAAAGCCTTCACTAATTAATTCTGTAATAATTTCTGACGCTAATTCTATTTTAGTTTTATATTTATCTCCTTCTTTTAAAGTCCCCTTTGGTTTGAATACTTTGAAACTTAAGGGAAATGTTATATTGTCATAAACTCCATAAGCATTGACTGTCACTATTCCATTATCTATTTTTCCTACGCTCCCTAAATATTGTCTAGCCACATAATCTGTCTTTTTACCTTTTTTCCTGTCTCCTGTTTCATCTATTACTACGGTTATCGCCTGATCGTTTAACGCTCTCTTTAATTTATTTAATCTTCGGCTCTTTAATTTCTTTACTGACCAATCTGAATAGGCTATAAAATGATGTAATGACTGAGCAGAGTTTATACTTACTACTTTAGCTATTTCTGGTAACGATTTTCTTTTTATCGTTGATATTATCCCCAAATGTAAATATTTAAAGCATTCATAATTTCTTACCTCTTTGAACAGGTCTTTATACTCTGCACAATATTCATCTATGAGCGCAACTGTTGGGTGGGCATCTCTCGACAAATGTTTCAGGATTTGTAATTCTACATCCATTGCTCTGCTTACCTGAAGAGAGTTTTTTCTTTTAATTCTTTTATTTAGAATACCCGGAAAGTGACAGAAGAGGGTTATATCGTGTCCGGTTAAATACTTGTCATTAAGACCGCAGGGGGCAGGGGGCAGGGAGCAGGGGGAAACAGGGTTTCATGCTTTTTTCATAGATGCGGGAATTATGACTAATTACGCGGACATGATATGACGCAAGCAAAATTTGTCATTGCGACGCTTTGCTTGCAACAGGCTCTGTGTAGGGAAGCGATCGCAAAGTTTTAGGAGATTACGTCACTATCGTACCCTCCGGGTTCGCGGTAGCGTTTCTGAAACAGAAGACTAACGCCAACATAATTACGTCATTATGTGAATTTTGCGTAAGTTTTAAGCACAAATAGTCTACGTACCTGAAAATTGCTGTAAATCACAAAGATATTTCTGTTATTGTAAATTAAATATTCGACAGCTTATCCTAGATATATCTGTATCTCTTTGATACTGAAAAATGCCAGCAAGGTTGCAAATAAAATCTGAAGATTGCTCACCTTTGGGAAGGTTAATTCTTCAACATTTAGAAGATGAGGGTATCAGCATGAACCGTCTAGCGGAGTTGTCTGGGATTCCTCAACCTAGGCTGAGAGGAGCCTGTTTTAAGGGAACCTGTCCTACGCCTGAAACCCTAAGGAAACTGGCTAGAGTAATGGGTAAGCATCATCTAGAGCTTTATACACTGGCTTACGAAGGAAGGATCGAAAAGCTCCCAGAAGATGCCAATGACAACTCTCTGGATATGCTCATGAGGGAAATGTTTGAGACTGCTAGAGAGATGGGATTAACTCCCCCTACAAACCGCCCTTCCAAAGCCAAAATTCGCAAAGCATTGATAGAGCTAGGGTTTCACCCCAAGAGTGAAGAGACTGCTTGAGCAACTCCAATCATAGTATTAACAACACAGTTGGAGCTTGGAGGTGGGAAATCATAGACTTCTCACTTCCAAGCTCCAAATTTTGAGTTTTACCAGTGAATTAATAGGGATTACCTAGCTAACTCCGGAGATCTTGCGATAAGGTACAGATTGCGCGATATCAATATTTAGCGCTGAAATCTGTTGAGGCTGGTTAACTCGTGGGTTGATACTCTGTGCCATATCGAGGAACTGAGATGGATTACCTGCTTTAGGCTGCTTGTCTTGAGGGACGTAGCTGCGAACAATGGTTTGCCATACAACCTGCGGGAAGCCTAACTTGCCACGATAGTATTCATCGTAGCGCGGAGACTTGATGTTGAAAGGTCTTTCACCCTCAGTCCGTCCAGGTAGAACTCGACGGCGTTGGTAGGGAAGGGTGTCATACCCGAAGGCTTCTAGGTATTCATCGCTGTTAAGTAAATCATCGACAAAACCTTTGAGGCCTTTTGTCGCAACGACAATAGACCAAGCAAGTTTTTCGCGATTATCGTAAACATCACGACCCAGTACTCGCTGTACTGTCTGCTCTACAAAGCGATAGTTACTATTGAGATCGTAGAAACTACGCTTATAGGTATTAGACAGCAACAAGCCACGAACAAAGTCTCTAACAGTGATTTGACCACTGCGAAGTTGGGACTCTAGAAAACGTTCACGATCCGCAGCAAATGCATGAAAGAAAATCTGACGATATGCTGCTTCAATCAACTCGTCCAGTTCAGTAGTGGAAAGCAGGTTTTCTGTAGAGTAGACACGGGGTCGTTCTTCCCCTGGAACTTCGTACCCGACAACACGCTGATTCTGAGAGGATGGGGAATACTCTAAAAGAGGAATTGCCACGCCGAAAAAACTCCCTTTCCTTACAAATATTTTAGATAATTAATCACAATCATACGGTTAAGAGGTACTTTCATTCGATTTAGTTTAATGAAGCGTTACATAAGTTAATTTGAGTTTCATCTCTGAGGCATGGGGGAATGGCACTACAGTGTTAATTCCAGGCACTGCTGGATCGCTCATTTGGAAGAAAACACTGCGGCTGCTTAAATAATCATCAAAATCACTGCTGTCGAACTTGAATTGCTAAATTCAGATGTGAGTTGAATTACCTTATCTCACAGTTAATTTTTAGGTTATGCTCTAGCCGATAAATTAAACAGTCGAATGGTGAAGTGCAGCGGCGGCAGATAACCTCAAAATCCACACCAGCAGCTTCCGTCCGTCCGCTGCAACGCAGTGTTAAACCGCTTGGAACAGATATGAATCATGATGCCTGTGTATAAAAAGAGACATAATATGAGAAATGCAGTGGAAAAAACCACTGCATTATCCCCAATCTATCTGCATTAACGCAGTATCGGCGGAAGACCGATGTTTTTGATTTTGAGGTACAATTGGAAATTGTCATTTTTCTTACCCTTGGCTCATCACTAGGCGAAACTAGGAGAGGAGTTACCAGGGACTCTCATCTGCATTATAACAAAGATGAAGCCAAAGCGACCTAGTTACAAGTTTTTACGTTTTCAACGAGCAATATCTCCAAAGAGACTTGAGGCATATAGAAGCTCCTCATCGGATAAAGAATTAGACTTACTATCTACCTATTTATGGAATATTGGGCTATGTGAAGCTTTTTATCCTGTTCTTCATAGCTTTGAAATTGCTTTAAGAAATAATTTGCACCAGGCAATATCACGATTATTTTACGAAGATTGGTTGGATAAAATAGACTCACAAATATTACAACCTGAAGGAATACAATCTGTCAAAACTGCTATTAAAAGCCTAAACAAAAAAAACCAAAGTATATCGACGGGAAATTTAATATCAGAGCTGAATCTTGGTTTTTGGGTATCTCTATCATACGCTAGATATGAGGGCAAAGATAAGCTGTATCCAAGATTATTTAAGGATAAAGAGTTCTTACCTCATCTTCCAAAGAGCCGACGCACTAGAAGCACACTATCTAGAACATTCACCTCAATAAATCAATTACGAAATCAAATCTTTCACCACAATCCTGTATGGAATAAAAGCAATCTAAGAGAAGAATATGACAATGCACTTGAAGCAATTCAGTGGATCAGTCCAATACTTTATGAAACCACTAAACATCTCTCTCGTTTCCCAGATGTTTATGCCCAGGGACGTGCTTTTTATGTAAAAATTCTTGAAGCAATTATGACAAATTACGAGAGAAATTAAAACTTATATCAAGGCTTGTGAACCCTGACTGTCTAATCAGTATATATAAGCTTATTTACTAACGATTTTAGTAGGATTCAAGCTTTCAAATTAGTGGTTATATACCAATAAGACAGTCAGGGTCTCTACCCTTCATCCTTGCCAAAACGCCAAGGGATCTTGGGTTGGGTGACAGTAGGGATAAGACCGTAAGCTAGCTTCCATACTAGGTTGATAAGAGGGAGGTGCGATCGCTAGTCCTAAACACAAGTGCGATAAAGATTTAGCAAACTCTTGGTGATGACCAGGAAAACCTGCATGAGCATGAGCATATTCGTGTATAACCAGTGCTAACCAGTCTTCTGGTATTACTCGTCCTACATCAATCAAAATAGTAATTGGGTTCGTTTTAAGATTACAAAGACCATCAATCCCAAAAGACTGCGCCAAGGGAGCCGCAAAGATTTGAACTGTACGCTGCTGCCAGGGATGAAAACAGTCATGACACGCCTGGAGACAGGCGTTGAGTTCGGCGTTAACCGCATCTATATGATTGGCAATCCAGTTACAGATGGGAATGCGTTTGTCTAAGTCGTAAACTACATCCACCATCTCTGGATCTAAAGCCAAGCTACGAGCGCCATACAGGTAATCTAACCCACGGGTAAAAGGATCGGCACTGGTTGTAATCAGCAATTTACCAGCCAAAGAAGGATAAGGATTTTGTCGGCTCAACGGATTGCTGAATCTCCTCAGGGGTTAAGTTTGAGAGTTCAGCCTCATCTTCCTTTGAGGGAACACCATCAGCGTCTGCAATCCGAAATTCGGTGCAGAATGTAGCGGTACTAAAACCTCCAAATCGCTTAACAGTGCTAGTCCGCATCCGTAGGCTAGGGCTAGCAAACCAGAATCGTTCAATGGAACTCATGGTTTCGTACTCAGTTGTTAACACTAACCCGTTTTCATCATCCATGTGGTAGCGACCTGCTACAGGGACAATTTCGGCATAGCCTCGTTCCCTTAATAGTGTTCCTTGTCGTCCATCAGTAGTATCTGGCACTAATGAGAACACAGTAGAACCTTCGTGGTTTTCTTCGTCTCTATCCCATCCCATCGAGCCGTGCCAAGTGACAAAAGCTCCGCCGATCGCCAAACTAGGATCAAATTGATGAAGTTGGCAAATCTCAATTATTTGTGGATCATCGGCTGCGAGAGCTTTTATCTGAATTTCAGATTCACCCTTTTCTGAACGTTTAAAGGCGAGGTGGTGGGTGGTTCTTTGCGATCGCCACTTGCCAGTACTAAGTTGAAAGAACTCCATTGCATCCATAGATAGAAATCTGACTCCTATTCAGTGATATTTCTTAGTATTCAAAATTAAGTAACTCTACCCTTTACATCATAAAACTCCAAACTGAGTTGTGAGTAAAGGGGATGAGGGAGAAAAGGAGAAAGAGGAAAAGGAGCAGGGTGCAGCGGAGCAGCAAGAGGGGAAAAGGTTAAAGGGTAATACCGTTCACTTTAAAGTTGATACATTTGGGCAAGCAGGGGAAGCAGAGGAGGCAGGGGAGGTAGGGGAGGCAGGGAGCAGGGAGAAAAGGAGAGAAGTGCGGTCTTGGGGTTTCCCCCTCCGGGTTCGGCAGTCCCTCTTTGTTGGAACAACAAGACCGGGCTGCCTCCCCAAGTGGAGCAACTTCGGGAGAAAGAGGTAATTTTTCTTTATCCCCCTTGCTCCCCGCACCCTGCCCCTCTGCTTCTTATGTCCCATGCCCAATGCCCTACATTATTCGGAAACGTCTAAAAACGTTCACTTGTCAAGTATGTGTTACTTTTGTTAATATGGTATCAGGAAATTGAACGAGGCAATATTGCGAGAAGCAGGAGAGTAGACAACTATGGATGTGCCAACAAAACTGAGCTTAGAGCAAAGTTTCAACCTCAAGGTTTATGAAGAACAAGTAAAGGGGTTGAGTCAAGACCAAGCGCAAACGTTTCTTTTAGAAGTACTGCGGCAATTAATGATTAAAGAAAATGTGATTAAGCATCTGCTCAAGCAAGTTTAGTCCTACTTCTCAGTAATAAGCGCAATCTACCCTCAAGCAGTTCTTCCTTAAGTTTGAATATTTAGTAATATTGCCCCCAATTAGAGTTATTTCGATTGGGGGTTGTGTTGTATATGTTAAGGATTGTTGCTTTGTTTCTCATAACTGAGACTCAAGCACCCGTCATCTTTTATGTTCTATATCGTCGTAGTCAAACGACAGGCGACATCCTGATTTACTAACAAGGAGAGCTCAATGCTTGATGCTTTTTCTAGAGCCGTAGTCTCAGCAGATGCTAGTACTTCTGTCCTCAGCGGTAGCGATATTTCTAACCTGAAAAGTTTCCTTTCTGAAGGCAACAAACGTTTGGACGCTGTAAATGCGATCGCCAGCAACGCTAGCTGTATCGTTTCTGATGCTGTAGCTGGAATGATCTGCGAAAACCAAGGTTTAATCCAAGCTGGTGGTAATTGCTACCCTAACCGCCGCATGGCTGCTTGCCTACGCGATGGTGAAATCGTTTTACGTTACATCACCTATGCGCTACTTTCTGGTGATGCTTCCGTATTGGATGATCGTTGCTTGAACGGTTTGAAAGAAACCTATGCTGCTCTAGGCGTACCTACAACCTCCACTGTACGTGCTGTGCAAATCATGAAGATTAGCTCTTTGGCTCATATCAATGAGACCAACACAGAAAAATACGGTGGTAAGCGTTTCCGCAAGATGACTACAACCCAAGGCGACTGTTCTGGATTGACATCTGAAGCAGCTAGTTACTTTGATCGCGTTATTTCTGCTCTAAGCTAATCCTTAACAGAAATAGTGAGTTAGAGACTTAAGCTCAAAACTCAAAATTCAAAACGATTACCGAAACGTTCTGATAACATCCATTCGGAGATATAAGCATGAAATCAGTTGTTACCACCGTGATCGCGTCTGCTGATGCAGCCGGTCGCTTCCCCAGCACCTCTGACCTAGAATCTGTTCAAGGTAGTATTCAGCGCGCTACAGCTCGTATGGAAGCTGCTGAAAAACTAGCTAGCAACATCGATAACGTAGCTAAAGAAGCTTACGATGCTTCTATCAAGAAGTATCCTTACTTGAACAATGACGGTGAAGCTAATTCTAGCCAAGTTTTCAAAGACAAGTGTGCGCGTGACATCAAACACTACATGCGCCTAATTCAGTACAGCTTGATTGTTGGCGGTACAGGCCCTCTCGATGAGTGGGGAATTGCTGGTCAGCGTGAAGTTTATCGTGCTTTGAACTTGCCAACTGCTCCTTACGTTGAAGCTTTGAGATTCGCTCGTAACCGTGGTTGCGCTCCTCGCGATATGTCTGCTCAAGCATTGGTTGAGTACAATGCTCTTCTCGACTACGCAATCAACTCTCTATCATAGTTGAATTGTAATTTTGTGACAGGATAAGAATCTTATCCTACAAGCCTGAGAGTTCTTGGCGTGTTGCTTTACCTAATTTAAGGTTGAGTACTGGCAAAGAATTTTCGGGCTTGTTTTTATGTGTTAGTGGTTTATAAATAATTTTTACCACCAAGGCACTAAGACACTAAGAAATGTCTGTTCTATACTTTTATATCTGTAACAGTAAAAAATTATCATTTGCGATCGCGGTTGGTCATTGACTACTAAGACTAATGGATAAACGCTTTTTTAATCTCTTCAATTTGACAGAAGACGAAGCTATCACCCTTTTAGATACGCCTCAAGAGGAGATAGATGAAGATGACTCACGCTATATTGCGGCTTCTCATTTGGTGAACTTTCCAACGGAGCGTTCAATCAATGCCTTAATACGTGCGGTGCAACAAACTGACCCTTCGCTAGATAACCGGATTGTGCGGCGCAAGTCAGTGGAGATATTAGGACGGCTACAGGCAAAGCCAGCCTTAAGCGTCATTCGCACCTGTTTAGCAGATGAAGACTGCTACACCGTGGAAAATGCCGTTTGGGCGATCGCAGAAATTGGTACTCAAGACTCAGATATCTTAGAAGAAGTTGCCCAATTGCTGGAAAAACCAGGGCAAACATATCGAGTAATTATCCATACTTTGACTAAGTTAGATTACCAACCTGCATTAGAAAGGATTCGCAAATTCGTCAATGCCGATGACGCACCTATAGCCAGTGCAGCTATTTCCGCAGTCTGCCGATTTACTAGAGACTATTCTCAGATGGATCGGGTAGTAGCGCTGTTGCAACACCAAAATGTATTTGCCCGTCGGTTATCGATCCAAGATTTGATCGATGCTAGATATTACGATGCCATTCCTAATATTGCTCGGTGTCCGGTATCTATTGTCTTTCGGTTACGGGCAATTCGGATGCTAGCAGAAGTTGGTATTTCTACAGGCGCGCTTGCCTACACTAAAATTCAACCTTATTTAGAGCAAACATTGCGCGACCATCCTCAAGATTTAGATTTGGTACACAGCTACGATCAACTACCAACCCTGCCATTTCTGATACGTGAGTTGTATGAAACAGACTTTGGGCGCTGTTATTTAGCCACTAAAACTATTCTTGAACATTACGCAGACACAGCACCCACCGCCCTTTTTGCCACATACACGGAAGAAGCTCACAGCGATTATGGCGCACATTTTCATGTGATCAAGCTATTCGGCTGGCTTCAACATGCCCCTGCTTATGAGCTTTTAATAGAAGCATTGCACAACCCTCAACCGCAGTTTCAGAAATCTCGCGCCGCTGCTGCGATCGCCCTCAGTGAACTAGGCGATCGTCGCGCCATCCCCGAACTGCAAAAAACCCTACAAACCAAAATCTGGGATTTAAAATATGCGACATTCATGGCATTAGAAAAACTTGGCGATACCAGTAGTCGTGAAATTGCCGCTAACGATCAAGACTGGTTGATTAGAGAAAAAGCTAGAGACTAATAAAGAAGCAGGGGAAGAGAAGAGGAAAGGGAGCAGGGGGCAGGGGGCAGGGGAGACAAGGAGACAAGGAGACAGTTTTTTCCCCAATTATCTAAATTCTCCTTGTCCCTAATTCCTCTTTTTCTTCATGCCCCATGCCCAATGCCCAATGCCCAATTATTCATAATTTAAAATGACTCAAGACGAACTCTTTCAACAACTCAAACATCCTAACCCCAACTTACGGGAACGGGCGATGCTAGAACTAGCTGAAATTCAAGATGAAACTACCATTCCTCGACTGATAAGTATTCTGGGTGAAGAAGATGTTGTTTATCGACGGGCTGCTGTTAAAGCATTGGGAGTGATTGGTCCAGATGCTACTATTCCCTTAATTGATCCCTTGCTGAACAGTGACAATGTGACTGTTAGAGGCAGTTCTGCCAAAGCTTTGGCTCAAATTGCCGTTAACCATCCAGATGTTCCTTTCGCTGCTGAAGGTTTGCAAGCATTAAAAACTGGACTCAATGACCCTAATCCCATTGTCAACATTGGATGCGTTATGGCTTTAGGTGAGATTGGTGTCCCAGCCTTGGATATTTTACTTGAATCTCTGGAAACAACAGATAATGTGGCTTTGGCGGTAACCATCGTCAATGCTCTTGCTACCGTCGGCGACAGCAGAGGAGCAGATGTACTCACAGCAATTGTGAATGATGAATCTGCCGACTCTTATGTACGAGAATCAGCTACAAGTGCATTATCGCGTTTAGAGTTAGTGAACAAGTATAAAAGAGAGTAAATACAAAAGAGTTTGAGAATATTTTTCCCCTAGATTGGCAAACTATTAGTTGTTGGAAAATTATCTAGCTAATCTTTGCACGAAATGTTGATGTTCTAGGGTAGATAATCCATTTTGCAAAATGGCTAACACTGTAGCTAAATCTCCTGCTAGTAATGCAGATTTTGCTAACCATAAACCGGGATAAACTTGAGAGCAAATTATATCATCTGTAGAGGGTTCAAGTTGTGTATAGTCACCTTTATCTAATTTAAACCAATCAAATTGCTGGTCATAAACTCGCCATACTAAATATTCTTGGACTTGATTACGACGATAAACTTTCAGTTTTTCATGTAAATCGTATGAAGCACTAGAAGCAGCAATTTCTACAATTAATTCTGGCGCTCCTTCTACATAATCATTTTTATTAATGCGCGATTGTCCATCTATCTCAATTCTCAATAAAGCGTCTGGTTGCAGTTCATTATCAGCATCTATTAAGACTGTGGTATTATCAGCCAAACCCACACCTGGCGTAGCTGCTTTGTATGTAGCCAACCAACCTATAATGTAAGCATGGGGTTCGCCATGACTTTTGATTCTTAATGGGGAGGCCACGTAAACAACTCCTTCAATCAATTCTGCTTTTTTCAGATTAGGCATAGCACGATAACGCCGTTCAAATTCATCACGGGTCAACTTGTCGCCATTTTCTAAGGGTAGAATTGTTAAAAGAAAAAAATTTTTGTCAGCAGATATCATAATTTTTTTAAATATTGCAAATACTGACACTACTAATTTTAGCGTTGATTTTTGGGGATAATCTAAATCCAAATAAGTAAGTCGACGAAAAAAAGCAAATTGCTCTTAGTGGCGTGGTAAGCTTAATTTAGTGCATTAGGCGTAGGTTGGCTTAAGCGCAGCGAACCCAACTTGGATCTTTAAGTACTAAGAGTATCAGTGTAATATTCAACGATTCAAGTAGATGTAAATCCTATTTCAATTTAAATTGATCAAACTTGACAACCTCTGAGTCAGGTTTACGGGTATCAAAACGATAGCTACTGATAATCCCTGTACCTGTATCAAAAATGCTAAAAACTGTAATATTATTACTGGCAATATAAGGCATTGCCTGATCATCTTTATTTAATAAAGAGTCAATGGTCGGCATTACTGGTTCCAATCCATTAGGATCGCCAAGTTTCACATAATCTTCTTTATACCCAACTGGTACATCTCGCTTTCTGTTACCCCAGGCAGCACCATAAGTATTGCCCACATTAGATGTTTCTAGAAAATGCATCCCGCTAGGACTAATAAAGCGATTCCACAAATGGGAATGCCCATAAAATACGAGTTGCACATTAGCCGCTTCTAGTAAAGGTACAACATCGCAAATAATATAATCTTTATCCTTAGGATATTCGTAACGTACTGCTTTGATTTTGCGCTCTTCATCCCGTTCAATTATCTGCACTGGATCAGTATAAGCAGGGACGATGTTATCACCCAATGTATGGGGTGGATGATGAAACATCACGACTTTGTATTTTGCCTGTTTAAACTCTAGACTGTTGAGTTCTGTCTCTAGCCAATTGTACTGCTTGCTGCCTTTAGTAATCGGTTCATAAATAATCTGTCCATAACCCCAATTTTCAGGATTATGTAAATCCTTTTCTGCTTCTCTGTATCTACCTTTATATTTCGGATCTAAGTTAGGATTCCGCCACATATTTGTGATGTACAGTACTACCAAACGGACATCACCAAAGCTGACTGCATAATATTTTTTGCCACCCTCTTGACTTTTGGGTAGAGTAAAAATTTCTTCGTATGTAACGGTATTAAAAGAATTATTTATAAGCGATTTACCACTATACAATTTTTGAGCAACCGCACGGGGAATCGTATCATCAAATTCATCGTTCAAACTGTCCTTTCTTGCAAATCGTCCCATCACTTCATGATTACCAATGGCCGTAAACATGGGAGCGTGTTGAATTATTTGACCCCCAGTGTAGATTGTCTTAATGCCATTATGTTCCATTTCATATTTGGCACGACCTTGTAAACCAGGAAATAACGCGCCGCCTCGATGATCATCAAACCATTCCGAAGCGCGATCGCTAACATTAATTAAATCACCAGCGAACCACACCCCATCAACTCGTCCTACTGTCTCCACCACTTTTTGCAGATTTGCCGCTGTCATCGGCTTTAACTGATGGTCAGAGGTGAGTAAAATTTTTAATGGTGTACCTAGTTTGGGACTGGGCGCAAGGCTAAAAACATCACTGCTAATATTAGCTCCATCTTCACGCACACTCATGACTCGATAAGGAACCCGCACCCCAGAAGTTAACCCAGTCACTTCTGCTTCGTGTCGCCAGATGTCACGTTTTACAGGCTCTTTATATGTTTGATTTGCTACTTTTGATTGCTGGTCTTCGCGTGTACGACTGAGTTTAGTTGTACTTGCCCAAGAAGTTTGATCAAGTTTCTCTCCGTAGGTAACTATATGTTTATTACCAGCAAATTCGGTAAACCACACTACTTGTACTGAAGTTGCTGTTGGCAATTGTAAAAATGGGTCAGTCAGCAGTTGCGGCGATGATTTCATAGTTGTTTGTCCAAATGAACGCACGCCCAATAGAGTAAGGCATAGAAAAAATAGAAGTATAGGCGTTGGCAGTTTTATTTTCGCCACGATCGCTCTAAGTATTACAAGCCTGGATTATTATACAGTGGCAAATTTAAACCAGGGTTAACTAAACAGTTATCAGTTACTGTTTACTTCATCAAAAGGCGACGGAAAATCTACTTCTGAGAGGAATGTCCGTAATAGTACTTCGGCTTGCTTCGACTGCGCGGCAGTTGAGCGAAGTCGAAACTCAGCAACCAACGCTCAGGCTAAACTCAGTACAAGTCGCTCAGTAACCATCGCCCGCCCCGTCGCCGTCAGATGTCAGTAGTCAGCGATGCACTGAATTTCGACACTTCGACAGGCTACTTCGGCTACGCCCTTCGGCTTGCTTCGACTGCGCGGCAGTTGAGCGAAGTCGAAACTCAGCAACCAACGCTCAGGCTAAACTCAGTACAAGTCAGTACAGCGCTGCGCGGCAGTTGAGTTTCGACTACCGCTAGCCGAAGTGTGGTAAGTAGCAAAAAAAACTGACTATTGACCACTGATCACTGGGACGAAATTTCGTCCCTTTCAGGGGTGAGATGAGCTTAATAAGTCCCGCATTTAGGCTTATGGTAGTTTAAAGGTAAACTCATATATTGCAACAAATATTTTTACCCTGATGACTGGAGAGCAAAATCTTGGGCATAGAATTACGCAGTTTTGTATTTCTCGACAATCTGCAACCTCAACATGCAGCATATATGGGAACAGTAGCCCAAGGTTTTTTACCATTACCAGGAGATACATCACTGTGGATTGAAATCTCTCCTGGTATTGAAATTAATCGAATTACTGATGTAGCGCTCAAAGCTGCTTCTGTTCGTCCGGGAGTACAGGTAGTTGAACGGCTGTATGGTCTATTAGAAGTTCATTCTAGCTCTCAAGGCGAAACACGATCTGCTGGTCAAGCTATATTAGCAACCCTAGGAGTCCGTAGAGATGAAGGTCTCAAACCCCGTGTGGTTTCTAGCCAAATTATTCGCAACATTGATGCTTACCAAACGCAACTGATTAATCGCACACGTCGGGGACAGCTACTACTTGCAGGGCAAACCCTATATGTATTAGAAGTTGAACCTGCCGCTTATGCTGCATTGGCTGCCAACGAAGCGGAGAAAGCGGCGTTAATTAACATCCTTGAGGTTCAAGCTGTAGGTAGCTTTGGACGACTTTACTTGGGTGGACAAGAACGAGATATTCTCGCAGGTGCGGCAGGAGCATTAACAGCAATTGAAAGTGTAGCTGGTCGGGTAAATCCCCAGATTAGTCGTCAGCATTAAAGGAGAAAAAATGGCAAATCGAGAGCATCTGGCTTTACTAAAAGCTGGTGCAGCCACCTGGATTGAGTGGAGAAAGAAAAATCCTCATATTGAACCAGACCTCAGTGTCGCAAACTTGAGTGGTGCAATACTGACACAGGTAGATTTGAGTCACAGTAATCTGATAGGTGCTGATTTAAGTGAAGCGAATTTGATTAGTGCTACTTTTGCTAATACTAATTTGATTGGAACTGACTTGAGAAATGCTAACTTGAGAGATGCTGATTTAGGTTCATCAAAGCTGATTCGGGCTAACCTCTGTTTTGCCAACTTGATCGAAGCTAATTTGATCGCAGCTGACCTCAGCGACGCAAACTTACACGAAGCAGAATTGATGGGGGCTTACCTTTACAAAACTGACCTTTACAAAGCTAATCTCAGTAAAGCTCACCTCAGCGGTGCATACCTATCGCGGGCTAACTTGAGTCAAGCTGACTTGAGAGGTGCTAATTTGAGTTGGACTAACCTCAGCAAAGCGAACTTAGCAGGGGCTGATCTTAGAGGAGCTAATATTAGGGGAGCCAACCTTACTAATGTGAATCTTCAGGAAACGATTATGCCAGATTCTTCATTGCATGATTAGTGTATATAGCGCTTCTCGTTTGAATAAGGTACATCTCGTTAAGATCAGGGACTGGGGGCTAGTACAGTGCAGCAAAAATAAACCACCCATTCCAAATTGATGAAAAGCTTATGCTGTATTCATTTTTAATTTTTAATTCCACCTTGCGGTACTAGTGGCTATGTACCTCATATAATTAGGAACTGCTATAAGTGCAGATAATGAATTTTTACTAACCCAAGTTGCTAATACAAGCAGGTAGTTTTTAAGCTTTTGCTAATGGATAATTATGTTTACTAAGCAAGCGATCGCCTATGTTCCTAAAATCATCAAATTCACTCGATTGTATCTGCTATCAATGAAGGCGTAGGCATAGCCCGTCGTAGATATCGCATCAGCTAAATGTAGCATATATGCATCAACTTGCTGGTGTCAAAATAGCCGACAATATAGTAAATATAATTCCAGCATTTTTAAAAGTGAGTGTCTAAAAATATATATTAATGCTTTTGTATCGATGCAGGTATTACGCATCTATAACCTTGAGGCAATGTCTACGAAGAGCCACACCTATGTATAGCACTACTAAATCATTCGTGAACAACAAGATCTCCAAGTTCTTTAAGAAGTCGGGGATCTGATTCTCTAAATTTTCATCTATATTTTGATACAGCAATTCACAAGTATATAAACTGTACTCAAGAAATATTTTCAGTTTAGTTAAACATTGGTAAAGTATAAAATACATAGTTAAAAGAAACCTAATCCGACAGACTATAGTCAATACCCACAAGGGATTGCACGTAATGGTGCAGTTAAACCGAGGGAATATATAAGTAGGTCGGTGTAAATAATTATTGTTGGAACAAAGCAGGGGGCAGGGGGAGAAAGCGTTTGAGCCTTATTTACTTTTCTTTACATAGTTTGATTTTATTGCATTAACTTACTTATGTATTTAATTAAAAAATTAGACGCAAAACCTCTATCGTTCTCAATATTACTAAGTATCTGTCTGATTGGCATCATGGGCTTAATTGACCACTACATCCCATCAGATATGTCTGTGTCAATTTTATATTTATTTCCTGTTGGTATTGCTACATGGATAGGTGGTAATTTTATTGGAATATTAATATCTATTATCAGTTCGGTGACATGGTTAATAGTCAATCCCAGACCATTAAATTGTTCTTCAGTATTTTTTGTACCTTACTGGAATACAATTGTAAATCTAGCTTTTTTCTTATTTACTAACTATTTATTATCACAACTTAAATCTACATTAAAAAATCTCGAAAGATTAGCTAGAACTGATGCTTTGACAGGATTAATAAATAGGATGTTTTTCCTAGAGCTAGCTAAACGTGAAATTAATCAAGCTTTAAGACATCAAGAAAGTTTAACACTTGCTTATATTGATATTGATGACTTTAAAAAAATAAATGATCAGTTCGGACATAGTGTAGGCGATCGCCTTTTGTGTTTAGTAGCTGATGTTGCCAAAAATACTCTCCGAAAAATTGATATAGTTGCTAGAATTGGTGGTGATGAATTTGCCATTTTGCTACCACGCACTAGCTATGAATCGGCAGAAGTAGTGCTTTATAGAGTTCAAAGAGTTTTGGTAGCTTCTATGAAACAACAAGGTTTTTCGGTAACTTTTAGTATTGGTGCTATTACTTTTAGCGATCCTCCAGATTCAGTCAATGAAATGATCGAAAGGGCAGATAATCTCATGTATTTTGCCAAAAAGAAAGGAAAGAACTTGTTACAGCATGAATTGGCAGTAACTTTGCAAGATGTTAAATAAATAATGTTTATTTAGTTTGAGATACTTTTAGGTCGAAGCAAGCTACGGGTAGCGTCTCATAGGGAAGCAAAACCCAACACTAGTCAGGACATTAGGTCTCATTCTTCAACCCAACCTACAAATTTTTTGGATCAGGGACTTGCAGAGAATAAATTAACCAATTTATTTAGATGATAGTTTTCTTTCTCCCCCTGCTCCCTGCCCCCTGCCCCCCTGCCTGCACAACGATTGATTATTTTTTTAATTGGAAGTTTCTCAATTTAGCCTTGTCGCGCTACTACCATTGTTCAGCCCAATAGACAATTTCTGAGGTTAAATTATTAATGGCTACGCCGTGGCTATTGCCATGATTCCATTTGAAACCGGGAGTTCCTCGATCTTGTGCATCTAATACCAAGATTTCATAACCAGGGGGAAAAGATTCCGTAGGCGAGTCGCTGGTGTAGAAGAAAGTTGTGGGTACACCATTAGGTAAATTAACGTGGTCGTTTGTACTACCACCTCTATATGTATGTAGAGCAATATTTCTGTATTGTGAAAGTAATTTTTGAATCTTTTGTGGTGACTGTTTCAATCTAACCTGGAAATAACTACCTCCTTGTAAAAATCCTGGAGAGTAAGCAATACGAACACTTTTAGTATCAGTAGGAATTTGATCAGGAAAATATTTGATTTGGTCATTATTAGACCACAGTTGATGCCGAATTTCACTGTATCTTGCCGGATCAGTGATTAATTCTGGCTCATTAGTGTTGCTGAAAGCTTTTTTGAGAAAAAAACTACCGCTGATAATACCGAGACTGCCAAAAGATAATAAGACTATCATGGCAACTTTGACAAGATGCGGATGCGATCGCTTCATCAAGTTGGATACTGCTAATTTTCATAGTTATATATCCAACTACTAAACTAAATTCGTAGGATTGCGGATAGGTTATTAAAGATATTGATGAAAACTTTGCGGATTAAGGGAAAATACGAAGTAATTGTAAAAGATTCGTAAAGTTAGCTGATCAAAATCTCAGCAAAAACCGTAAGTTCTTCTTTCAGAATACAAGGTAACTCTTAACCTGTTGATTGCCTAAACTTAAACTAATTCATGCTTTGATGTAACCTCTCCTTATTTAAAATATCCGTTAATCTTTCCAAAGCTTTCAGAATATTTATCTACAGCCCTGATCTGAAATCGGAGGTTAATTTAATGGTGTCAATTGGAGTGCGGCGAATTTCACTTATCATCGCTGGTATGCTGTTGAGTACAGGAATAGGAATTTCTGTGGCAGCTACCCCGAAAACGCTGACAATTTATTCAGGGCGAGAAGAGAAAATCATGAAACCCCTGATTGAAAAAGCTCAGAAAGATTTGGGGATAAATATTGAAGTGCGGTATGGTGACTCTACAGAATTAGCGATCGCCTTAATTGAAGAAGGTAAAAATAGCCGTGCAGATTTGTTTTATGCTCAAGATGCTGGTTCTTTGGGAGCGATAGCCCAAGAAAAGCGAACCTTGACTATCCCTAACCAACTACTAAACAAAGTTGATGGACAATTTCGCTCTTCTACAGGACAATGGGTTGGCATTTCTGGACGCGCACGGGTAATTGACTACAACACCAAACTTGTTAAAACTAGCGAACTCCCCACGAGTGTAATGCAACTAAGCGATCCCAAATGGCGAGGTAAAGTCGGTTGGGCCCCTACTAATGGTTCTTTTCTCTCATTTGTCACCGCAATGCGACTCCTAGAGGGCGAACAAAAAACCCTGGAGTGGTTGAAGGGAATGAAAGCCAATCAAGCTAAAGCTTACAGTAGCAATAGTGCGATCGTTGAGGCTTTGGGTCGGGGAGAAGTTGCTTTGGGATTAGTGAATAACTATTACCTTTATCGGTTTACCACCAAAGATCCTAATTTTCCTGTAGCTATCCACCATACACGCGGTGATGCCGGATCTTTGATTAACGTAGCTGGTTTAGCAGTTCTAAATACCACTGATCAAAAAAGTGATGCTGAAAAATTGGTAGACTACATGCTCAGTCCAAATGTGCAGAAGTACCTCACTCAGCAGTTTTACGAATATCCGTTGGTGAAAGGCATTCCAGTATCCCAAAAGCAAGTTCCACTCGATCAGCTAAAGTCTCCCCAGCTTGATTTGAGCCAACTTTCAGATCTTAAAGGCACACTTTCATTACTCCAAGAAGCTGGTTTGGTTTAACTAGTAGTCTGTCCCATTAATTTTTAGTGGTAAAATAACGAACCGCCAAGTACGCAAAGTACACAAAGGAAGAGAGAAATAAGAGAAATTGAAAAGCTGATTAACTTATCAAAACTTTTGCAATAGACCACTAGTAGTCCATCAAGCTAATTTTCTTAGGTTCTTAGTTAGCGCTTAATGCAAGGACTAAAGTCCTTACTACAAAACAGCTTACCCTGCTTTCCAATCTTTACCAGAAGTAATGCAAGTTACAGGCACAAAAACTCATCATCCACCTTTATTTCTCATTGTTACAGCTGGATTGACAGCTATAGCGATCGCACTGCCTTTGACTTACTTAGTGATCCGGGTGGCTGGTGTGGGTGAGGAAAGGTTATTAGCTTTGGTATTTCGCCCTCGTAACCTCACAGTATTACTCAATAGCGTGGGCGTAGCCTTAATTAGTACTTTATTAGCAACTGCGATCGCCTTACCGCTAGCATTTCTAACCATACGGACAAACCTACCTTGGCGGCGATTTTGGTTAGTTGCTACCACCTTACCTCTAGCAGTGCCTGACTATGTAGGTGGTTTTGCCTTAATTGCTGCTTTTGGCCCCAAAGGTAGCTTGTTACAACTTTGGTTAAAACCCTTGGGAGTGCAGGAGTTACCAGAAATCTACGGCTGGACTGGGGCAATTTTGGGATTGACTTTGTTTTCCTATCCTTATTTACTGCTGAGTATTCAAGCTGGATGGCAAGGTATCGATCCAGCAATTGAAGAAGTCTCTAGGAGTTTAGGTTATAGCCAGCGGCAGACTTTTTTTCGCATTACCTTACCTGCTTTGCGTCCATCAATCATTGCCGGGGGATTACTCGTAGCGCTGAATGCCTTGCAAGATTTTGGCACAACTTCAGTGATGCGGTTTGATACCTTTACGCGGGCGATTTTTTTGCAATACAAATATACATTTGATCGCCATCAAGCGGCGGCACTGGCTTTAATGCTAGTGAGTTTAGTATTGCTGCTATTGTGGTTGGAATATAAAGCACGTTCACGGGCTGCTTACTACACTCGTGCCACAAAGTCTTACCTTCCACCAGCATTGATTGATCTCGGTATTTGGCAAGTGCCAGCAATATTGTTTTGTCTAACTGTAGTTAGCTTGGGTCTATTGTTACCCGTCGGTGTAACTTCGTTCTGGTTAGTACGAGGATTAATTGTCACAGGCACAAACGAAATTATTTCTTTAGCGCAATTGATGCAATTAGCTGGGGATTCAATAATAGCAGCTGGATTAGCGGCGATCGCAGCCACTTTCTTTGCCTTACCAATCGCTATCTTGGCAGTACGATTTCCTAGTCGTATCACTACTGCTATTGAGCGCTGTAGTTATATTGGCTTTGGTTTACCAGGAATTGTAGTTGCTTTTTCTCTCGTATTTTGGGGAGCAAATTATCTACCTTGGTTGTATCAGACTTTACCCATGCTGATATTTGCTTATTTGGTATTATTTATCGCTCAGTCTGTAGGCACTGTGCGAAGTTCACTGCTTCAAGTCAATCCCAACTTAGAAGAATCTGCCCAAAGTTTAGGTAAAACTCCTTGGCAAACCTTGATCAAAATTACCTTACCGTTGGTCAGTCCAGGGATATTAGGCGGAAGCGCATTAGTGTTTTTAACAGCAATCAAAGAGTTACCAGTGACATTACTATTAGCTCCCATTGGTTTCAATACCCTAGCTACCCATATTTGGAAAGCGACTGAGAGTGTTTCTTATAGTGACGCGGCGGCGGCGGCTCTTGTAATGTTGGTGGTTTCGATTAGTGCCACATTATTTGTGTTGTCTCAAAGCCGCTACAAAGGACTGACTATAGAAGCACAGCGTAGCCTGCAAAGGGAGGTTGATTAGGGACTTCTAACTAAAAAAATATCCCATCGTTATAGAAGCAGGGGGCAGGGAGCAGGGAGCAGGGGGAGTAAGAAAAATAAAATCTGAGTAAATTGGATAATTTATTCTCTGGAAGTCCATTAAAGCAAACTTCGAGGGAAACACAGGATTTAGAGCAATGACAACATCGGCAATTTTACGCTTGGAGAATATCACCCTCAAGTTTTCCCCAAAAGCTGTCCCAGTAATTGCTGGGGTAACTTTGACACTAGCATCAGGAGAGGTGCTGGGGTTGCTGGGCCCTTCTGGGTGTGGTAAAACTACGCTCCTGCGAATTATTGCCGGGTTTGAATCTCCGCAAACGGGAACTGTGGAAATTGCTGGCAGAGTAGTTGCGAATAAGAGTACTTGGATACCACCAGAACAGCGACATGTTGGCATGTTGTTTCAAGATTATGCTTTATTTCCTCATTTATCTGTAAGGGAGAATATTGCCTTTGGTTTGCAATCTACCAAAATGAGCGATCGCCAGCAACGAGTGGCAGAGTTATTAGATTTGGTCAGACTATCGGGATTAGAAAAACGCTATCCCCATGAATTATCTGGAGGTCAGCAACAGCGCGTAGCCTTGGCTCGTGCCTTAGCTCCCCAGCCCAAACTCTTACTTTTAGATGAACCACTAAGTAATCTAGATGCCCAAGTGCGACTGAGTTTGCGAGAAGAAGTCTTAGAAATTCTTAAAACTCAGCAAATTTCGGCAATTTTTGTCACCCACGACCAACAAGAAGCCCTAGCGATCGCTGATCAAGTTGCTGTCATGCAACAAGGTAAATTAGAGCAACTAGGAACACCAGAAGCAATTTATCATCAGCCAGCTTCTCGTTTTGTTGCCGAGTTTGTCACCCAAGCTAACTTTCTCCCAGCTAGACGTAGAGGAAACCTGTGGGAAACAGAAATTGGATGTTTTGCCATCAAAGAACAAAATTCAAACAACGGTATTCATAGCCTATCTTCCCAAAACGGCTACAACTCTAAAGTTAGCGTTTATAGCCTTCACACTGATACAGACAACGGGGATGTGATGATCCCAGAAGAGGACATAATTTTGCAACCAGTAAAGGATGGTGCAGCAATGATTAAGACACGGCGATTTTTAGGTAGTGAATATCGCTACTGCTTACGAACTGCTTCAGGTAAAAAGTTATATGCACGGACACCATCGACCATATCTCTGTCCGTCGGCACACGAGTCAAGCTGTCTGTAATCGGGCCATTGAGATTTTTTCCCTACACTTAAAGCAAAAAAGAAGCAGGGAGAAAGAGGACAAGGGGCAGGGAGCAGGGGAGACAAGGAGACAGTTTTTTCCCCAATTCTCCAATTCTCCTTGTCCCCAATTCCTTTTCTTCCCTATGCCCCATGCCCAATGCCCCATGCCCCACGCCCAATGCCCACAACTAAAAAAAGGTATTAATTTTATGAATTGGGAAATCTTTCTTGCCAGTTTTGCAGGTTCTTTAATTGAATTAGTCGAAATTCTAGGCATAGTGCTTGTTGTCGGTAGGCTAGCAGGTTGGCGTAACGCCCTAGTTGGTTCTGGTAGTGGCATTGCTTTAACAATCATTGGCTCACTTTTCTTAGGGAAAAGTTTGACGCTCATCCCCGTAGACCTTTTGAGGATTGTTGCAGGTAGTTTACTACTTTTGTTTGGGCAGAAGTGGACACGCTCAATTATTAAGTACTACGGCGGTATTCCCAAACAAAAAGGTGACAAAGAAGACAGACTAGAAGCAGAACTAGCAAAAGAAGACAACTCATCTGGCTGGAATTGGTTTGCTGTAGTTACCACATTCAAAGGTGCGCTATTAGATAGTGTAGAAGTAGCGATCGCAGTTGTTACCTTAGGTGCTGCTGGAGGTCAATGGATAGATGCGATTAGTGGTGCTTCATTTGCAGCAGTAGCTTTGGCCGTGATTGCATTTCTGTTTAGAACTCCACTGAATCGCGTGCCTGTCAAGCCGATGAAATTTGTCGCAGCAATGCTACTAATGGGATTTGGCATTTATTGGTTGGGTGAAGGACTGAGAGTGGAGTGGCCATTAGGCAATTGGGCGATTATTTGGTTGCCTTTAGCTTGGGGTAGTTTTATGGCTGCTGCTGCGGCACTGTTGCGTTGGCGAGTTGGGTTGCAAAAACCAGAAGAGATTGTCAGTTAGATTGTATGTGTATGACGTTGCTGACTAAATGTGAACTTTAAAGCAAGCGATCGCAAACTTGATAACCTTTTTTTGTAGCGTAAGTTACAGTCAGCTTTAGCTTTGACATCCAAAGGTTTGCTACAGTTAATGATCAGACAATCATGAGGATTGGCAAATGGTTAGAGAATACTCACCCCAAACACAATCCAATTCGCCTCAAAAATATTTACCTCCGCTTGCAAGTGGCGATCGCCTGACTCGTCCTGAATTTGAGCGACGTTATGCGGCTGCGTCTCACATTAAAAAAGCAGAACTGATCGAAGGAATCGTTTACGTGGCATCTCCCTTAAGACATGAACAGCATGGTAAACCTCACAGTCGAGTGATGACCTGGTTAGGAGTTTATCAAGCCATGACTTTTGGTGTTGACTTAAGTGTTGAACCGACAGTCAGACTAGATTTAGATAATGAACCCCAACCGGATGCGGTACTATTGATTGAACCTGCTAAAGGTGGACAGACTCGATTAAGTAGCGATGGTTATATTGAAGGATCGCCTGAGTTAATTGTGGAAGTTGCCGCAAGTAGTGCCGCAATTGATAGGGGTAGCAAAAAGCAAGTTTATCGTCGTAATGGGGTTTTGGAGTACGTAATCTGGCAATCTTACGATAATCAAATTGAATGGTTTTATCTCGTCGATGGCGACTATCAATTGCTATCTCCCGATACAGATAAGATTATTCGCTCTCAAGTATTTCCAGGTTTGTGGTTGGCGGTGGAACCACTTTTAAATAATCAGATGGCGCGGGTATTGGAGGTCTTGCAGTTGGGGTTAAATTCACCAGAACATGGGGAATTTGTCAAGCAATTGGAGCAGAAATGATCGCATCTGCTAGGGCAAATACCTCTTACACCTGAAGCGATCGCCTACCAATTTTAACACCAGTAAAAACGGCATTGCAGAATCAAGGGATGAAATTTATATATTGAGATCTAAAACTCCTTATTCTCTCTGCACATAGTCCCTCATGAGGAAAACCCCCGTCTCCCCTTGGGCTACCGTGTACATACAAGTCTTTTATAGTTGCTGTGTAACGTAAGGTGGGTTAATTTTTGCAGGCCAGTACAATCGCATTGTTAGTCGAGACATTGGTATTGTCAGTCGATACAATCGCATTGTTAGTCGAGACATTGGTATTGTCAGTCGATACAATCGCATTGTTAGTCGAGACATTGGTATTGTCAGTCGATACAATCGCATTGTTAGTCGAGACATTGGTGTTGTCAGTCGATACAA